>CAJXLM010000050.1 GCA_913056175.1 uncultured Opitutia bacterium | reverse complement strand
GAGATCGAGGAGGCGATGGCCCGACGGGTGATCGCCGGCTCCGAGGCCTATGTACGCCGCCACCGCGCCCGCTGGGCCGGCGCACCGCGAGCGGTCCCCGTCGAGGAGGTCGACATCCCCCTCTGGGGCGCCCAGCCCTGGCGGCGGACGATGCTCAAGTAACGACCTCGAGGTCCTCGAGGTAGCGGGGGTCCCGGGGGTCTCGAGATGTCCCGGGGGTCGGGGTGTCTGAGGGCATCCGGGGCGTTGCGGGCTCGTGGGCAGGGGAGCACCTGTGGTGCAGCATGGGAGTGGGCGGGGCCCACGGCTGGGATGAGTTCGAGATTTTTAGGGGAACTCAACTATGGTTGGCCTTGTGGCGTTTCCCTGTCGGGCCTTCCGGCAGATCCCTGCCTCGCTTTCCACCGCTTCCCTGCTGTGCCTCACGGCAGATCCATGCCGCGCCTTTGGCGCTTTCCTGCCCTTCGGTCCGGGGAAGGTGGCGAAGGGATGGCGCACGGCGGCGGGGGTCCCAGAAATCCCGCGGGCTCGGGTTGTCTTGGGGAATCCGGGGTGTCGCGGGCTCGTGGGCATGGAAGCGCTGACGGCGCGGCAGGGGAGCCAGCGGGGGCCCGCGGCAAGGGATGGGTTCGGGTTTTTGCGGGGAATTCAACCAGGCTTCGCCTTCCGGTGTTTCTCAGCCGGGCCTCCCCGCAGATCCCGGCGGCGCTTTGCAGCGCTTCTCTGCTGTACCTCACGGCACAGCCGGACCATGCCTTCGGCGCTGCCCTGCGCTGCGGCTTGGGGTGATAGCGCGGAGCGGTGGGAATCCGGGGTGTCGCGGGCTCGTGGGCATGGGAGCGCCGACGGCGCGGCAGGGGAGCGGGCGGGGGCCCGCGGCAGGGGAGGGGTTCGAGATTTTTCGGGGAACTCAACTATGGTTGGCCTTGTGGCGTTTCTCTGTCGGGCCTTTCGGCAGATTTCTGCCGCGCTTTCCAACACTTCTCTGCTTTGCCTCACGGCCCATCCCTGCTACGCCTTCGGCGGTTTCCTGCGTTTTAGCTCGGGGTGACGGCGCGGGTGGTGGGGGTTTGGGGTGCCTTTGGGGCATCCGGGGTGTCGCGGGCTCGCGGGCATGAGGGGCGCCTGCGGCGCGGCATGGAAGTGGGCGGGGCCCACGGCAGGAGAGCCAGCGGGGGCCCGCGGCATGGGGTGGTTTCGGGGTTTTTTACGTTGAATTGAGCCCATGCTGCGCTCGTCAGCCCTTTCTGCTGAGCCTGCGGCCCATCTCTGCAGTGCTCCCATGCTCTGTGCCTTCAGCACATCCGGGCCGCGCCTTTCGGCGCTGCCCAGCCCTTTGGCTCGGGGTGGGGACAAAGGGGCTAGGCTGGAATCCGGGTGATACGACCTGATCGAGTGGCTGGACCTGCGGGTGGGTTGGGGAGGTTCTGTGGCGGAGTGTTCCCGCGGCTCAAGTAACTGGGTCCAGCGACACCCATTCCGGACTCTTTGGGAGTGGTCGCCCTTGTGCCATCGTGACCGCCGATCTGGCGAAGTCCGCCTCCTCCGGGGCTGATTCCCATGCGAACGGGGGGCGCTGGGTCCTTTGTCGACGGCGGCGGATTCCGGGTCTCTACCTCGCAACCGCTTTTCCCCTTGTCGAACGAGGGGAGGAGAGTAGCGGAGAGCCGTAACCAGCAGCACCGCGACGAACTTCTCTTCCCTGCAGGAGACGATTCGCCGGCGCACGGGAGGATTGCGGAAGATCCGGTGCTTTCTTCGCGGGGATTGTAACGATCAACCCGGAGGAAACGGCCAGCAGGATCGCTCATCCCTGAGGGTGGACTTGAAGCCCTGCGGTGGGGGCTACGATCCGCGCGGTCGGAAGGGCGGAGAGAACGAGATGCCTGCCGGCGACGAAAGGGGTCGGGACATTTTCCACCCGATTCCCAATGAGTTCAGCCCTCAAGAAAGAATTTTGTTTGTTTCAACAGCAGATCTTGGTTTTTAATTGCGATCTGCGCCATCTCCCTGTCCCCATTGATCTCAATCCCTTCGAACCATGACGAGCCGCATCGGACTCCCTGAATTCCTGAAAGCCGTCCGGGCCGACCCCACCCTGCAGGCGCGGCTCAGAAACGCGGCGGATGCGAACGCCGTGGTCGCGATCGCCGGGGAGGCGGGCTTCCGGATTGCAGTTGCCGAATTGAACGAGGCCCGTGGCACGCTTTCCGACGAAGAGTTGGAAAGCGTAGCAGGGGGTGCCCAATTCTGGTGGCAGGTCGATCCCGGGACGTGGAAGACCCTGGTCACCGACGGCCTGCCGGATTAAAGGCAAGAGCCTTGGGAAGCCCCGACCCTGCCCAAGCCGACGGCGTTGCCCCGTCCTTGGAGACCGGGGGCGTCGGGGTGTCGCCAGTCCTTCCCCGCCGTTGGTCCCGGTAGGCCCGGTTGACCCGATTGTTCGCTCCGTGTTCGGTTGCCGCGGCACCCATGGCTTCCGTGTACCGTCGGCCGCACTCGCGGGGGCGGCGGAACGCATCCCGCGGGGGAGAGTCAGCAGAGAGGGATCGGCCAGGAACCCACCTCGGAGAAACGGCCCCTGCGACCTCTTCCCGGCTTCCCTTGTTGGACCGGGAACGGCCAGCGCGTTTGGGGTGGCCACGAGAAATCCCCGTGTCCCCCGGGAATGGGATTGTCGCGCCTTCCGCAGTGCCTCCGGTCGGTTCACCGCTTGCGGGCGAACCCGTCAGCAGTCGTACCCCTACCCGAGATGGGGAAAAACTTCGGGATCGCGGCGATGGCGTGAGGACGTTTCGGAGTTGCAAGAGATTCTCAACAAAACCAGCGTGTTGGGATGAGTGAGCGGCCAAAAAGCTTGTTTGAGAAAGTGTGGGAAGCCCACGAGGTGGGGAAGCTGTCGGACGGGCGGTCGCAGCTGTTCATCGGCACGCACCTCATTCACGAGGTGACCAGTCCGCAGGCCTTCGGGATGCTGCGAGACCTCGGGCTTCCCGTTCGTTTTCCGCAACGGACCTTCGCGACGGTGGACCACATCGTACCGACCGACGAGGGGGAGGAGCCCTATTCCGACCGCCTCGCGGACGCGATGATCAAGGAGCTGCGCAAGAACTGCGAGGAGAACGGCATTGAGTTCTTCGATGTGCACTCCGGGAAGCAGGGCATCGTCCACATCATCGGGCCGGAGCAGGGGATCACCCAGCCGGGTACGACGATCGCCTGTGGCGATTCGCACACCTCGACCCACGGTGCCTTTGGGGCGATTGCCTTCGGGATCGGAACCAGCCAGGTGCGGGACGTGCTCGCCACCCAGACGATCGCGATGAACAAGCTCAAGGTCCGCCGGATCAACGTGGACGGTGAACTGGCGGAGGGCGTCTACGCTAAGGACGTAATCCTGCACATCATCCGCACCCTCGGAGTGAACGGGGGGATCGGCTACGCTTACGAGTATGGCGGCGAGGTGTTCGACCGCTTCTCGCAGGAGGAGCGGATGACCGTATGCAACATGTCCATCGAGGGCGGGGCCCGCTGCGGCTACGTGAACCCCGACGAGACCACCTTCGAGTACTTGAAAGGACGCCCCTACGCTCCGAAAGACTGGGAGGCGGCCGTGGAGCGCTGGCGAGCCGTTGCCTCTGATCCCGGTTGCCACTACGACGATGTCGTCCACATCCGCGCCGAGGACATCGCCCCGACCGTGACCTGGGGGATCAATCCCGGTCAGGCCATTTTCATCGACCAGGACGTTCCCCGTCCGGAGGATCTTCCCGAGAAGGACAGGGCGACCGCCGAGGAAGCCCTCGCTCACATGGGGCTTGAGCCCGGCGAGCCCATCCGGGGCACGAAGATCGACGTCGCCTTCCTCGGCAGTTGCACCAACAGCCGACTCTCCGACCTGCAGGAGGCGGCCAAGTACCTCAAGGGGCGCAAGGTAGCCCCCGGCGTTCATGCGATCTGCGTGCCCGGCTCCCAGATCACCGCGAGGATCGCCGAGCAGCAGGGCATCGACCAGATCTTCCGGGACGCCGGTTTCGAGTGGCGGGGCGCTGGATGTTCCATGTGCCTGGCCATGAACCCGGACAAGTTGCAGGGCCGCCAGCTCTGCGCCAGCTCCAGCAACCGCAACTTTAAGGGCCGGCAGGGCAGCGCGACCGGTCGCACCGTCCTCATGAGCCCCCTCATGGTCGTAGCCGCTGCGGTCACCGGGGAAATCACCGACGCCCGCGAGCTTTTCGAGATCGGCGATGAAAAAGTCGCCTGAGCGGATTCCCCAGCCGGTCCGCCTCCCCCTCACCCGACCCTCCATCCTCCCGCTGCACACCTGATCCCATGCCAGCCCTTGAGCCCATTCCCTTCGTCCGCGGCACCGCTGTCCCCTACATGGGGGACGACGTCGATACCGACCGGATCATTCCCGCGCGCTACATGAAGTGCGTCACCTTCGACGACCTCGGGGAGTTCGCCTTCTACGATGAGCGCAAGAACGAGGACGGCAGCGACCGCGAGCACGTCCTTAACGATCCCCGCTACGCCGGGGCGACCCTTCTCCTCGCCGGGGCGAACTTCGGCTGCGGCAGCTCCCGCGAGCACGCGCCCCAGTCGCTCTACCGATTCGGCTACCGCGGGGTGATCGCCGAGAGCTTCGCCGAAATCTTCTTCGGGAACTCGATCACCCTCGGCATGCCCTGCTTCGCCATGGATCGTCCGCCCCTCGAGGAGCTGGCGGCGCTCGTCCGGGAGAACCCGGCCCTCGAGCTCGAGCTCGACGTGGATCGAGTGGAAGTGCGAGCTGGCGACCGCGTCTTCCCGGCCCACCTGCCCGACTCTGCCCGTACCTCCCTCCTCGAGGGCCGGTGGGATCCCATCGCCGAGCTCCTCGAGCACAATGCGGAGGTGGACGCGGTGGCGGATCGTCTCACCTACGTCTGAGTCCGCGCTCCGACGAGCGCCCTTGCGGCCTTGGACCCCTCTGGCTAAGGCTCGGTGATCATGTGGGAATTTCTCGGGGACGCCGGCCTCTTCGTCTATCCGCTGGGCGCCTTTTCCGTCCTCGCGATCCTTCTCATCGTGGAGCGGGCCTTCGCCCTGCGGACCGGACGGGTGGTGCCCCGCTCCCACCAGAAAGCCCTCCTGGAGGGTCGGCTGCCCCTCCTCGCTCCGCGGGACCGCTCCGTCTCGGCGGAACTCATCCGTTTCCATGAGCGGGTCCATCCCGACCGGAAGACCTTTACGGCTTTCGCCCGGTGGCAGGTGAACCGGCTGGAGCGCGGCCTCTTCATCCTCGATTTCGTAGTGAGTGCGGCGCCCCTCGTGGGCCTTCTCGGAACCGTGACCGGGCTTGTGGAGGTCTTCGCGGAGTTCTCCCGCCAGGGCGGAATGCCCGAGCCGGCCGACTTCATCTCCGGGATTTCCCTCGCCCTCACCACCACCATCCTCGGGCTGGCTGTCGCCATTCCCGCCCTTGTCGCATCCTCCTACTTCTATCGCCGGGTCGACAACCACGCCTCCCGGCTCGGGGTGATTGCCGAGCAGCTGAACATGCGGGCGGACGAGGAGGGCCCGCGGGAGGGGGCGGCTTCCTCATGAACCTCGCCCCGAGTACGGGCCGTCGTCGCCGGAGGGCCGAGGTGAACATCGTGCCGCTCGTCGATGTCCTCCTCGTGCTCATCTTTTTTTTCGTGATGACCATGCAGTTCCGGCAGCCGAGGGTTCTCAATCTCGAGCTTCCCGAGATCGAGACGGCCGGGGTGAACCGGGACCGCGATTTTCTCCGGCTGGTCATTGATCCGGAGGGGGCCTTCTACCTCAACGAGCAGCCGGTCAACCGGGAGGAGCTGCGGACGGCCCTGCAGGTGGCCGGCCGGGCGAATCCCGACCAGCCCGTCCTCCTCGCCGCCCACGAGGAGACCCCCCTGCGCATCCTCACCGAGGTGATGGATTGGTCCCGGGCCGCCGGGCTCGATTCGCTGCGCATCCAATCGCGGGAGGAACCGGGGGACGGCCGATCCGGCGGCGACACCAGCGGGGAACGGGAGGACGGCCGGTGAGCTCCCTCCTTCTCTGGGCGGCGCGAGGCCTTCTTCCACTCCTCCTCACGGCCGGCACCCTTCCCGCCGCGGTCGTCGGCTTCCCGCCCGGGGATCTCCGCGTCGCAGGGGAGGCTGGCTGGGTGTCCCGCTACCTCTACCGGGGCGAAGCACGGGCCGATTCCTCCCTGCAGGTGGCGGGCGAAGCCCTCTGGCGGCAGGACCGCGCGAGCTTCTACGCGGGGGCATGGTCCAACACCGCGACCGCCACGGCTTCCGACCCCGGCAATGAGGTGGACCTCTACGGCGGGGCCACCTGGATCCTCTCGCCCTTCCTGGCGGTGGACACCGGATACACCCAGTACTTTTACACCGCCGGCGGGGCTCGTCCTGCCGACGCCGCCGAGCCCTACGCCGGTCTCCTCCTCGAGCTGCCGCTACGCCCGGCGGTCTACGGCTACTACAACTTCGCCTACCAGCAATGGCTCGGCGAACTGCGGGTGGACCGTCGATGGTATCCATGGGAGCGGTGGACCCTGCGAGCGGCCGCCCAGGTCGGCCTGGGCTATGCGGCCGACGCGAACAGCGGGTCCGTCCACGGAGCCCCCGGTGAACGGTTCGGCTACCTGGGACTGGAACTTGCCGGGATCTACGCGCTTACCGATCAGCTCGACCTCCGCTTGCACGGGGAGTGGGCCGGTCGGCGCACGGCGTCGACGGCGAGCGCGGTCGCCTGGGGGCTTTCCGTACGCGCGCGGTACTGAGCGCGGCAAACCCCGACAACTTCGCCGCGGCCACCCCCTATGCTCCCCCACGGGTGGCGCATAGGCCGGGAGGTGGGTCCGGATCGTTTCCCTACTCCTCGAGATTGTCCTGCAGGTAGAGATAGTCGGACATGCGGGTCCAGTCGCGCGCCTTTTCGAGGTAGGCTTCCTTCGACTCGACAATCCGGGCGAAGAGCGGATTCCTCGCCTTTTCCTCCTCGACGAGTCGGGCGGTCTCCGCCCGTAGCTCCGCGAGCACCGGGCCCGGGAAGGTGCGTACCTCTACATTCGGGTGCTCCTCGGCCATGCGCCGCCAGGCATCCGCGTTGCGGTGGTAGGCCCGCACATACATGTCGAAGGCGGCAAGGCGGATGGCCGTTTGCAGGATGGCTTGGTACTCCCGCGGGAGCTCGGCAAAGGCCTCCGCGTTCACGAGGAACTGGACTTCGGAGGCAGGTTCGTGCCAACCGGTGTAGTAGTAGTCGGCAATCTCCGGGAAGCCCATGCGGAAGTCCATGTCGGGACCGACCCACTCGGCCGCGTCGATCGTACCCGTGTTCAGGGCGGTGTAGAGCTCGCCGGGCGGGATGTTCGTCACGTTGACGCCGAGCCCGGACAGCACCCGCCCGGCGAACCCGGGCACCCGCATGCGCAAGCCCTGCAAGTCCTCGAGGGACTCGATCTCCTCCCGGAACCACCCGCCCATCTGGTTGCCGGTGTTGCCTCCCGGAAAGGCGAGGAGGCCCTCGGGTTCGTAGACCTCCGCCATGAGCTCGAGTCCCCCGCCGTGGTAGAACCAACCGTACTGCTCGGGCACCGTCATGCCGAAGGGCATGGTGGTGAAGGGCTGAAAAGCCATGTCCTTGCCGATGTAGTAGTAAGAGGCGGTGTGTCCCATCTCGTACTGGCCCATCTTCACAAAGTCGAAGATCCCGAACGGGGACTTGTGCCGGGAGGCCGGATCCACCCGGATGGTGAAGTTGCCCTCGCTCATGTCCGCGACGAGATCGGCCATCTTTTCGACCGTCGTGCTGAGCGGCGCCGCGTTGGGGCCCCAGGTCATCGCCAGTTTCCAGCGGATTCGATCCTGGGCGTGGAGCGAGAGGGAGAGGGTGAGCCCGGCCAGCAGGCCCGCGAGGAGGAGGGGGGTACGGAATCGCATGGGGGAAGGAACAATCGGGAGGGTTGGTGCGGAGATCGGGGAAAGAGGCAACCGGACGGCGGCGGCCCTGGTCAAGCCCCCCTGTGGAACGGGTCCTCCGCACTACCGGGGCCCGCCGCCTCCCGATGCCGCCCCCGGTACCTCCGCGCGAGAAGCCCATGCCGGGGCGCGAGGATCCAGGTGGCGAGGAAGAGCAGACCGGTGGCCGCCGCCATCATCCCGGCCGTGGAAGTGTCCGCAAAGCCGAAGAGCGGGGGCACAGTGATCGCGAGCAGGTGCCCGAGGCCGGCACTCGCGATCCCGAGAAGACTCGCCAGCACGAGCAGGGGGACGAGTCGGTCGGTGAGGAGGTGCGCGGTGGCGGCCGGCACGATGAGCAGGGCGATCACGATGACGCTTCCCACCGCCTCAAAGGCTGCCACCACCGTCACCGCGGTGAGGATCATCAACAGGTAGTGGAAAAGCCCGGAGCGGATCCCGAGTGTATCCGCCATCTCCGGGTCGAAGGAGGTGATCCGGAACTCCTTGAAGAAGGCAGCGAGGACGAGGAGGTTGAAGAGGGCAACGCTGGCGAGGACAACCAGCGCCCGGGGCACGGGCACGCCGACCCCCGGTACGCTCACCGTATCCAGCGGCGTGAACTCAAGGGCCCCGTAGAGGACGCAGGAGGGGTCGAGGTCGACCCGGTCCGCCCCGCGCACGATGAGGATGAGCCCGAGGGCGAAAAGGGTCGTGAAGACAATGCCCATGGAGGCGCCGCTCTCCAGCCGACCCCAGCGCCGGATCCACTGGGTGAGGACGGCCGTGAGGATTCCGATGGCCGCGGCCCCGAGGAACATGGGTAGGCTGGCCCGGCTCCCGGTGAGAAGAAAGGCGAGGGCAAGTCCGGGCAGGACGGCGTGGCTGATCGCGTCCCCCATCAGGCTCATCCCGCGGAGCACGAGAAAGGATCCGGGGAGGGCACAGGCGACCGCACAGGCGGACCCCACCAGGACGATCCAGGTGTCGAGGGCGAACCAGCTCATCGCGGAAGTGCCGGGGGATCCGCCCGCGCCTCGGCCCCGGCGGTCGGCAGGGGATGGGGACTGCCGGGGATATCGCGCCGGTCGAGTTCCCGCTCGAGTTCGTCCACCATTTCCGGGCTGAGCAGGTGCTCGACGGCGTCGGCGTCCCGGTGGACATGGCTGGCGGCGATGGCCGCGTGCTTCATGAGGAAGAGTTCCCAGAGCCGGTGGTTCCGGACGACCCGAGCGGCTTCCCCGTAACCGGCCTCGGAAAGCAGGAGGTGGCCGCGGTCGACTCGCTCGAGATGGTCCTCCCGGCGGGCCTGCCGGAGCATGCGGCGCCACTCCGCCTCGCTCCACCCGCGGTTGGCGCGCAGCGTGCGCACGGGCAGGGGGCGGTTCGGGGGCAGCCCGCCCCGATGGTCGCGCCCGTAGCAGCCCTCGAGGCACTCGTAGGCCGCCCGCAGGAAATGCTGGCGGTCCATCTTCCGCTCGAAGAGCCGGTGCTGGTACCAGCGGTAGGCCAGTCCACGGGCACGCCCGAAAAAGAGGCTCACCGTGAAGAAGCAACTGGCCGCCAGCACGATGACCGCACCGGCCGGGAGCCGGCCGAAGAGCGCGCTGACACTGGCACCGGACCAGCCGCTGAGGGCCCCGATGCCCGCGGCAAGCCCCAGCATGGGCCCGACGCGGTGGGTCCAGAAACGGGCGGCCGCGGCCGGGAGGATGAGAAAAGCGACCACGAGGATCAGGCCCACCGCCTGCAAGCCGGCGATCGTCACGAGCGTGGCCAGGGTCAGGAGGAGGGCGTCGAGGCGGCGGGCCGGAAACCCGCGGGCGCTCCCGAATGCCTCGTCGAAACAGAGGAGGGTGAACTCCTTGCGCAGGGCGAGCACACAGGCGAGGACGAGGAAAGCCGTGCCCGCGAGGAGGAAGAGGTCGGACCGCACGAGGGAGGCGGTCTTCCCGTAGATGAAACCCTCCAGCCCCGCGGCACTCCCCCCGGCGTCCTGGGCCACCCCCAGCACGGCGATCCCCACCCCGAAGGAGACGCCGAGGACGATGCCCATGGCCGCATCGTCCTTGAGCCGGGAATGATTGCGGATGAGGAGGACGAGCAGGGTCCCGAGCAGACCGGTGACCGCGGCGCCGAGAAGGAGGACGGGGAGCGACTTGCCACTGCTACCCGCCGCCACCGCGAGGAGGAAGGCGAGGCCGACTCCGGGCAGGGTCGCGTGCGAGAGAGCATCCCCCATGAGGGAGCGTCGGCGGAGCAGGAGGAAGGTGCCGACCAGTCCCGAGGCCAGTCCGAGAAGGGCGGTGGTCAGCACTACCAGCCGCGTGTTGTAATCGAGCAGGGCCAGCACCCGCAGGAGGTTCTCGAGAGCCGGGGACAAGGCGGCGGGGGGAGGACCAACCACTCCGGTCATGTCCCCTCACGCTGCCGCAGGGCCTCGCCGGCCTGGGCGAGGAGGTTGAGGTTCCCGCCGTAGGTGGCCGCGAGGTTTTCCTCGGTGAAGACTTCCTCGGTCGGGCCAGCCCGGACCACCCGCAGGTTCAGGAGGACGACCCAGTCGAAGATGGCGCGGACCGTGGAGAGGTCGTGGTGGACGACCACCGCGCCGCGGCCTTCTTCCCGCAACTCCTGGAGGAGGTCGGTGAGGGTGCGCTGGGTGGCCGCGTCTACCGCCGCAAAGGGCTCGTCCATCAGGTAGAGATCGGCCCGCTGCACAAGGGCCCGGGCGAGAAAGACGCGCTGCTGCTGACCCCCGGAGAGTTGCTGGATCTGGCGGTCGGCGAGCTCGGCGATGCCCGCCTTGGCAAGGGCTTCCCGGGCCCGCTCCCGATGGTGCCTCCGCACGGGCCGGAACCAGCCGATTTCCCCATAGAGGCCCATGGTGACGACATCGAGTGCGCTCACCGGAAAATCCCAGTCGACGCTCTCCCGCTGGGGCACGTACCCGATCCGGCGCCGGACTTCCCGGTAGGGTCGCCCGAAAAAGCGCACCTCCCCCGAGGCCCGCGGGATGAGGTCGAGGCAGGCCTTCAGCAGGGTGCTCTTGCCCGCCCCGTTCGGACCGATCACGCCGACGAGCGAGCCGGCGGGAAGGTCGAGGTCCACATCCCAGAGCACGGGAGACCGTTCGTAGGCGACGGTGAGGTCGTGGATGGAGAGGGGAGCCCGCGCGGAGTGTTCCCGGCCGGGCATGGGAGGGGCCGCCGGCGGGATGGTGGGTCGCGCTTCGGATGTCACGGCTGTTTTCCCTCACTGGCCGCCCGTTCCTCCTGCCAGCCCCCCTCCGGCGCACTCCCGCCCAACGCGCGGGCGATGACTGTGGCGTTGTGGTCGATCATGCCGGGATAGGTGCCGGTGTAGGTGCCCGGTTCCCCCATCGCGTCCGAGTAGAGGGAGCCGCCGATCCGCACCTCGTGGTCGCGGACGCGCGCGCCCTCGAGAAGGGCCCGGACATTCTTGTCGGAGAGGGTGGTCTCGACAAACACCGCCGGCATCCGGCGGTCGACGAGGAGGCGCACGAGGTTTTCCAGGTCGCGCAGGCCGGCCTCCGAATCCGTGCTCAGCCCCTGGATGCCCCGCACCTCCATCCCGTAGGCCTCCCCGAAGTAGCCAAAGGCATCGTGCGCGGTGATGAGCAGCCGGCGGTTTTCCGGAATGCTGGCGATCACTTCGTGGACATAGGCGTCCAGCGCCCGCAGCTCTTCCCGGTAGGCCGCGGCCCGTTCCTCGTAACCGGCCGCATGGTCGGGATCGTACTCCACGAGAATGGCCTCGATGCGGTCGAGTGCCGCGATCCAGAGCCCGACATCCATCCACAGGTGCGGATCCTCGCCGCCGTCACTCTCCCGCAACTCGTCGGGTCGCTCCGCGATGACTTCCTCGGCCACGGCGTGGATGCCTTCCCGCTGGCGGGCCCGGCGGTCGAGGATGTCGGCCAGTTGCCCCTCGAGATAGTATCCATTCGAGAAGATGAGGTCCGCCTGCCGCAGGAGGAGGAGGTCCGCCCGCGAGGGTTGGTAGAGGTGGGGATCGACTCCGGGACCCATCATCACTTCCACCTCCACGCGGGGTCCGCCTACCGCAGCCACGAGATCGCCGAGCATGGCGGTGGTGGCGACCGCCCGGAGGGGGCGGTCGGTCGGTGCGGTCGCCGGGGAAGCTCCCGAGCCGGAGAGGGCCGGGACAAGGAGGAGAAGGAGGGCGAGGATCAGGGTCCGCAAGAGGTGCTCGGGCAGGGGCCGGGTGGAACGCCCGGCACCCGCGGCAACTGGAAGACCCCCAATCATGTAGCATAGGCTACATAAGGGGGATGGGTCCGTCAACCGAAAATCCTGCCCCCGGGAATCCCGTCGGCTTCCGGACTCTCGCCCTCCCCGGGACCATTCGGACCGTCCTTGACCTCCCCGCGGGGCTGTGTCGGGCTGGCCGGGTCATGGTGGAGCGGCCGGATCCGTACGCGGGGGAGGGCGGGTTGGCAGCCGGCGCCCACGAACAGGTGCGCGGCCAGCACCGCGACGAGCGGAGCGAGGACTACGTCGAGGCGATCTACCGGCTCCGCCGGGAGCACCGGAGCTCCCGGGTCGTCGACCTGCAGAATGTCTTCGGAGTCTCCCACGTGACAGTGATCCGCGCGGTGGAGAAGATGGAGACGGACGGTCTGGTCCAGCGCACGGCCGAGGGGATCGACCTGACCCGCGAAGGCACCCTCCTCGCGGAGTATTGTTTCGAGCGCCACCAGCGGGTGGAAGCTTTCCTGCGGAAACTCGGGGTGTCCGCCGAGACTGCCGCCCACGATGCCGAGGGGATCGAGCATCACCTCAGTGAGGAGACCCTCGGGGCCATGAAGCGCTTCCTGCGCGAGCGGCGGTAGAGGGGGCGATCGTACTCCCCGCCCAGCGGCTCGCCCCGGGATCGGGCGAGGGGGGGCGGCTGTCCGGCTTTGGTACTGTACAAAAATTTGCCATTCCTGCCTTTTCCGTTCTCGCTGGGAGGAACGATGGCAGTGGAATTGCACGCACGGAGCGCCTTTTCCTTCCTCGAGGGGGCCAGCTCACCGGAAGCTCTCGCGGAACGGGCGGCCGAGCTCGGCCTGGAGGCGGTGGCCCTGTTGGATCGGGGCGGGCTCTATGGGGTGCCCCGCTTCCACCGGGCCCTCCGCGAGCGGGGCCTGCGGGCCATCGTGGGAGCGGAGCTCCCGCTGGAGGGAGGCGCTCGCCTGCCGGTGCTGGTGGAAAACCGCGCGGGCTACCAGCGGCTCTGCCGCCTGCTCACGGAAGGTGCCCTGCGGGCCCCGAAGGGGCAACTGGCGCTCGGGACGGAGGACCTGCGGGCGGCCGGCACGGAGGGGCTGGTGGCCCTCTCCGGGGGCGAGGAAGGTCCTCTGGCCTCTGCTTGGCGGAGCGGGGGCAAGGAGGGACTGCGGCGGGTGGCGGGAGAGTGGAGCGCTCTTTTCCCGGGCGCCTTCTTTCTCGAGATCCAGCGTCATTCCCGCCGGGGAGAGGAGCGCTGGCACCGGCTGGTGGAGACCCTCGCGGAGGGAACCGGGCTGCCGGTGGTCGCGACCGGGGGCGTGCTGGGCGCGACGCGGGAGGACCGCATGGTGGCCGACCTCTTCACGGCCCTGCGGCACGGGACCACTCTGGATGGGGCGGGGCGGCGACTGGCGGTGAACGGGGAGCGTCGGCTGGAGTCCCCGGCCGAGCGCCGGGCCCGCTTTGCCGATCGTCCGGGCTGGGTGGAGGAGGCGGAGCGGCTCGGGGAGCGGCTCGCCTTTGGCCTGGAGGATCTCGGCTATGAATTCCCCCGCTATCCGGTGGGGGAGGGCGAGAGCATGGAGGAGGTCCTGCGCCGGCGGGTCTGGGAAGGGGCCCGGGAGCGGTACGGGGAGCAGCTGTCCTCCCGGGTCCGTTCCCAGCTCGAGCACGAACTGCGGATCATCAACGGGCTGGGCTTTGCCGGCTACTTCCTCCTGGTGTGGGATCTGGTCTGCTTTTGCCGGAGGGAGGGCATCCTCGTGCAAGGGCGGGGGAGTGCCGCGAATTCGGCGGTTTGCTACAGCCTTGGGATCACCGCGGTCGATCCGATCGGGGCGGGTCTCCTCTTCGAGCGCTTTCTCAGCGAGGGAAGGAAGGGCTGGCCGGACATTGACCTGGACCTGCCCAGCGGGGAACGGCGTGAGCGGGTCATCCAGGAGGTCTACCGCAAATACGGCCGGCGGGGAGCGGCCATGACCGCGAACGTGATCACCTACCGTGGGCGCAGTGCCCTCCGCGAGGTCGGGAAGGCCCTCGGCCTGCCGGAGGAGTTTCTCGGGCGGATGGCCAACCTGCACGGGCGCTCGGAGAGACTCCTCGAGGGGGACCACAGCTTCCTCGCGGCGGCGTGGGAGGCGGGCTTGCCCCGCGGCCATCCCCGGGAACAGGCCTTGGCCCGCCTTTTCCGGAAGATCTGCGGCCTGCCCCGCCATCTCGGGCAGCATTCCGGGGGCATGATCATCGCCGAGGGCCAGCTCGATGCGGTGGTCCCTCTGGAGCCGGCTGCGATGGAGGGGCGCAGCGTGGTCCAGTGGGACAAGGAGGACTGCGAGGACCTCGGTATGGTCAAGGTCGATCTCCTCGGGTTGGGGATGATGGCGGTGCTCCAGGACAGTCTTGCCCTGGCCGCCGCGCGGGGGCGGCGGGTCGAGCTGGCCCGCCTGCCGAAGGACGACGCCCCGACCTATGACCTGCTCTCGCGCGCGGATACCATCGGAGTCTTCCAGGTGGAGAGCCGGGCCCAGATGGCTACCCTGCCTCGGCTTCAGCCGCGGGTCTTCTACGACCTGGTCGTGGAAATCGCCATCATCCGGCCCGGACCGATCGTCGGGCAGCTCACCCACCCCTACCTCGAGCGGCGAGCCGGCCGGCAGCCGGTCGACTGCCTCCACCCGGACCTGGAGCCGGTGCTCGAGCGGACCCTCGGGGTCCCCCTCTTCCAGGAGCAAATCCTGCAGATGGCCATGCGGATGGCCGACTTCAGCGGATCGGAGGCGGAGGAACTGCGGCGCGCCCTCAATTTTTCCCGCTCCAACGAGAGGCTCCTCCGGGTGCAGGGGAAGCTGCGGCGGGCCCTTCAGGCTAAGGGACATCCACCGGACCTGGTCGACCGGTTGGTCGAGTCGGTGGGCTCCTTTGCGCTCTACGGCTTCCCGGAATCGCATGCCATCAGCTTTGCCCTCATCGCCTATGCCAGTGCCTGGCTCAAGGTGCACCGGACGGCCGAGTTCTACGCGGCCCTCCTCAACAACCAACCCATGGGCTTCTACGCTCCGGCCACCCTGGTGCAGGACGCCCGGCGCCACGGCCTGCGCGTCCTCCCGCTCTGTGCACGGGAGTCGGACTGGGACGTCCGGGTGGTCGACGACCATACTCTCCGCAACGGATTCCGCCACCTCCGGGAGGTCGCCGCCGGGACCGTGGAAGGACTGCTCGCGGAGCGCGCCCGCGCCCCCTTCGCCTCCCTCGAGGACCTTCTCCGCCGGGTCCCGCTGCGGCAGGATGAGCGGGATGCGCTCGCCCGGGCGGGAGCCTTCAACGCGTGGACGGGCGACCGCCGTGCCGCCCTTTGGCAAAGCGCCGACCAGTGGGAACAAGCCCCGGCCGTGGCCGAAGAGCAACCGGAGTGGACGGGCCTCCTCCGGGAGGTCGATGCGGCCCCCTCCCTCCGGCCCATGAGTCTGCCGGAGCGGGTGCGGGCCGACTATGCCGCCTGTGGATGGACGGCCGGCGCACACCCGCTGGCCCTGCTGCGGCCACACCTGCCCCTTGCCTGGCGAGCCGGCGATCTGGCCCGGGCACGGCCAGGACAAAGGGTGGAGGTGGCCGGGGCCGTCATCTGCCGGCAAAGGCCGGGTACTGCCAAGGGAACGGTCTTTCTCAGCCTTGAGGACGAAACCGGGATCGCCAACGTGATCGTTCGTCCGGAAATCTTCGAGAACCATCGACTCCTTCTCTCCGAGGAACCCTTTCTCCGCTGCCGCGGGATCCTCCAGATGCGGGAGAGCGTGATCCATGTGCTCGCGGAGCGTTTTCACCCACTCAGCGCCCCCTCCCTCCCGGCCAGCCCCGTCCATTCCTTTCATTAGGAACGGACATCCCCGGAGGAACGGACATCCC
>CAJXLM010000049.1 GCA_913056175.1 uncultured Opitutia bacterium | reverse complement strand
TCAGGAACTCCCGCTCCTCCGCCCCCAACCGAAACTCCCCCAACAACTCCCCCCGCAAATAGTAGTACCCCTCCCCCCGTAACTTGTACCGCCGTCGTGCCATAACCCCCACCCCAACACCACTCACCGCCTTTGTCAAGAGACAGATAGCCTGTCTTTATATTCCAACGAGCGGAGTAGGACGAGGACGTTTGGAGTTGCCGGGCGGGGTGGAGGTTCGGGAGGGATGCGGGGGTTGGGGGTTTGGGTGGGGGGGGCGTGGCTGTCCTCGCTGAGGATTCCTTGGGGGTTTCGGATAAGGGAGCTTTGCTGGGGGTTGGGGGCGGGGGGCTTTCTGGGGGAGCGGGGGGGAAGGGATTTTTCAGGGAGCGGCGATTGTTCGCGAAGCGGGGATTTTTCGGGGAGCGGGGATTTTCGGGGATATTCTGGGCTGCGGGCTGCTTCGGGGCGCTCCCCTTGCCGGTGGGCGGGCGGGGGGTTGATGGCCGTGGCGAGCGCGGTTGCCGCCCCTGCTCCCCGACGACTTCGCCCAGCGGCGCTGGGGCGGACCTCTCGCCGGCGAATCGCGGGGTCTGGTTTCGTTCGTGGCGGCCGGGAATTCTCTGCGCGGCTCCGAAGCGTTCCCGGTGATGCCCGTGGCAACCATCGTGGCCGACCCGTCGGCACCCGGACGGGTCGGCCCGCCGCGAGGACGGCTCTCTCCCGTTTCAGGGGTTTCCCTCGGGCCCAACAGGGCAGGGAAAGGAGAGGGGGCGCTCTTTGGGGAAGAGTTCTCGGGAGGGCCGCCCCCCGGTGGCCGGCTTTCCCTTGCCGGGAGCCATCCCCCCTCGTCGACCCTTGCTGGGAGCGGGTCCGCGGCAACGAACGGGGGGGCCGGAGGGCGCGGTCCCGGGATCAGCGGAAGGGCACGAAGTCCCCCGCTTGCACCATGCCGAGCTCCAGTCCGACGGTAAAAAAACCGGTCACCGAACACTCGTGGATCTCCTCCGCCGTGTGCGCCACGGTGAGCCCGCCACAGCGGAAGCGGCAGGCGGCCTTGGTGACTTCCTGGAGCAGGGCGAAGTCCCGGAAATAGCTCGGGAGGCGGGATTTCCCGAGGACACGGCGGCGGGCGTTCATCGCCTCGATCCGCTCGTCCACCGCCCGCTCCAGCCGGGAAGGCGCCTCGGGCTGGTTTCCGGCGAGGAACGCCCTGAGCTGGGAATAACGAAATTCGAGGACCACATTCCGCCGGTCCGCGTCCCGCGCGTGGTAGTCGGCGAGTTCCTCGTCGAGGCAGACAAGGGCCCGGCCCATCTTGAAATGAGCGGCCACCCGCGGCGTGATCGCGGCGATTCCCCGCGGGGCGGGCGGGTCGCCCTGCAGAACGAGCAACCCGGGGCGCGGAGGGGGGTTCGCCCGCCAGTGTTCCTCCAACCGACCGACGAGCGCGCCCGCCACTTCCGCGGGGTCACGGCGGTCGTAAGCCCCCATCCCCTCGATCACGACGGGATGGTAGGCCGACAGGTGAGCGAAGGGGTCGGGGACCACGAAGGAGGGCAGAGGGAGAAGGGAGAGGGCGGGAGCGCAGGGGCGGCCGGAGGGCGAATCCGCCGCCAGTCCAGACCGTAGTCTGAGGACTGGGAAACACAAGAGCGTCGGCTGAGCCCCGCGCCTCGGGGAGAGGCGCACGGCTCGACGGCGCGGGACGAAAGACACGGGCGACCCGGCATGCCAAGGATGGGGCCGGGCAGGTGCGCGGCAATCGTCCGTTCCTTTTCCGCGGTCCGTGCTGAACCCCGGCCCAGCCTTTGCCCTGCCGTTCTCGTCCTCCCGGGTGGCAACGGACCCGCGAGTCAAAGCGGGAACGGGCCCCACCCCACCCCGGCTAGTTCCCCAGCCCGGCGGACGTTACGACCGAAGGCCGAAAGCGGACAGGGCCCACGGTGCAGGAACCATCGCCGCGCTACGAGGCGACCGGTTCGAGGCCTATCGCCTCGGCGAGGGCGGCGAGCTGCTGTTCCTCGAGGAGCGTGCGTCCCCCGTCCGCCACACAGAGGGCGTCGAGGGCGAGAAAGGCCGCAATAACGGCGTCCGGGCCGGGGCCGGACCGCGCGTAGGCATGGCCGAGGAGCACGGTCGCGTCGACAAGAGCGTGGCGGGCCGGCAGGCGGGCAACCAGGTCGCGGGCGAGGGCGATGCCCTCGGCGAGATCCGCAGCGGGGAGGTTGCTGACCGGCTCGGTGAGAGCCGGCTCGTCACTGGCCGCGCGCAACCGATCCAGTTCGCGGGAAAGGTCGGCCACCGGATCCCCCGCCGCCGCCGTCTCTCCCCGGCCCTCCACAAGGAGGAGATAGGCCAACCCGCCCAGAAGGGGGCCCGGTCGCGGGAGCGCGCCGTCCCCGGCGGAGGTTTCCAGCTGGTTCTCCAACCCCTCGAGCGCTTGCCGCCGCTTTCGGTCGGCGAGCGACCGCCATGCCTGCCCGAGAAGGCCGGCAAGAACCAGGCCGCCGCGAAAAACGACCACCAGCAGAAAGACCGCGGCCTGCAGCAACCAGAGAACCAGCTGGACCGCAAAAAGGACAAGATGCAGGTAGACCGCTTTCCTGCCGCGCACCTGGATGCCCCCGAACTTCGCGGAAGAGCGGCCGGGCTTTACCCAGTTGAAGGTGCCGAGCGAGTTCTTCGTGGAGACCGTGACCCCGCTCTTGGAAAGGTTCAGCTTCGTGGGACCCTTGCCGTACCGACCCCGCAGGCGGAAGTGACCGTTCTGGAAGAATACGTTGGTACCCTTGGCGACGCGGGTGGAGGCCCGCACCCCGTGGCTGGAGTTGGCCGTCCAGGTGATCCCGCCCGCCTTCGCGGAAGCGCGCAGGGCCACCCCGCCCGTGCGGCTGACGCGGAGGTGCTTGCCGCGGTGCTCCAGGCGGACCTGCCGCCCATCCGCATCCTTCTTGCCCCAGCCGAACATTCTAAACCCCTCCTCCGGGATTCGGACGATCACAAACCGCACGGTCCCCTCGTGCAACTCTTTCGGCCGGCACCGTCGGAAACACCCCGACGCCCACGGCCTCCCCTTTTTCCTTTTCGCGGTCCGGCGAGGACCACCCACTGCTTTCCGCCACGCGTCGACACGCGGCTGGAGATTCTGGCTGGAGCTTCCCGTTCTTCTCCCCGGTTCAAACACGGGCGACCCGAAAGGAATCCATGGATCCCGTGTGGGAACCTTGACGAGCACCGCTCCCACCGCAGTGTAAACCCAAGAAACATTCGCACCATAAACCTCCCGATGCACTTTTCTCGGAGCCATCCGGCTAATGGAAATCAAAGCACTGTCTCTCATGGCGATGGAGTCCCTCCGTGTCGCCCCGGCCATCCTCGGCCTGCTCGTAGGGATTCGCTTCGTGTTCTATGATGAGGAAGGGTGGAACCTCGACCGGATCTATCGACGGCTTTGTGCCCGCCGGAAGTGCCGGCGGCGGCGAATGGCGCAGTGGCCGAGATATTCGACCTCTCCCGGACGCCTCCACGGCAGGCGGAGACCGCGACGGGGCCCTCCGGCGGGGGCGGTCGTCTCGGTAAGCCCCTGGTTCACCCGATGGGCCGGGCTGGTCCTCCTCGGTGGCGCCATCGCCTACACAACCCTCGTCTATGACTTCGTGTGGGAGGGCCTGCTGCAGGTCCTCGAGTGAGAAGCCCGGCCCCGCTCGGCACCACCGACCGGCGCTTCCCCGGAGAGGCAGCCGTCCCGATCGGATCGAATTCCCTTCCACCGCAGCCCTCCCCGAGAGGGAGGCACCCCGCCCATCCGACGAATCGCCGAAACTCCGGCGCGTCCCGGCCGGCGCAGCTTCCCGCGGTCCCCGCCCTCGCGCGCTTGGGCTTGGTGGTCCTGATGAAGGCCCTCCTCGCGTCGCCCCCCCGTGGAGAGGTCGATTCCCGACCAACTTTCGGCCCGGAGCACCCGCGCCCACGGAGTTCCTCTTCTCCTCTCCCTCTCCCGTTTCAGAAACCTCGACCGCCGGAAAGGAAACAAGCCCTTCCGCTGCGGGTGAAAGCGTCTCCATGCTTGCAATCCTAAATCTCGCACCGTACCCATCCGCGTCCACGGAATCCCGGACACCACGCTCCTCCCATGCTCGACCGACCCACCCCTGTTGCGGAACCAATGGTAGCGACCGCGCGTCGAGTCCGCAAAACAGGCCGGCGCGGATCGGCCCGCAACGGACAGGAGCAGGTGCGGGGCCCGGTTCGGGACACGCCGGGGTTGGCCGAGGGCCCGACGGATGCCCAGGGCGAACCCGTTCCCGCGCCCGTGGCCCGACCGGTGGATCCGGGTCGCGGGCACATCGTCGATCCCGGTACCCGCGAGCGCTTCGCGCACGACCGAACCCCGGCGCCACGCCGCGACCCCCCGCCGCCATCGCACCGTTCCCAGCGGCCCCAGTCCTCGCGCCAAAAAAGCCGGGCAGATTCGTGCCGGACCCGCCAAACCACCCCTGCCCGGCAGCCGAGAGTGCCGTCCGCTCCGCCGACGATCCGGGACCATCGACGCTACGAACAGGGAGCGCGTAGCCCGGGGAGACGATCGCGACGGGCCTTCCAGCCATCCTCCGGGAAGATGCCGGGAAGGATGGCTCTCGGCGGCCCCCATGAGCCGAACCGATCCCCCGACCTGCGCGGTACGACCGGCGCGGCAACGAGACGGCCGGACCTCCTCCCTCCCCGACGCAGCCTCCCGCCCCGGCGCAGCCCTCCGCCGACGCCTCCCCTTGCCCGGTGGCGACCGGAGCCCGCGAGAACCGAACGGACCCTGACGGAACCTCCGACGGCGCCCTGACCCCTTTCCACTCGACCGCACCAAAACCCCCAACCACCTACCCCAACCCACCACCTCCCCCCCTCTCCACTCCCTAATACCCGGCACCACCGGTCGCCGGGTTGGACTCTCGGCCCGGAATTCCCCGGAAACGGGAGCGGGGAGGGGGGGTTCGGTGGGTCGGCTCCCCAACACCCGCACGCTCCCGGTTTCCGCTCCACCCGCCCGATCGAGGACCTACCGATCGTTCCGCCACAATCTGGCGGCCCCCTCCGTTCCGCCCGCCCCACCCCTACCCCATCCCATGCCTCCCTACCCCCTCAGCGCATCCCGGCCGATCGCAGGATTGCCGGGAGGTTGACGCCCCTTCTCTCCCCCACTCCCACCGCACAACCAAGGAATCCAAATGGAAGAAAGTCTCCAGAAAGTGGCCCACAGAGGCAGGCTCACCTGGATCTGCTACCTCTGTTACTTCTTCACCGGTAGTCTCGTCACCGTAACGGGCATGGTCCTCGGCCCCATCGCCGACTACTACGGGGTGAAGCCGGGGAATATTGACTACATCTTCACCGTCCAGAACGGCGCGATGGCCGTGATCATCCTCATGGGCGGCATGCTCATGAAGAAGGTGCGCCTGAAGAAACTGTTCCTCCTCGCGATCGTGACTGAGTTCGTCGGCATGGCCCTCATGCAGTCCTTTATCACCATGCCGTGGTCCTTCGTCCTCTTCATGGGGGTGATCGGATTCTCCGGCGGGATGTTCATGGCCCTCGCCAGCTTCCTCATCGTCCGCATTCACCCCGATCCCCAGGAACGATCGACGCGCCTGGTGATGGCGGACTTCTTCTTCAGCTTCTCCGGCGTCGTCGTCCCCTACGTGGCCGGAGTGCTCCTCGGCCAGAACGTGTTCTGGATCGTGATCTACTACCTGATCTCCATGGTCGGGGTGGCCATGCTCTTCATGGTCGTGATCTCCCGGTTCCCGAATGTCGTCGGCGAAGCCCAGGACAATGCCTCCCTCTACAAGGAAAAGTGGGGGCTCTCGATCTTCCTGGTGGCCGCCTCCTGCTACTTCTTCATCATGGGGGAACTGGTGTTCTCCCAGTGGCTCCCGGAGTACCTCGAGAAATACATCAACCTCTCCGTGGAAACCGCGGGAACCTACACTTCCCTCTTCTGGATGGCGATGGCGGTCGGCCTCTTCGTGGGAAGATTCGTCATCAAGAAATTCCATCTCGGCAGCTTCATCATCGGATGCTACGCGCTCGCCACCCTCTTCCTCACCCTGACCACCCTCATCCCCAATGCCGCGGTCATCGCCGTGTGCATCGTGCTGTGCGGCCTGTTCAATTCGGTCGTGTACGCGAGCATGATCGCCTACGCGAGCCTCCAGGTGAAACACACCCCCCCCACGCTGATCTCCTTCATCCTCGCGATCGGGACTCTCGGGACCATGTCCTCCTCTCCCGTGTCGGGATTCATCGCCAATACCGTCAGCATCCAGGCTGCCTTCACCTCCTGCTTCATCCTGTACATCATCGGATTCGTCCTGTTCGTCATCGCGCGAATCTTCAGCAAGGCCGAAAAGATCCACGGACCGCTCAAGGGAAACCCCGCGGAGTGAGCCGTTCCACCTCCACCACACCCATCCACCCTCACCCATGGAAAACCACATGATCCCCACCCCCCATATCGAAGTCACCGACCCCGACCAATTCGCGAGGACCGTGCTCATGCCCGGCGACCCCCTCCGGGCGAAGTACATTGCCGACCACTTCCTCGGGGAAGTCGAGCTCATCAACCAGGTGAGAAACATGCTGGGGTACACGGGATCCTACCAAGGGAAGAAAGTCACCGTGATGGGATCCGGCATGGGCATGGCCAGCATCGGGATTTACTCCTACGAGCTCTTCCAGTTCTACGGAGTCGACAGCATCATCCGGATCGGCTCGGGCGGCGCCTACTCGGAAGAGCTCAACCTCTACGACGTGGTGCTCGCGGAGGATACCTGGAGCGAATCCACCTTCGCCCGGACCCAGGGCGTCGACGATCGGGACCTGCAGGAAGCGACCCCCGCACTCAACCGCCGCCTCCTCACCACCGCGGAACGGCTGGGCATCCCGCTGCGGCCCTGCCGCTTTCATTCCTCGGATGTGTTCTACCGGCAAAACTTCGAGGAGTTCCGGGAGATCCACCGGGAGCACAACTGCCTGATTGTCGACATGGAGTCCTTCGCCCTGTTCGCGAACGCCAAGGCCACCGGGAAGAGCGCGGCCTGCATGCTCACGGTGTCCGATTCGCTGGTCAGCAAGGAATCCATCAGCAGTGAGGAGAGGCAGAATGCCTTTGAGAACATGATGAAGATCGCCCTGGAGGCGGCGGAATAGCACCCGTTCCCGCGCACGGGCTCCCGTCGCAGGGCGAGGTCGGACCAGATCGCCGCCGACCCACCCCGCCGGGAATCCGTGCATTACCGGGCTGCCGGTACCCGACCCAACCTTGTTGCGGGGTCCGCCGGGACGGACCGGGCACCGCTGCAGTGACGCGGCCGAGCTCCCCGCGGACGCTTCCCGCCGACCGCGGTGGTCCCCCGCGGATTGTCGCTCGGGCTGCCTCGCATCACCCGGTAACGCAAAAGCTCCCCCATGGAGCGATCGGCGCCCGCCCCGTGAGGTTCACTCGTGGCGCTGTCTCCACGGACCCGCCCGCGGAATCCCGCGGAGGATTCGTTGCCAGTCTCGCTCCCACCGCAGGATTCCGGGCACCCTCCCGCGGCCAACGCTCCAAACCAATCCCTCCCCGCATCTCCCGCTGTGGCAGCAGAACGGTCGCCTTGGAGTGGGCTACCGGCAATCGGAGGTCGTCCCCCCCTCAGGGCCCGCGCCGCACCCCTGAAGGAGACAAGGTTTGACGGGCGACCTCCGGAACCAACCCAGTGGCAAGCCAATCGGAAACGATAAAAGCTCCCCGAAGAAACGAAGGAGGCGGTTCCAGGAAAGCTGGGCGGCCCGGTTCCAAGATCGATGGCGCTCCTCGCCGCCGAGGAGCGCATCGGCACGGCAACCTCGGACAACGGACACGGGCAGGCCCGCCGGGAGGGTCGACTGCTTGCTTCCCGAGCGCGGCGACCGTGCGGAGGCCTGGTCTACGCAGGACAATTTCAACGCGGTGCGGGAGACGGAGACGGCAGCCCCTGGCGAAGACGGAGCGAACCGAGTCCAACCTTTGCCACGAGCTTTTTCCCCGGTCGGGTCCCCCGTGGGCGCGAGACCTGTGCGTCGGCCCGCAACGACCAAGCCTCGCGCAGCCGTGCCACGAGATCACCACCGAGAGCACAGACCCCCCCAAAGAAAACGGAAGAAGCGCGAGGCATTCCTTGCCCCAGCGGAATCCTCCGGGCCTTTGTCTCCCCTGACCCGCGAGAAGAGACTTCTCCAGGCCTCAGCCCGGGAGAACGCCGAGCACTCCCGAACCCTCCTCCGGCGCGCTGTCCTCTCGCAGAGCCTTGCCTCCCTCAACTCTCCCGTCGTCCTGCGAGAAGACAGCGGCAGACCCCTTGCAAACCGCTAGGGTGCAGGTCACCGCCCGCATCCTTGGTTTCTAGCCCTTCGCATTCGCGCCCGCTGGGAGAGTCACGGCAACCCCCACGCGGAGGCCCCCTGCCCCAACGCGAAAGATCCTCCCTCCCTTCCGCAGGAAAGCTTCGCCGCCCCCGAGAGCGCCCACCCATGGGCACCCTCCCTCGTCCACCGCTGCCATCCCACGCGTGGCCGTAGTGCCCTGCACCCCGTGACCCCGTCCGGGAAGCCCGCCGGCGAGAACAGCGCGATCCTCGGCAGGCACACGAAACTCGACGAGAACGCCCGGGCCGCCGACCCGACCAGTGGTTCCGCCCACCCCCCGCAACGGGACCCCGATGACCTTCACCTCCCTCCAATCCAACGATCGCAGAACCCTCAACCCGCCCCCCAGCAATCGGCCCGAAGCCCCCGACAACTCACTTCACGCTTACCGATCCGGGGCAGACGCAACTGCGCCCTCCCCATTGTTGAACCCCACGGTCCCGCCTCCAGCAGCTACGCCCCTGCCAGCACAAGGTCGGCGGGCAGGCGTGCGCGGGAGATCCGGCGGGCGTTCCTCCCGTCGTTCTGTTCGGCACGCTCCCGGGCCTCCCCGGGCGCATGCCCGTGGTCGAGCCAGCGCTGGAGGCAGCGGGCCCGGACCACCTCCTCCGGCGTCTCGATCCACACGGCCAGGTCCCAGAGGCCGGCGAGGTCCTTCCACGGGGGCGCGTCGAAGAGAAGGTAATTGCCCTCGAGGAGGACAAGGTCGCAGGCCTCCCGGACCACGCCCGCCCCGGCGATCGCCTGGTCCTGGACCCGGTCGAAAATCGGGTAGTAGACCTCCGCCTCCTCGCGGAGGCGACGCACGAGGGAGAGGAAGCCGGCGGCGTCGAAGGTCTCGGGAGCGCCCTTGCGGGCGCGCAGGCCGACCGCGTCGAGGATGCGGTTGTCCAGGTGGTACCCGTCCATCGGCACATTGGCCGCCTCCACGCCCTCCTCCCGCAGGTCCGCCGCGAGGGCCGCCGCCAGCGTGGACTTGCCGCTCGCCGGGGGTCCCGCGATCGCCACGAGGCGGCGCCGGCCCGCACGCGGGAGGCGGCCGATGCGCTCGCGAAGCTCGCGGGGGACCTGCTCCCGAGCCGGGGTTTGGCCCTTCCCGCTCATGCGGCCCTCGCCCCTCCGCGGAAGCTCGCCGGGACCTCCGCGCTCCACCCTGGCCGGAGGGGATTCATCCTCGCAGGTATTCCTCGAGGGCGGCGAGGGCTCCATCGGACCCGATCCGACGCAGCCAGCGAACGAAGCTCCCGCAAAAGGCGGCCGACTCCGCCAGGTCCCCGTAGAAGTTTCGCTGCTCCAGCCACGCTTCCGGGCGCTCCCGGGCCGCCTCCGCGGCGGCGACCAGCTCCTCCCAGACGGGATCATTCGGCGGGAGGGTACGACCGTCCTCGCGCGTGCCCTCGCACATGCGCGCCCAGAGCGCCTCGACGAGGGCCAACCCCTCGACCGGTGCGCCCGAGGCGAGGGCATCGCGCACGATCGGCAGCACGAAGCCCGTGTGGCGGGAGGAACCGTCGAAGGCGACGCGCGCGGTGGTGTCGACGATCGCCGGGTTGGCAAACCGCCTCTCGATCAGCCCGAGATAGTCCCCGGGCTCCCGGCCCTCGACCGCATGCACATGGGGCACGATCTCCTCCTGCTGGACCTTGCGGAAAAACGCCGCAATCACCGGGTGCTCCATGCAGGCGGAGATCGTCTCAAGGCCCACGATCTCGCCGACATTGGCGAGGACCTGGTGCCCGGCGTTGAGGATCCGCAGCTTCATCGTCTTGTACTCGTGGACCCGGTCCGAGAACCTCACCCCGACGGCCTCCCACTCCGGCCGACCGGCGCAGAACCGGTCCTCGAGGACCCACTCCCGGAAATTCTCATGGGTGACCGGGGCGGCGCTCTCCACACCGAACCGGCGGGCGAGCGCGATTTCCTCGGGACCGGTCGCGGGCACGATGCAGTCGACCATCGCATTGGGGAAGAATGCGTGGGTATCGATCCAGTCGGCGAGGGCGGGATCACTCCTCCGGGCCAGCGAGACGACCGCCTGGCGCAGGATCCGCCCGTTGCCGGGGAGGTTGTCGCAGCTCTGCCCGGTGAACGGGGGGTGGCCGGCCTCCCGCCGTCGGCGCAACGCGGCCACCATGGCCCCGAAGGCGGTGCGCGGCCGATCCGGATGCTCCGCGTCGTGGCGCAGGTCCGGGTGCTCCACGGCGAGGCCGTTGGTCCCTGGATCGAGGTAGTAGCCCCCCTCGGTCACGGTCAGTGAAACGATGCGGATCTGCGGGTCGGCCATCCGCTCGATCAACGGGCCGTGCCCCTCCTCGACCGGGAGGTAATCGATCATCGAGCCGACGACTTCGGCGGACTTGCCCGCCGGGTCGAGTTCCACCAGCAGCGAGAGGCAGTCCTGGGCGAGCAGCTTCTCGCGCATCTCCGCATCGTAGGGCCGCACACCCGCCCCGAGGATCGCCCAATCGTGGGCCTTGCCCTCCTGCATGAGCCGGTGCAGGTACCACGCCTGGTGGGCGCGGTGGAAGTTGCCGACGCCGATGTGGACGATGCCGGGGCGGAGGGCGGCCCGGTCGTAGCGGGGCCGGGCGACCTCCTCCGGGAGGTCCGGGAGGGTTGCCTCGGAAAGGGGGACGGGGGCGCTTCGATCCTTGCTCATCAGCTCATCCAGTTCCCGCCGTCGACGTTGAAAGTCTGCGCCACGATGTAGTCGGCCTCTTCCGTGGCGAGAAAGATCGCCATCCCGGTCAGGTCCGAGGGCCGACCCATGCGCCCGTAGGGGACGGCCGCACCGACCTCGGCCTTCTTCTGGCCGGGGGCCTTGCCCTCGTACCTCGCAAAGAAAGCATCGACCTCGTCCCAGTGCTCGCCGTCGACCACGCCGGGAGCGATGGCGTTCACGTTGATCCCGTGCGCAATGAGGTTGAGCCCGGCCGATTGCGTGAGGCTGATCACCGCTGCCTTGGAGGCGCAGTAGACCGCGACGAGCGGCTCGCCCCGGCGGCCCGCCTGGCTGGCCATGTTGATGATCTTGCCTCCCCTGCCGCGCTCGATCATGCGCCGGGCCACTGCCTGCAGGGTGAAGAGCGTGCCCGCCACATTCAGGTCGAAGATCCGGTGGTAGTCCGCGCGGGTGATCTCGGTGACCGGGGCGGCGGTGAAGACGGCGGCGCTGTTGATGAGGATGTCGATCCCGCCGAGGGCCTCCGCGGCCTCCCCCACCCCGGCCTCGATGCTCTCCTGCCGGGTCGCATCCATCTCGATGGCCACCGCGGCCGGGCCGATGCCCTCCGCCGCGGCCCGCGCCCGGGCCCGGTCGATGTCCGCGAGGGCCACGCGCGCGCCCTCGCCCGCGTACGCCCGGGCAAAGGCGAGGCCGATCCCGCGGGCGGCCCCGGTGATCAGGGCGGTTTTCCCGGCCAGCCGTTTCATTCGATCCTCCGCCCCTCCGCGTCGAAGCGATGCAGCCGCGCGCGGTCGGGAGTCAGGAAGACCGCGTCGCCATGGCGCAGGTCCACCTCCCCGCTCGCCCGCACCGTGAAGGGGTCGCAGCCGGGAATCCCGTGGATGTGCAGGAAGGTGTCGGAGCCGAGGTGCTCGGACACGCCGACGGTGCCCTCCCAGGGCCCCTCACTCCGCGAGAGGCGAAGGTGCTCGGGACGGATGCCCAGGGTGGTCGCCCCCTCCCGGGCGGCCTCGGGCCCCTCGATCAGGTTCATCCGGGGGGAGCCGATGAAACCGGCCACAAACTGGTTGCAGGGGCGCTGGTACAGCTCGAGCGGGCTGCCCACCTGTTCGATGATCCCGCCCTGCAGCACGACGATCCGGTCGGCCATGGTCATCGCCTCCACCTGGTCGTGGGTCACGTAGATCATGGTGGTGCCGAGCTTCTTGTGCAGTTCGGAAATCTCCATGCGCATGCCCACCCGCAGGGCGGCGTCGAGATTCGACAAGGGCTCGTCGAAGAGGAAGGCCGCCGGTTCGCGGACGATGGCCCGCCCGATGGCCACGCGCTGGCGCTGGCCGCCCGACAACTGCCCGGGCCGCCGGTCGAGGTACTCCCGCAGGTTGAGCACCTCCGCCGCCTCCTCCACCCGCCGGTCGATCTCCGCCCGGCTCATCCTGGCCATGCGGAGGGGGAAGGCGATGTTCCGGCGCACGCTCATGTGCGGGTAGAGTGCGTAGGACTGGAAGACCATGGCCAGCCCGCGCTTGGCCGGCACGAGGGCGGTCGCGTCCTTCCCGTCGATGAGGATGCGGCCCGAGCTGACATCCTCGAGACCCGCGATCAGTCGCAGCAGGGTGGACTTGCCGCAGCCCGAGGGACCGACGAAGACGGTGAACTCCCCGTCCTCGAGGGTGAGGTCGAGCGGCTGGATGACCTGCACCTCGCCGAAGCTTTTTGTCACCTGTTCGAGTCGTATCTGTCCCATGGAGGATCGTGGCTTGCCCGCGCCCGGCCGGACCGGCGCGGTGGAATCATTTCACGGCGCCAAAGGTGAGGCCGCGGACGAGTTGCTTCTGGCTGAACCAGCCAAGGATAAGGATCGGGGCGATGGCCATGGTCGAGGCCGCCGACAATTTCGCGAAGAAGAGGCCCTCGGGGCTGGAATAGCTGGCGATGAAGGCGGTGAGCGGAGCCGCGTCGACGGCGGTCAGGTTGAGGGTCCAGAAGGCCTCGTTCCAGGCGAGGATGAAGTTGAGCAGCACGGTCGACGCGATGCCCGGGAGGGCCATGGGCGTAAGAACGTAGAGCAGCTCGGACCGCAGGTTCGCCCCGTCCATCCGGGCCGCTTCGAGGATTTCCCCGGGAATCTCCCGGAAGTAGGTGTAGAGCATCCAGACGATGATCGGCAGGTTGATCAGCATGAGGACGACGACGAGCCCGACCCGGGTGTCGAGGAGGCCGAGGCGGATGAAGATCAGGTAGATCGGGTAGAGCACGCCCACGGCCGGGAGCATCTTGGTGGAGAGCATCCACAGGAGGATGTCCTTCGTCCGCCGGGAGGGCACAAAGGCCATCGACCAGGCCGCGGGCACCCCGACGAGGATGCCGAGGAGGGTCGATCCGCCGGCGAGGAAGACCGAATTCCAGAGGAAGCGCAGGTAATCGGACCGTTCCTGGACGACGGCGTAGTTCTCGAGGGTCCAGTCGAAGTTCAGGAAGAGGGGCGGATTGGCGACAGCCTCGGCCTCCGTCTTGAAGCTGGTCAGGAAGGTCCAGAGGATCGGGAAGAAGATCAGCAGGCCCACGAACCAGGCCACGGCAGTGGTCAGCAGCTTGCGTTGCGTGCGGATGGCGCGGGGCATGGTCAGGATGGGGGCATCGCGTTCCCGGGGGAGGACGGCAACCGGGACTCGGTGGGCTCAGGCATCGAGATTCCTCCCCACGATGCGCATGAGGAAGAGCGCCACGATGTTGGCGAGGATGATGGCGTAGACCCCGCCGGCCGATCCGAGGCCCACGTTCTGGCTCTCCAGGACGCGCTGGAAGATGAGGTAGGTGAGGGTGCGCGTGCCGAAGGCGCCGCCGGTGGTCACGAAGATCTCGGCGAAGATCGATAGCAGGAAGATCGTCTGGATGAGGATCACAATGGTGATGGCCCGGCCGAGGTGGGGCAGGATGATGTGGCCAAAGCGCTGGAGGGGTCCCGCGCCATCCATCTCGGCGGCCTCGAGCTGCTCGTTGTCGAGCGACTGGATCGCCGTGAGGAGGATGAGCGTGGCGAAGGGGAGCCAGCGCCACGCGATGATCATGACGATCGACTCCTTCGACGCCTCGGAGAGCCAGGCCAGCGGCTCCGCCCCGAACAGCCTCCACAGGTAGGCGAGCAGGCCGTTCGTCGGATCCATGAACATGTTCTTCCAGACAAGGGCCGACACCGTCGGCATGACGAAGAAGGGAGCGATGACGAGGATCCGTACGATTCCCCGCCCCCAGAAAGGCTGGTCCAGCAGCAGCGCGAGGAGGACCCCCAGCACCACCGTGACCACCAGCACACTGCCGACGATGATCAGGGTCGTGGATACCGCGGGCCAGAAGCTACTGGAGCTGACAAAGCGGCTGTAGTTCTCCCAACCGGCCCAACCGAGGTCCCCGCCCCGCAACGGCAGGAATTTCCGGAAGGAGAACCAGACGGTCATCGACAGCGGCACCAGCATCCAGCCGAGGAGCAGGACCACGGCGGGCGCCATCATCAGGCGGGCAGCCGAACGGGAGGCCTTGGTTGCCATACGGAGGGGACCAACCCCCGCGCCCTACCGTGCCGGAGAGGGCGGGAGGATTCCGGAGAGGGGGTGGCGCTCCCGGAGGCGGGGACCACCGCCCCCGGGAGCGGGCAGGGATTTCTTAGCGGTAGCCCGCGGCTTCCATCGCCTCGTTGGTAATGGCCTGGGCTTTTGCCAACGCCTCGTCGACGGACTGCTGCCCGGCATACACCGCCGCGAATTCCTGGCTCACCTCCGTGGCGATCCCGGCGAACTCGGGAATGGCGACGAACTGGACGCCGACGTAGGGAACTGGCTCGACGGTCGGTTCGGTGGGATCAGCGGCGTTGATCGACTCGAGGGTAATCCCGGCAAACGGAACTTCCTGGTAGGCCGGCGTCTCGTAGAGCGAGGTCCTCGCGCCCGGAGGCACGTTCGCCCAGCCCTCGTTCTCGGCCACCATCTCGATGTAGTCCTTGGAGGTGGCCCACTCGATGAATTCCTTGGCGGCCTCCTCCTTCTGCGTGCCCGCCGGGATGGCCAGCGCCCACGCCCAGAGCCAGTTCGAGCGCTTGTCCACGCCCTCGGAGTTCGGCGCCAGCGCGAAGCCCACGTTGTCCGCCACCTCCGACTCCTCGGGGTCCGTCACGAAGGACGCGGCGACCGTCGCGTCGATCCACATGGCGCACTTGCCCTGCTGGAAGAGCGAGAGATTCTCGTTGAAGCCGTTGGTCGCGTAGCCCTCGGGGCCGTAGTCGTTCATGAGGTCGACGTAGAAGGTCAGGGCCTCTTTCCACTCGGGCTGGTCGAACTGGGCGTTCCACTCCTCGTCGAACCAGCGTGCGCCGAAGGAATTCCCGGTCACGGTGATGAGGGCACCGCCCTCGCCCCAGCCGGCCTTGCCGCGCAGGCAGATGCCGTTGATGCCGTTCTCGGGGTCATCCATGACGGCGGCGGCCTCCCGGATGAATTGCCAGGTCGGGGCGGCCGGCATCTCCAACCCGGCCTTCTCCATGAGGTCGGTGCGGTACATGACCATGGAACTTTCCCCGTAGAAGGGGGCCGCGTAGAGGGTGCCGTCGTAGCTCAGGCCGGCCCGCATGGCCGGCAGGATGTCCGCGGTGTCGTACTCCGCGGAAAGGTCGTCCAGCGGGACCAGCCAGCCGTTCTGCCCCCAGATCGGGGTCTCGTACATGCCGATCGTCATGATGTCGAACTGGCCGCCCCGCGTGGTGATGTCCGTGGTCACCCGCTGGCGCAGGACGTTTTCCTCGAGCGTGACCCACTCCACCTCGTGGCCGGTCTTCTCCGTAAAATCATCGGTGTAGCCCTGCATCCGGATCATGTCTCCGTTGTTCACGGTGGCGATGGTGATGGTCTCGGCCGAGACCACGGCCGTGGCCACAAGGGTGCACACGGTTGCAGCGCACAGGGAATTTCTCCACTTCATAGCAATAACTCCTGGTGTTGGGGTGAATGGGGTAGGTTGACCCTTCCCGGGAAGGGCTGAAAGGGGAAGAAGGGGGGTTGCTCCCATAGGTCAACGCAATTCTCCGGTCGAAGCACGGCCTTCCCGCCAGCGCGGTCCATTCGGCCCTCCCCATCGCTCGGCTCACCGGTTCCGCAGGGGGGCGCGCTCGGGGGCGTTTGAATCGTGGAAAACCTCCTCCGTTCGGGTGGTAGCGGACCTCTCCGAACCCCCTCCCCCGCGTCTCACCGCTCAGTCCAGCCCCGCCACCCAGCCGATCACCAGGGAGACCGTCACCACTGCGCCGGCCGTGGAGAAAAGGATCGCGGTCGAGACGCGGTGCGGTGCGACTCCGTAGTGCTGGGCGAGAATGTAGACATTGCCGGCGACTGGCAGGGAGGCCGCCGCGATCATGACCGCCGCCGCATGGCCATCGACGGGGAAGAGGAACAGCGCGGCGAGGGCCACGAGCGCCGGATGCAGGACCAGCTTGCACACGCTCAGATACCCGGCGACGAGGGGGCGCTCGGCAGACTTGGAGGCCAGCGACGCCCCGATGACGAAAAGGGCCCCGGGCGTGGCCGCACCCCCGAGGATCGTGAGGAACTGGTTCGCGGGGTCCGGGATCGGCAGGCGCAGCCCCGACCACGCGAAGCCGAGGGCGATGGAAACCAGCATGGGATTCTTCACCAGCCCGAGCGCCACGGTGCGGGGAATGCCGAGCCCCCCCGAGTCTCCGCGCGAACCGGTGATGAGCGCCACGACGATTGTGCCGAAGAGGATAAAGTCGACGGAGAGTACCAGCATGACGGGCCCGATCGCGGCCTCGCCGAGGAGGAGCGTCAGCATGGGCACGCCGAGAAAACCGGTGTTCCCGATCGCCGCGCACTGCGCCTCGATGGCAGCTTCGGCCGCGGGTCGACGCCGCAGGAAGGCGATTAGCAGAACGAGCACGAAAAGCGCCCCGGTCGCCACGACATAGGCGGCGAGAAAATCGCCGTCGATCACCTCGCCTAGGCGGAGCTGCGCCGAAAAGCGGAACAACATCGCCGACAGGGCGAAGTAGAACACGAACTTGGTAAGCCACGCCGTCGCCTCCGCGGTGAAGAATCCCGTGCGCCCGGCGCCATAGCCCACTCCCACGATCAGGAAAAAGGGCAGGGTCTGCAGGAAAACGTCCAGTGGAACACCTTGGCCTTTGTCGGGACCGACGGGTCAATCCAATAAAGCGGACATGCCGTGCAGGACCTCTCCCACAGGGCAAGTTTTCCGGGAACCTCCTCCACGGGTCCGATCCCGCCGAACCAAGGAATCCCGGGGTCTTCTCCGGCGAGATTGCCCGACAACCACGCCCCCGGCGAAGAAGAAGATTCCCCCAGCACTCCCCCCTCGCCCCACCACGCTCTCCCGTGCCTCGCAACCCCCCGGACGCAAGAGAGCCACCAAGGCCACGCCCCCGACCAGCACCCCCCGCCCCAAAAAAAGACCCCACCTCCCCCCGCCCTCCT
>CAJXLM010000048.1 GCA_913056175.1 uncultured Opitutia bacterium | reverse complement strand
AGCCGCATCAGGAACTCCCGCTCCTCCGCCCCCAACCGAAACTCCCCCAACAACTCCCCCCGCAAATAGTAGTACCCTTCTCCCCTCAACTTGTAGCGCCGCCGTCTCATACGACACCACCCCAACACCCTGCACCCTTGAAATCAAGTCAAATTTTTCCTGACCCTTTATTCCGAAGGAATCCCCAAAAGACCGGTTTTGATGTTTTCGTTGGGGGATCGGAGCAGAGGGTTGGCGGGGAAGTGCGGGAGGTTTTGGTGGATAGGAGGTGCGGGTGGGAATCCGTGGGAGGCGTTCTGGTTTTGCCGTATCCTGGCAGTAACCCGTGCCGCCGGGGGGGGTGCAGTTTCCGGGGGAGAGTGGCTGCCGGTGGAGGTGGGTTCTCTGGATCCGGACCCTCCCGCTGATTGAAGCGGGTTGGGGAGAGGATTGGGTGAGACCGGATGCTGGGGGCATTTGACCTGCGGGGCGGAGAGGGGACGCGGTGCCTTTTCGGGAGAGAGTGAGGCGGATTCGTGAGAAGGGTGAGGTCCCCGGCGAGGTGGAGAGACCGATCAGCACTCACGCGCCCGTCGTCCTGCCGGACCTGCCTCCACTCCTCCACGACCCCTCCCGTCACTGATCCCCTTCCTTGTCCTTGCAGCCCAGCGCTTCCGTTCCTCCCGGCAGCCCCTCCCCAGCCGACAAGGCCAGCTCGTGGACTCGGCGCCAGCGGGCCTGTCATGTTTGGCAACGCTCCCGTCGGCATTCCCGCCGACGGAGCCAAAGCCCCGGCACATGCCATCGGCATACCCTACCCCCTACGGCCCTTCTTCCCGACCCAGAGAGAGGAAGCCATGGGTGCCGATTCTTAGGCCCTCGCGCTGTCCTTTTTCCCTTCCGGCATCCTCTTCCCGCGACCCCGCATCGGCCCTTTCCGCGGGGAATCGCGGACGGCCATGTTCACTCCTCCAGCAGGTCGGCGTAGCGGTCCAGCCAGGACTCCAGGCGTTTCTGGTAGTAGGCCGGATCGTAGGGCGCGTGCTGGGGATCGTAGTCCGCGAGGGGCCGGGCGCGCTGCCACTCGGGCGTCCGCTTTGTTTCCCCCGGCGTGATGTAGAAGCGGACCCGTTCGCCCATTTTCGGGGGCGGATCCATACGGAGGGCGACCTCGAGAGCGGCCCGGCGGGACTTCCCCTTCTGGCCGACTGATTTCGCGTAGGCCGCCGGGGATTGGCTGAGGTATTCGCCACGGGCGAGGTCCTCCACCGGGATCGCCTGTTCCTCCAGCCGGGTCCGCCACTCGGCAAGCTCATCGCGTGGGTTCTCCCCGCGCACCCCCAGCTTCCACTCGATGAGTCGGCGGGTGAGCCGGGCGAGAAAGGGCTCGGTGCCCCGGGAGCGGAGGGCGGAACCCTTCACGAGCACCTCCTCTCCCTGGCGGAGGGCGTAGTTCTTCGCCTTGTAGCAAAGCATGGCCTCGTAGGCTCCGCCGAGCTCGAGGTCGAGATTCTCCCCCAGCTCCGCGTTCACCGCGTCGAGGAGGGCCTGGGGCTCCTCCCACCAACGACCGGCCTCCACATAGAGACCGTCGGTATCCGCCTCCAGCACCCGACAACCGTGCAGCCCGAAGAGCTCGATCAACTGCTCGAGCGTTTCCCGCCCCCGGTTGGTCACCTCGGCGGCGAGCCCGCTGTCGCCGAAGCGGGCACCCCCGAAGCCGAGGTAGCCGTAGAAGGAATTGATGAGGATCTTGAAGCTCGCCTGGCGTGCCTCGAACTCGCGCCGGCGCTCGGGATCGGGATCCTCCCGGGCGAGCCGCTTGTACTCGAGCCGGTCGCGGCGGAGATCGGCGAGGGTGGGCAGGAGGACGCCGAGGTCATCACCGGCCGGGTTGCGGTCGATCTGCAGGAGCAGGCTCGGATAGAGGGAGGCAACATCGAAGTGGAGCACCCGGGGAAAGACGCCCGTCTCGAAACTGCGGGAAATCCCGCCGACGAAGGACTCTCCCGCCGCGGGGGTCGGCAAAGCCCGGCCGGCCGCCTCGTACTTTTCGAGGAAGACGCTCTCCACACGGGCCCCCGTCCCCCGCAGGAGGATCTCCTGCAGGGTCATCGGAAAGAGGGCCGCCTGGGCGACGTACGTCGGCAGGAGGATGTCGGCGATCCCGGCCGTCTCGCGGAGATCGTCCCGCAGGTAAGCCCGGAAGCGCTCCCGGTCCCCGCGGAAGGCCGCCCCGATGGCCCGCCCCTCGAGGTAGGTACGGCCACCGGGATTCTCCCGACCCCCGGCGAGCCCGAAATGCGCGGCGAGGTCCTTCAGCCCGAAGGAGGGGAGACTGCGCTCGGTGAGGTCGTAGAACTGGGCGGCGAGGAAGGTGTCAAAGACCGTGCGTCCGGGCAGGTCGCAGCGGGCGAGGTCGACCCAGCGCTCGGCCACCCGCACCCGGCTGCGCCGGAACTGCGCGGAGGCTCCGAAGCGGCCCCACTCCATCCTGACCCGGAACCGCCGACAGCGCGTGCGCAGGAAGTACAGGTCGAAATTGAAGAAGTTGTGGCCCTCCACGAGATCCGGATCGAGCGTGCGGAGACGTTCCCCGAAGGTCTTGAGGAGAGCTCGCTCGGCGGCATCGGTCGGCTCCTCCAGCTCGAGGATCTCCTCCTCCTGCGGGCCCTCCCCCCAGCGCAGGCCGATCGCGAGCACCCGGTCGCCCTTGCGCGAGGGATCGCTGAACCCGCCCTCCTCCTCGCAGTCCGTCTCGATGTCCACCTGCAGGCGGACGAGGCCGCCGAGGAAACCGGGGGCGATCAGGCGATGGCCGGTCGTGAGCAGGTACTGGTGTTCCCACGGCCGCAGCATCTCCACGCGCTGCGGGTCGCGCGGGAGTTCCGCGAGAGTCGACAGGCCGGCGGGATCGTCCGCCTCCAGCCGATGCCGCAGGGCTCCCTCCCCGGCAAGGGCCTTGCGGGGCAGGCTACCCCAGGGAGGCTCCTCGCAGAGGGCGTCCGCCACCCAGGCAAAGCCGCGGAACGGTTCACGGCGGCCCTCAGCCGGCCCTCCCCCCGCCGGGCGCCAGGCCGTGTGCACCCGGGCCGTCTCCGCATCGACCCAGACCCCCACGAGCCTTTCCGGCCCGTGGTTCTGCTCAAGGCCGTCCATCGCTTTTCTCCCGAGGCTCGCCCATGACCCGAAAACCCTGCCACGGGAAATTGCTCCGCGCCAGAGGATTCCCCCAGCTTCGGCAAGGGCAGAGCAAACCCCCAGCGGCCCCCTCCCCTCCCCTCCGTCTCACCGCCCTGCCCTCCCGCGGCCTCTCCGGTCCTCGTCGACGCTCTTTGTTCCCGACAATCGCTACGGGCGCTCCGACCCCGTCCCGCGGTGAGGCCGGGGCGAAGCCACCGATTCCCCTCTCCTTCCAACTCCCACTCGATCATCCCCGGCCCGTGCATCCCCTCCGAAGGACGCCCCGGATCGCAGCGCGCACACCGCCCCTGCCCGTTTCCCGCGCAGCCGCACCCTCCACGCCGGGGATTGCTCCCGTCGTGGGCAGCGGTTGGGGTGGATCCATGCGCTGGGATGTTCTCACCCTTTTCCCCGGGATGCTGGAGGGCTTCGTGCGGGAAAGCATGGTCGGCCGGGCGGTGGCGGCCGGCCGCGTCGACCTGCGGGTGCACCAGTTGCGCGACTGGACGACCGACAAGCACCACATCGTGGACGACCGGCCCTTCGGGGGTGGCGCCGGCATGGTGCTCAAGCCCGAGCCCCTCTTCGCCGCGATCGAGGAGCTGCGCCGGCCCGAGACCACCGTGGTCTACATGGCCCCCGACGGCGAACCCCTCCGCCAACCCCTCGTCGAGGAGCTGGCCGGGCATTCCCATCTCCTCGTGGTGAGCGGCCACTACGAGGGGATCGACGAGCGCGTCCGCGCCACCCTCGTCGACCGGGAGATCTCCATCGGCGACTACGTGCTCACCAACGGCACCCTGCCCGCCGCCGTCCTCATCGATGCGGTCGTCCGCCAACTACCCGGCGTCCTCGGCGAGGCGCAGTCGCTCGAGCAGGACAGCTTCCGCGACGGACGGCTCGGGATCCCCATGTACACCCGGCCGGCCGAGTTCCGCGGCATGCCGGTGCCGGCGGTCCTCCTCTCCGGCGATCACGGCCGGATTGCCGCGTGGCGGGAGGAGCAACGCCGGCAGCGCACCCGCGAGCGCCGCCCCGACCTGCCGGGACCATCCGGGTGCGAAGCCTAGCCGGCCGACCGGACCGGGAGCGCCCGCAGGGGAAACCCACGCGGACCCCGCCCGCACCCCGCCGGGCTTTTTCGCTTTCCGGCCCATTCTCCCGGTTGTTTGCTCGGGGCATGCGTGAATGGAAGCTGGCAGTGTTGCCGGGCGATGGAATCGGCCCGGAAGTGATGAGCTTGACGGTGGAACTGCTCGAGCAGGTCGCCCGCGAGGAGGGCGCCCGCCTGGAGATGAACGAGTGCCTCGTCGGCGGGGCCGCCATCGACGCGGAGGGCACCGCGCTGCCAGCGTCCACCCTCGAGGCCTGCCGGGCCTCCGACGGCATCCTCTTCGGTTCGGTGGGCGGCCCGAAGTGGGAGAGCCTGCCACCGAAGGAGCAGCCCGAGCGGGCCGCCCTGCTTCCCCTCCGCAAGGAATTCCACCTCTTCGCGAACATCCGCCCCGGCCTGCTCTACCCCGAGCTGGTCCCCGCCTCCCCCCTGAAGAGCGAGCGCATCCCCGAGGGGATCGACATCGTCTGCATCCGCGAGCTGACCGGCGGGCTCTACTTCGGCCAGCCCAAGGACACCGTGACCCTCGAGAACGGTGAGAAGCAGTCGCGCGATACGATGGTCTACCGGACCTCGGAGATCACGCGCATCGCCGAGGTCGCCGCCAAGACCGCCCTCGGCCGGAGCCGGCGGGTCTGCTCCATCGACAAGGCCAATGTGCTGGAAACTTCCGTGCTCTGGCGCGATACCGTCACCCGTTTCTTCGCCGAGCACTACCCGGAAATCGAGTTGAGCCACATGCTCGTGGACAACGCAGCCATGCAGCTGGCCGGCAATCCCAACCAGTTCGACGTCCTCTTCAGCGAGAACCTCTTCGGCGACATCCTTTCCGACGAGATGGCCGTGATCTGCGGCTCCCTCGGCATGCTCGCCTCCGCCAGCCTCGGGGAGGACCAGAACCGGCACGGCCACCCCTTCGGCCTCTACGAGCCCGCCGGCGGGAGCGCGCCCGACATCGCCGGGAAGGGCGTGGCCAATCCCTGCGCCCAGATCCTCAGCGGTGCCCTTCTCCTCCGCCACAGTCTCGGCGAGGAAGCTGCCGCCACGCGGATCGAGACCGCGGTGCGCCGCGCCGTGGAGAAGGGTACGCGCACCGGGGACATCGCCTTCGAGGTGGAGCCCGTCGGTTCCTCCGCCATGCTCGCCGCCATCCGGGCGGAGCTCTAGTGCCCCGCCGGACCGCCGGCCAGCTCCCCCGATCCGGCCAGCTGCCCAGAGGGCCAACGATCCGCGAGCGGAACCCACCGGGCGGGCGGGCACGGGACACTGTGCGCCGCGCGTCTGCCCCCCTTCCCGAGCACGGGATCCCGCGCTTTTTTCCGAGTCGCTTGTTCCCTGCCCCTCCCCGGCAGGGCGGACGCGGGCCGGTGAGGGCTCAGGCCAGCAGGATGGCGAGGAGCAGCCCGAGGCCGGCGCTGGAGAGAAGGGGCAGGGCCACCCGCCAGCCCACCGCCCATCCCCCCACGCTCAAGCTGAGCACCGTCTTGGTGAGGCCGTTTGTGGCGCTGGCGAGGACGATGCCGAGCGCGGCGAGGGGTAGCCCGACCGCCGCCTCTTCTCCGGCTGGTTCGCTCATCCGGGCGAGCGTCAGCGTAATCGCATCGACATCCGTCAACCCGGAGACCGCTGCCAGGCTGAGCAGGCCCGCGCCGCCGAAGGTCTCTTCCAGCCCAGCGCCGGCGAGGAGAACCACCGCGAGGACCGCCCCAAAGAAAAGGGCGGGCGCGAGCTCCAGCGGATTGCGCAGGCGGGCACCCTCAGCCGGGCCACTCTCTCCCGCGCGGGAAACCGCGAGGGTCCAGGCGAGCCCCCCACCGTAGGTGAGCGCGCCCATGAGCAGCAGGGAGGGCCAGAGGGCTCCGACCAGGGGCCAGTGGAGGATCCCGGCGACGATGAGCACCCGGGGAAACATCGTGCCGCAGGCGAGGAGGATGCCCCCAGCGAGGTGGGCCGGGGGGTCGGCTCCCTGCCGGGCCCGGCGGGAGAGGTGCAGGGTCAGCGCGGTGGAGGAGACGAGTCCCCCGAGGAGCCCGGTCACCACGATTCCGCGGCGGGGCCCGACCACCCGCACGGCGACATAGCCGACGAAGGAAATCGTCGCGATGAGCACGACCATCCACCAGATCTCGTAGGGATTGAGGGCTTTCCACGGCCCGTAGCCCTTGTCCGGGAGGACCGGCAGGATCACCACGGAGAGCACCAGCAGCTTCAGGGCCGCCCGCAGCTCGCGGCTGCCCATCGCCCGCACCCAGCGGTGCAGGGTCGGCTTCGAGCCGAGGAGCAGCGCCACCACCACCGCCGTGGCCGCTGCCTCTACCCGGAAGCCCTGGGCGGCCCCCAGCCCGAGCACGAAGGTGAGGAGGGCCGCGCAGAGCGTGGTGATCCCGAGGTCCCCGGTCACCCGGTAGGCCTGCCGGTGGCTCACGATGAGGACGGCCGTCAGCCCGGCGAGGGCCACGCCAGGGAGCAGGAGAGAGCCGGTCCGCTCGCTGAGCAGCCCGCAGACGCCCCCGAAGAGACCGATGAGACCGAAGGTGCGCAAGCCGGCCACCCGCTTGCCCTCCCCCGCCTCGCGCTCCTCCCAGCCGCGCTCCAGCCCGATGAGCAGGCCGATGGCGCCGGCGATGGCGAGGGAGAGGAGGACTTGCTCAGGGACCAACGTGCCCCTCCGTGCCCGGCCACGGCCCTACCGCGCGGGCGGGTCGGCCGCGCCCGGGGCGGCCGCACCCGGTGTTCTCCTGCCTGCCGCGGAGGCTCACGGGCTCACGGCTGGACCATGATCTTGATGTGGCTCTTGTCCTCCAGCAGCACGTCGAAGCCCTCGGTGACCACCTCCTCGAGGGAGATCCTCTTGGTCACGAGTTCCTCCGCCCGGAAGTAGCCCTTCTCCATGAGGGCAATCACCGCCGGGTAGATGTGCCGGTACGCGATGATCCCTTTCATGGTGCGTTCGCGGATGACCAGGTCGTTCGGCTGGAAGGAGGCCTCCGTCTCCCAGATGCTCACGATGATCGTTTCGCCGCCGGCATGCGTGCTGTGCAGGGACTGCCGTAGCACCTCCGGAATCCCGGTCACCTCGAAGGCGAAGTCGACCCCGCCGCGGGAGCGTTCCGCAATCTCGCCGACCACGTCCCCCGCGCCCGGATCGAGCACTTCCGCCCCCAGCGCCGCCGCCTTCGCCTTGCGGGCCTCGGACAGCTCGACCGCGAAGATCCGGGACGCCCCGGCCGCCTTCAGCGCCTCGATCACGACGAGCCCGATCGGGCCCGCCCCGAACACCGCGGCGGTGTCGCCCGCCTTCAGCGAGCTCTGCCGCACCGCGTGCAGGCCGACCGCCGCGGGCTCGACGAGGGCGCCCTGTTCCGCGGAGAGCTCCTCCGGGAGCCGATGCACCATGTGCTCCCCCACGACCGTGAACTCGGCCAGTCCGCCGCCCCCGCCGGAAAGCCCGTGGAACCCGAGCAGGGGGGTCAGGTTGTACTTTTCGTCGAGGTAAGCGCCGTCCCGGTGCGGTGCATAGATCGGCTCGATGGCCACCCGATCGCCCACCTGGACGCGACTCACCTTTCCACCCACCTCGACGACTTCGCCGGAGAACTCGTGGCCCATCACGATGGGCGCCTTGTCCTCACTGATCGGGTGGGGCTGTTCCACCGGGATGAAGATCGGACCGGCCGCGTATTCGTGGAGATCGCTCCCGCAGATCCCGCAGGCCTGCACCCTCACCTTCACCTCGTGCGGATCCCGCACGGAGGGCTCGTCCACTTGTTCCACCCGCAGGTCCTTTGCCTTGTGCCAAACCGCTGCCTTCATGATCGATGCCTTGTTGGAGTGTTCCTGTGGCCCGTCGACCGCGGACTGCCCACGGCCTTCGGCCACCTGTTTCTAACAAGGACGGGGAGCCTTGCCAAGGAAACCAGCGCCCCCGCCGGCCTCCCTTACCTCCCCCCCGCGGCATCCGGCCGGCGCGGAGTGCGTAGCTTCAGTGGGTTGTCAGGGCCGAGCGCCGCACCAACTCCTCGTGGAAGGCCCCGAGCCGCCGACGGATCCGGCGGGGGCCCTCCATGCGGAGGCACTCCGCGGCCAGTGCTTCTGCCTCGGCGGCATCCATGTGGCGCAGGATGTACTTCACCTCTGGAAGGAGGCTCGGGGAGAGGCTCAACTCATCCACCCCGAGCCCGACGAGGAGGCCGGTGTAGACGGGGTCGCTGGCCATTTCCCCGCACACGCTCACCGGCACGCCGGCCGCCTTGGCCTCGCGGACAATCGTGTGGAGGATACGGACCACCGCCGGATGGCTCGGCTCGTGGAGCTCGGCGATGTTGTCGTTCCCCCGGTCCACGGCGAGGAGGTACTGGATCAAGTCGTTCGTACCGATGCTCACAAAGTCGCAGTACTTCGCGAGGACGTCGACCATGAGGGCCGCGCTGGGGATCTCGATCATGCAGCCGAGGGCGACCGCCTCCGGCACTTCCTCCCCGCGCGCCCGCAGCTCTGCCCGGGCCTCGGCGAGCAACTCGCGGGCGGCGTGCAGCTCGCGCACCCCGCTGATCATGGGCAGGAGGATGCGGAGGTTCCCGTACGAGGCCGCCCGCAGGAGGGCCCGGAGCTGCTCCTTGAAGAGCCCGGGATTCTTCAGGCAGTAGCGGATGGCCCGGAAGCCCATGAAGGGATTCCGCTCGCGGACGGTGAGGCGGGAGGGCAGGTACTTGTCGCCACCGATGTCAAAGGTGCGGATCGTCACCGGGGCCGGGTCGAGGGCCCGCACGACTTCGCGATACTCGCGGAACTGGAGCTCCTCGGAGGCGAGCGCGGCCCGGTCGCGGAGGACCATGCCCTCCGAGCGGAAGAGGCCGACCCCCTCGGCGTGGACAGCCTTCGCGTCGACCACCTCCTCCCGCGTCTCGAGGTTCGCCCGGAGGGGGCAGGGGCGGCCGTCGCGGGTCTCCGCGGGCTCCCCCAGCTCGCTCTCGTAGACTTCCTGCAGGCGCTTCCGCTTGCGGCGGAATTCCCCGTAGCGGAAGAGGGTATCCTCCCCGGGGTCGACGATGACCGTGCCGTCGTAGCCGTCGACGAGGACTGGCACGCCCATGGCGATCTTCTCGGTCACCCCGGCCACTCCCACGACCGCGGGCACTTTCATGGCCCGGGCCATGATGTAGGTGTGCCCGGTCTGCCCACCGGTCTCCGCCACGAGGGCGAGGATCTTCTCGCGGGGGAGCTGGGCGATGTCCGAAGCGTTGATGTTGTTCGCCACGAAGACCCGCGCTTCCGCTCGGCCGTCGTCCCCGAAACTGCGGAACCCCCCGCGCCCGAGCAGGTGGGCGAGGACCCGCTTGGTCACGTCGCGGATGTCGCTGGCCCGCTCCCGCAGGTAGGCGTCATCGATGTGCTCGAAGAATTCGATGTACCGCTCCGCTACCGAGGCAAAGCAGTGATCGATGTTCACCCGTTTCTCCGCGCTGGCCAACAAGGTCTCCTCGATGAGGGCCCGGTCCTCGAGGACGAGGAGGTGCGCGTCGAAGACGCTCGCCTCCGCCTCCCCTACCTGCGCCGCGATCTGCTCCCGAAGCGCCTGCAACTCCTCGCGGGTCGCCACGAGCGCTTCCTCAAAGCGCGCCTGCTCCCGCCTCAGCTCCGCCTCGGCGACCTGATAGACCGGAACCTCGGGGTCCTCGTGCTGGAAGACGAAGGCGCTCCCACGGGCCACTCCGGGCGCGGCCGGGGATCCGTGAAATACCTGCTCTTTGTCGGTGTCATGCAAGAAGATCGGTCCTCCTTTTTCGAATCAGCAATCCTTCCCGGGAAGGACCGCCGCTTCAACGGAAAAGCCCGGCTCCCCGAAGAGCTCCCGCTCCACCTCCCGGAAAGGACCCTCGTCGGCCTCGCAGTGGAGCAGGACGAAGGCAACGCTCCCACTCCCGGTGATCCCGAGCCAGCCCGCCGCCGCGGCCCGGACCGCCGCTTCCACCACGTCGTAGAAGAGGTACTTCTCCCGGAGGAGGCTTCCGAGGTCGTTGCGGAGGAGGGGTCCCGGATCGCCCTGCCGCAGTTCCTCCAGGCCCCGGGCCAGCGCCCGCTCGGCCTCCCCCGCCTCCTCCCGGCGACGGCCCTCCCGCACCGCCGCCGCCCAGCGGGCGAAGAGCGGCCCGGTGGGCACGGCGAAGCCGGGATCGAGGAGGAAAATCCGCCAGGGCCGGAGGAGCCCGGCGAGCTCCGGCCGCGCTTCCACCTTCTCCCCGCGCCCCCGGAAGACCACCGGCCCGCCCGGCAGGAAGAGCGGACAGTCCGCACCGAGACCGGCGGCGAGCGCGGCCAGGTCCTCCTCCGCGAGGGGCTCCCCCTCCAGCCGGTTCATCGCCCGCAGCGCCGCCACCGCGTTGCCGCTGCCCCCGCCGAGGCCGCCCCCCGGGGGGATGCTCTTCTCGAGCGCGAAGCGGAAGAAGGGGCCGCCGGCCCGGCCGCCACCGCGCTCCCGCAACTCCTCCCGGAAGGCCGCCGCCGCCCGCCGGACGAGATTGCTGCCGTCGGTGGGCACGCGCGGGTCCGCGCAGGTCAGCTCGTCCTCGGTCGCTCCCTCCTCGCGCCGCTCCACCTGTAGGGTGTCCCCGAAATCGAGGGGCACCGCCAGGGAGAGCAGTTCGTGGTAACCGCCCGCCGCCTTCCCGGTGACCGCGAGGAAGAGATTGAGCTTGGCGGGGGAAAAGATCCGCATGCACCCGTCCTACCCGCCGCGACCGCCCCGGGCAACCACCGCCACACCCGGGACGGGAGGCCCCGGCCGGCCGCCGCCGGGAGCGGAGCCACACCCGCACGCCCCGCTCCGCCTCACGCCCCCTCCGCGCAGAACCGCCGTTTCGCGAAGGCAGCGAGAACTGCCTCCCGGAAGGCCGACTCGGCCGACGAAAAGGGGTCGCCAGCCACCCGGATGAGAACGATCCGCCGGTGGACCGGTTTCGGGGCGACCGGGCGCAGGAGGATGCCCCGGTCCCGGAAGAAGGGGCGGGCCATCTCCGGCACGAAGGAGAAACCGAGGCCGGCCGCCACCAGCGAGACCACCGTGTCCAGCTGGGAACTCTCGATGGAGACCCGTGGCCGCACCGACGAGCTCTCACAGAGGGCCCGGCTCTGCCCGCTCAGGCAGTGCGCCTCCTTCATGAGCACCACCGGGTAGCCGGAGAGCGACCGCAGGGAAATCCGGGAGCGGGTGTCGAGGGGATGCTGCGCGGGCAGGGTCACGAGGAGCTCGTCCGCGCAGAGGGTCACGCACTCCATCTCTTCCTCCCCGGCAAAGGGCGCGCTCACCACCGCAAAGTCCAGCTCCCCCTCCCGCAGCCGCTCCACGAGCGTGGCCGTGGTTTCCTCGGCGAGCCGCACTTCCAGACCGGGATGGGGCCCGAGGGCCGCCCTGAGGAGCTCCGGCAACAGGTACGGGGCCACCGTGGGGATTGCTCCGAGCCGCACGCTCCCGCGGACCCCCTCCGCTCCCGGACCCATCTCCTCCGCGATCCCCTCGGCCTCCTCGAGTATGCGGCGAGCCCGCGGGAGAAGGCGCTCCCCGGCCGGGGTCAGCACGGTCGCCCGACGCGCCCGCCGGAAGAGGGGCTCCCCGAGCTCCTCCTCCAACTTGCGCACCTGCTGGCTCAGGGAGGGCTGGGAGACGGCGCAGCGCTCCGCCGCCCGGGTGAAATTGCGCTCGCGGGCGAGGGCGAGGAAGTAGCGGAGTTGGTGGAATTCCATAGGCGTGAACTATCGCAATTATCACTCCAAAATCTTTCACCAATCAATCCCGCCCCGGTAGAATCCTCCCCGAATCGCTCATCGGCCCAACCCCCGAAAGCAGCCAACCCCGCATCCCCTTCCGAGAACGAAGCCAACCATGACCACCCGACTGACCACCACCGCCGGCCATCCTGTTGCCGACAACCAGAACTCGCTGACCGCCGGCGCGCGCGGTCCGCTCCTCCTGCAGGACTACCAGCTCCTCGAGAAGCTCGCCCACCAGAACCGCGAACGCATCCCCGAGCGGGTCGTCCACGCCAAGGGGTGGGGCGCCTTCGGGACCTTCACGGTCACCCGGGACCTCACCCGCTACACGCGGGCACGCCTGTTCTCCGAGGTGGGCCAGCAGACCGAGCTGGTCGCCCGCTTCTCCACGGTCGCCGGCGAGCAGGGCGCCGCGGACAACGAGCGGGACGTGCGCGGCTTCTCCCTGAAGTTCTACACGGAGGAGGGCAACTGGGACATGGTCGGCAACAACACCCCGGTCTTCTTCATCCGCGACGCCTACAAGTTCCCCGACTTCATCCACACGCAGAAGCGCCACCCGCGCACCCACCTGCGCAGCGCCACCGCCGCCTGGGACTTCTGGTCGCTCAGCCCGGAGAGCCTCCACCAGGTGACCATCCTCATGAGTGAACGCGGCAATCCCCGCTCACCCATGCACATGAACGGCTACGGCTCGCACACCTACAGCTTCTGGAACGAGGCGGGCGAGCGCTTCTGGGTAAAGTTCCACTTCAAGACCCAGCAGGGCCACGAGTTCGTCACCGACGAGGAAGCCGAGCGGATTGTCGGGAGGACCCGGGAGAGCTACGGTGAGGCCCTCCACTCCGCCATCGCCGAGGGCCGGTACCCGAAGTGGACGCTCTACGTCCAGGTCATGCCGGAGCGAGAGGCCGAGGAGGTTCCCTACAACCCCTTCGACCTCACCAAGGTCTGGCCGCATGCAGACTATCCGCTGCTCGAGCTGGGGGAGTTCGAGCTGAACCGCAATCCCACCGACTACTTCACCGAGGTGGAGATGGCCGCCTATTCTCCCTCCAACATTGTCCCCGGCATCGGGTTTTCCCCGGACAAGATGCTCCAGGCCCGCGTGTTCTCGTACGCCGACGCCCACCGCTACCGGCTCGGCACCCACTACGAGGCCCTCCCGGTGAACCGACCGCACGCCCCCGTCCACCACTACCACCTCGACGGGGCCATGCGCTTCTTCCCGAACGACACCGCCGGCCGGCCCGACGCCTACTACGAGCCGAACAGCTTCGGCGGTCCCGCCGAGGATCCCTCCGTGGCCGAGCCGCCCCTCCGCGTCTCCGGCGATGCCGATCGCTACAGCGAGCGCACCCGTACCGATGACTACGCCCAGCCCCGCGCGCTCTTCCACCTCTTCGACGGGGAACAAAAGGCCCGGCTCTTCGGGAACATCGCCCGCGCCATGGACGGCGTGCCTGAGGAAATCATCCAGCGCCAGCTGGTCCTCTTCCACCGGGTCGACCCGGCCTACGCCGAAGGCGTGGCCCGGGCGGTCGGGGTGGAAAACCACGCCGCCACCGAGGCGGGCCGGGCCCCCGCCGGCATGGCTTGACCGCGGCCTCTCCCGGCCGGAGGCTCCCGCCCTATGAGCGACGATCCTTCCACCACCCCCTCCGAAGAGGAACGCTACAGCCAGCTCCAGTTGCAGGCCCTCGAGTACGCCCGCAACGGGGAGACCGAGCCGCTCCTCCCCATGATCGAGGCGGGCTTGCCCGTGAACCTCGCCGACGAAAACGGGCAGACCCTCCTCATGCTCGCCTGCTACCACGGCCACGAGGAGACCGCCCGCGAGCTCCTCGCCCGCGGGGCCGAGGCCGACCGGCGCAACGACCACGGCCAGACCCCCCTCGGCGGGGTCGCCTTCAAGGGCTTCCTCCCCATCGCCCGGCTCCTCGTCGAGCACGGGGCCGACCCGAAGGCCGACAACGGCAGCGGCATGACCCCCGTCCAGTTCGCCGACATGTTCGGCCAGAAGGAAATGGGCGAGTACCTGCGCAGCCTCGGCTGAGCCCCGATCCCCGCCGCCGACCGCCCCGGGGATCGGGACTCGGCGACGAGGCGCTGCCCCGGGAGGGCCGCAAGAGAACGAACGGCGGTTCGCGGAGGACGATCTCCTCCGATCCCGCCGCCCCCGGCAGATTCCCCAGAGTTTGACATCCCCACACCCGCGGCAATACTTGTAATCGTATGCAAGCGTTGCCCACCCCTCCGGAGACACCGGCCGCCGCCTGTTGCTGTGCGGACCCGCTCGACGGGGCACTGGCCGCCCCGCTCTTCCGGGCCCTCGGCGACCCGACCCGCAGCCGGCTGCTCGCCTGCCTCGTCAAGTGCCGTCGCCCCTGCTCGGCCACGGAGCTGGCCGGTTGCTGCGAGTTGGACTTCTCCACGGTCCACCGGCATCTGGCCGTCCTCGTCCGCTCCGGGCTGATCGCCTCCCGGAAAGAGGGCCGCACCGTCTGGTACGAGGCGTCCGCCGGGGAGCTGGCCGGGCACTTCCACCGCATCGGCGATCACCTCGCCCGCTGGGCGACCGCTCCCGCCTGAGGGCGCGGTGCCGTTCTCTCCATCCGACTGAGCGCTCCCTCTTCCCCCCACAATCCCGCACCCTCGCCGTTCCTTCTCCCCTCCGCGACCATGTCCTCCACGCCCGATCCCGCCCGCCTTCCCTGCGCCCCCGCCCCCCGCCGGAGAATGGGCTTCCTCGACCGTTTCCTCACCTTGTGGATCTTCCTCGCGATGGCCGCCGGGGTGGGGATCGGGGCAGTCGCGCCGGGAGTCGCCGGGCTGCTGGACAGCTTTACCGTGGGGACCACCAACCTGCCCATCGCCTTCGGTCTCATCGTCATGATGTACCCGCCCCTCGCCAAGGTGCGCTACGAGAAGCTCCCGGAGGTCTTCCGCAACAAGCGCATCCTCACCCTCTCCCTCGTCCAGAACTGGGTGGTCGGGCCAGTACTCATGTTCGCCCTCGCCGTCCTCTTCCTCGCCGACCAGCCCGAGTACATGGTCGGGCTCATCCTCGTCGGGCTCGCCCGCTGCATCGCCATGGTCCTCGTCTGGAACGACCTCGCCCGGGGCAGCAGCGACTACGCGGCCGGCCTGGTCGCCTTCAACAGCATCTTCCAGGTTCTCTTCTTCGGGATCTACGCTTGGTTCTTCATCACCTTCCTCCCCCCACTCTTCGGGCTGGAAGGCGCCCTGGTCGACATCTCCATGGGCGAGGTCTTCCAGAGCGTGCTCGTCTACCTCGGGGTCCCCTTCGCCGCGGGCTTCCTCACCCGCCTCTTCCTCCGCCGGGCCCGCGGCGACCAGTGGTACACGGAGACCTTCCTTCCCCGCATCTCCCCACTCACCCTGATCGCCCTGCTCTTCACCATCCTCGTCATGTTCAGCCTGAAGGGCGACCGCATCCTCGCCCTGCCCTTCGACATCTTCCGCATCGCCCTGCCCCTCGTCATCTACTTCGTGGTCATGTTCCTCGTGAGTTTCGCGATGGCCCGCCGCTTCGGGGCCGATTACCCCCGCTCGGCCACGCTCGCCTTCACTGCCTCCGGCAACAACTTCGAGCTGGCCATCGCCGTAGCCATCGCCGTCTTCGGGATCGCCTCCCCGGTCGCCTTCGCCACCGTCATCGGCCCGCTCGTCGAGGTGCCCGTCCTCCTCGGTCTTGTCTATCTCTCCCTCTGGCTGGGCCGCCGCTGGTTCGGGGCCACCGCCGTGGACGGACCCCCGCCCGAGGCGGATCCCGCCGCCGCGCCTGCGCCCGCCCCAACCGCACCGCCCTCCGAACAGGAGGCCTGATCCACTCCCTGCCCCCAAGGAACTCCCATGAACCCTCCCGATCCCGAATCCCTCCGCGAGGCCGTCCGCTCCAACTACGCCGCAGCCGTCCCGCCGCACCCCGCATCCACCCGCGATCCCGACGAGGCCCCCGCGGCCTCCTGCTGTGCACCGACTGGCTGCTGCGGGGGCGGCGAGCTGGCCGGGCAGGCCGACCCCGAGGCGCTCGCCCGCTCCCTCGGCTACGATCCCGCCGATCTCATCCTTCTTCCGCCCGAGGCCAATCTCGGCCTCTCCTGCGGCAATCCCGGGGGCATCGCCGCCCTTCGGCCGGGCGAAACGGTTCTCGACCTCGGCAGCGGCGCCGGATTCGACGCCTTCCTCGCCGGTCCGAAGATCGGCGCCGCGGGCCACGTTATCGGCGTGGACATGACCCCAGAGATGCTCGCGGCCGCCCGCGCCAAGCTCCCCGCCTACCGAGAGCGCACCGGCCTCGCCAACGTGGAGTTCCGCCTCGGGGAGATCGAGCACCTGCCCATCGCCGACCACTCCGTCGACGTCGTCCTCTCCAATTGCGTCCTCAACCTCTCCCCGGACAAGGCCCAGGTCTGGCGGGAGATCGCCCGGGTACTCCGGCCGGGCGGCCGCGTGGCCATCTCCGACCTCGCGCTCCTCCAGCCGCTGCCCGAGGCCATCGCCTCCGATGTCGAGGCCCTCGTCGGGTGCATCGGCGGCGCCCCCCTGCTCACGGAAGTCCGGACCTGGGTCGAACAAGCGGGTCTCGCCCCCCTCCAGGTCGAGGCCCAGCCCCAGGCCGTCGAGGCCATGTATCCACACGGTTCCCCGCTGCGCGACCGCCTTGAGGAGGCCCTGCCCCCCGGACACTCCCTCGCCGACTACCTCGTCTCCGCCGCATTCTCCACCCACGCCCCGCAAGAGTAGGCGACTCCACCTTGAACCAGCCCACCGCGGCAGGGTGACGCCAAGCCACCCATCGATGCGCCGAAGGCCCAGCAAGGGTACCCCCGAACGCCGCGCCATCAATGCGCCGGAAAGTACGGCAGGGAAGCCGCCGAAGGCGCGGCAGGGATGTGCCATGAGGCACAGCGAGGAAGGGCTGGAAAGCGCGACCGGGATCTGCCGGAAGGCCCGGCAGAGAAACGCCGCAAGGCGCAGCATGGCTGAATCCCCCGAAAAAACCCGAACCCACCCCCTGCCGCGGGCCGCAGCCCACTCCCCTGCCGTGGGCCCCGCCCACTCCCATGCCGCGCCGCGGGCGCTCTCCTGCCCGCGAGCCCGTAACGCCCCGCCCCCCCAAAGACACCCCGGAAACCCCGCATCCCCGCACCACCGCCACCTTCCCCGGACCGAAGGGCAGAGAGGCGCCGAAGGCGCGGCATGGATGTGCCAGGAGGCCCGTTAGAGAAACGCCGCAAGACGAACCATAGTTGAGTTCCCCGAAAAATCCCGAACCCATCCCCTGTTGCGGCTCATAGACCGCTCCCCTGCCGCGGGCCCCGCCCATTCCTCTGCCACGCCGCAGGCGTCTCCATGCCCGCGAGCCCGCGACACCCCGGATTCCCAAAGACACCCCGAATCCCCACCTCCCCGCGCCATCACCCCGAGCCGCAGCGCAGGGAAGCGCCGAAAGGCGTGGTCCGGATTTGCCATGAAACACAGCAGGGAAGCGCTGGAAAGCGCGGCAGGGATCTGCCGCAAAGCCCGACAGAGAAACGCTGCAAGGCGCAGCTTGCTTTAATTCCCCGAAAAATACCGAACCCATCCCATGCCGCGGCCCCCGCCCGCTCCCCTGCCGTGGTCTCCGACCACTCCCATGCCGCGCCGCAGGCGCTCCCCTGCCCGCAAGCCCGCAACACCTCGATTTCCCAAAGACATCTCGGAATCCATTGCCACCCCGCGCCACCATACCGAGCGAAGCGCAGGGAAGCGTCGAAAGACGCGGCCCGGATGTGCCGAAGGCACACAGCAACAACGGGCCCACAACGCCCCGGATCGAGCTATGCTGGGAAATGGGTGACGGGTTGAGAAAAGGCGGCGTATCGTGGCGGGGACCAACCTGCCAGAACTTCCAGAAAAGGAACGATACGCCATGACGAAAGAAAATGAACTGATTGCCCTTGGCCAGCTTCGATCGGCGGCCGACCCGTTGTCGGAGATCGCCCAGGAGGGCGCTCGCCGGATGCTGGCGGCGGCGCTGCAGGCGGAAGTGGATCTCTTTATCTCTGAGTATGCGGAGGAGATGCTGCCGGATGGCCGGCAGCGTGTGGTCCGGCACGGGCATGGCCCGGAGCGGAGCATCCAGACAGGGATCGGCGCACTGGAGGTGCGGCGTCCGAAAGTGCGTGACCGTGCGGCCCGCCCGCCGGAGGAGAAGATCCGGTTTACCTCCGCGATCCTGCCAAAGTGGGCCCGGCGCTCGAAGAGCCTCGATGCCCTG
>CAJXLM010000047.1 GCA_913056175.1 uncultured Opitutia bacterium | reverse complement strand
AACTCCCGCTCCTCCGCCCCCAACCGAAACTCCCCCAACAACTCCCCCCGCAAATAGTAGTACCCCTCCCCCTTCAATTTGTACCGCCGCCGTCGCATGCCTCCACTTGAACACCACCCACCCTCTAAGTCAAGCGGATGTAAAGCCTGTCATTATACGTCGGCCAGCTGGGTATTGGCCGTCGTTGGGAAGGAGATGTGGGCGAGGGGGTGGGGAGTCTTGGCGGTGTGGGGGTGGTTTTCTGCCGGGTGGGTGGACGGTTCGCGTGGGTTGGGGTGCTCCGGGCGATCCCGATTGGGCTTTTCATGCCTGACGTGCGTGCTTTCCGGGACCGACTCGCAAGCTTTCCCGGACCAACGCACGGACTTTCCCACACCGACGTGCGGACTTTCCGGCACTGACACAAGGGCTTTCCCGGACCGACGTGCTGGCGATTCCGGTGCGAAGTGCCGGCTTCCCTGGAAGGAGGCGCGGACTTCCCCGGTGCGAAGGGATGGCTTCCCCAGACCGACGCGCGGACTTCCCCAGACCGACGCGTGGACTTCCCCGGTGCGAAGGGATGGCTTCCCCAGACCGACGCGCGGACTTTCCCAGTGCGACGCGCGGGCTTTTCCAGCGCAACGCGCGGGCTTTTCCGGTCTGACGTGGGGGTGGAATCCTTTGGTGGGAAAAGCACGGGGAGCGGAATAAGGAAGGGGGAGGATCGTCCCACAGGGAGCGGGTACCGATACGATTGCCTGTTCCACGAAGCGCCAAAGAGTTTCCCGCATCCCTTTTCCGTGAATTCCCCCTGGTTCCAGAGCCTCGTCCACGAGTGGTACGATCCCCTCTTCCGCTTCGCGCTCTCCCTGTGCTCCGACCGCGAGCAAGCCCTCGACCTCACCCAGAACGCCTTCTACAAGCTCGCCGCCCGTCCCGACTCGCTGCACGACCCCTCCCGGGCGAAGAGTTGGCTCTTCAGCGTGGTCCATCGGGAATTCATCGACCAGTACCGCCACCGCACCCGGTTTCCCTCCACCCACCTGGAGGTGGTGCCGGAGACCCCCGACCCCTCCGCGAACCCGCGGGCCCGCACCCTCGACCGGGAGGCCGTGCTCCGCGCCCTGCAGGCCCTCGACGAGCACTTCCGCGCCCCCCTTTCCCTTTTCTACCTGCAGTCCCACTCCTACCGGGAAATCGCCACCATCCTCGACATCCCCCTCGGCACGGTCATGTCCCGCCTCCGCCGCGGGAAGGACCGGCTCCGTGCCCTCCTCGAGAGCGGAGCCGGAGCCACCCCGGCGGAGACCTCCCGGGCAGACCCCCTTGATTTTCCGCAGGAGAGAACCGGTCATGAATAAGGAAACCGTCCGCGAAATTCTCAGCGCCTACCGGCCCAACGGGGCCGACACCGACGATCCCGCCTTTGCCGAGGCCCTGCGGCACTGTCGCCAGGACCCGGAAACCGCCCGCTGGTTCGAGGAGGAGTTGTCCTTCGACCGGGCCGTGGTCGCGGCCCTGCGGTCCGGTGATTCCCCGGCGGAGGGTCGGGAGACCGTCCTCGCGCAGACCGCTGCCACCCTCCCCCGTTCCCCGACCCGCAGGCGGCGGCTGCCCTGGTGGGGAGGAGTCGCTGCGGCCCTTCTCCTCGGCCTCGGTCTGTTCTCGATCCTTTCGACCGCACCGGAAGGGACTCGTTTCCAACGGGCCGGTTTCACCCTCGCCGGCCTCGTCGAGCAGGCCCTCCCCCTCCAGCACGAGGCACCCCAATTCGGCGCCCTCGCCTCGTGGCTCGCCGCCCGGGAGGCGCCCGTGCCAGCCGAGCCCGCGGGCCGACTCGCTCACGAGCCCACTGTGGGTTGCAAAGTCTTTGCCGACGACGAGGGCGGCCGGATCAGCCTCGTCTGTTTCCGGGTGGAAGGAAACCTCGTCCACCTCTTCACCTTCGACGACCGCACCGCCGGACTCCTCGCCGGCCAGCCCCGCGGCGAATGGCGGGACCACGACGGCCTCCACACCAAGGTCTTCGAACAGGACGGCCGCACCTACGCCCTCGCCACCGAGGCCAATCCGGCCACCCTCGGGCCCACCCGGAGCGGGGAGATGAGCGCTTCCCTCCCCTGAATTCCGGCAACTTTCGCGGGACCGACCCCCCTTCCGTCCCGGCTCGTTCCCGCCGATCCCCCCTCCGATGCAACGACCCCCGCTCCCCGCCCTCCCCGCCCTCCCCCTCCTGCTGGCCGCACTCCTCCCGGCGAGTCTTCCCGCCCAGCAGGGACTCGGCTTCGACCTCAGCAACGCCACCGTGCCTCCCGACCAGATTCGGCGAGGCGGACCGCCCCCCGACGGGATTCCCGCGATCGACGAACCGCGCTTCACCCCCGCCGGCGAGGTCGACTGGCTCGGACCGGCGGACACCGTGCTCGGCTTCGTTCGCGGCGGAGAGGCCCGCGCCTACCCCGTACGCATCCTCAACTGGCACGAAATCGTCAACGACACGGTCGCCGGCCGGCCCATCGCGGTCACCTACTGTCCACTCTGCGCCTCCGGCATGATCTTTTCCCGGGAAGTCGGGGGAGCCATCCTGCGCTTCGGGGTTTCCGGCCTCCTCCTGCACAGCGACATGCTCCTCTTCGACCGGTCGACCCGCAGCCTCTGGTCCCAGATCGGGGCGGATGCCATCAGCGGTGAGTACGCCGGCACCCGCCTCGAGTGGCTCCCCAGCGAGCAGATGTCCTGGCCGGCCTGGCGGGACCGGTATCCGGAGAGCCTCGTCCTCAACCGCGACACCGGGCACGACCGCAACTACGGGCGCGATCCCTACCGCGGCTACGCCGAGCGCGAGGGCACCCTGTTCCCGGCACCCCGTCACCGCGAGGAGCTGCCCCGCAAGGCCCTCGTCGCCGGCCTCCTCCACGGCGGGGAGCCGCTCGCCCTCCCCCTGGACGAACTGCCCGCGGGGAAGGCCTTCACCGTCGAGCACGCCGGATCGACCCTCACGCTCCGCTACGAGCCGGAGGCCTTCCGGCTCGTGGTGCACGATGCCACTGGCCAGCCCGTGCCCACGGTGCAGTCCTTCTGGTTCGCCTGGCAGTCCTTCTACCCGGACACCGTGCTCTGGGAAGGAGGCGGGAGCACGACGGGCCCCCACGACCGGTGATCCAGCGGGCCGGGAAGGGCCCGGGGATCCGTCGCACCCGCCCGCCCGGGGACGGGGCGGCTCCGGTCCAGCCGCATCCGCCGGCCCGACCCGATTTTTCCCGGACCGGAGCCACCCGGACGACCCCTGCCCCCGGGACCCACTCTCCCGCGAGGAATTGCCTCCCCGCGCCCTTCGCCTCCCCCTTATCCCCATGCCCGTCTCCCCGCATCGCGTCACCGCGGAAGCCATCCTCGCGGACTACAACCGGCTCGCCGCCGACTACGACACCCGCTGGGCCGGCTTCCTTGCCGCCGTGGCCGACGGCGTGCAATCCCTCCTGCCCGCGGACCTGCCCCCGCGGCCGCGGGTCCTCGAACTGGGCTGCGGCACCGGCGCCTTCCTCCACCTCGTCCGGGAGCACCGCCCGGAGGCCCATCTCACCGGGGTGGACCTCTGCCCCGCCATGCTTGCCGAGGCGCGGGCCAAGGTACCCACTGCCGACCTCCGCGAGGCCGACCTCGAGAAGGTGCGCTTCCCGGCGGCGAGCTTCGACCTCGTGCTCTCCCTGAACGTCCTCCACCACCTCAACGACCTCGATGCCCACCTCCGGCAACTCGGCCGCTGGTGCGCCCCGGGGGGCACGATCCTCCTCTGCGACTTCGCCCGCGACAGCCTCCTCCTGCGCTTCGCCGAAGTCTACTGGGAACGCTTCCACGCCTCCCACCACCGCGCCTACAGCCACCGGGAGCTCGCCCGCCGCCTCCGGGAACACGGCGGCCTGACCGTTCGCGGGGAAAGGATTCTCCGCCCGAACCGGTTCTGGCGGCTCCAACTCTACCAGCTCGGCCGCGGCGGCGAAGGGTCCCCGGCGGACCCGGCCGGCGGGTAAGCCCACCTCCGGCGCGCGCCCTTCAGGGTCCCTCACCCGCCTCCCCATGAAGAAACTCGTTCTCCTCCTCGCCGTGCTGCTGGTGGCCACCGCCTACCTCCTCCTGCCCGGGGAGTCCCCCGACCTCGACCAGCTCCGGGCCTGGCTCGCCGAGGCCGCCGCCTGGCGGGAGGCCCGGCCGATCGCCACCGCCGCCCTCTTCTTCGCCGGCTATGTGGTCGTCGCCGCCCTCTCCCTCCCCCTCGCCGTGGCGATGACCCTCGGCGCGGGGGCCCTCTTCGGATTCGGGCTGGGCCTGCTCCTCGTCTCCTTCGCCTCCAGCCTCGGCGCCCTCGCCGCCTTCCTCCTCGCCCGCTATCTTTTCCGGGACGCCGTCCAGCGCCGCCTCGGGCACCGGCGGGAAGCGATCGAGCGCGGCCTCACCCGGGAAGGGCCCTTTTACCTTTTCTCCCTGCGCCTCCTCCCCGTGATCCCCTTCTTCGCGATCAACCTGCTCATGGGGCTCACGAATCTCCCCGCCCTCTCCTTTTACGGGATCAGCCAAGTGGGGATGCTGGCGGGGACGGCCGTCTACGTGAACGCCGGGACCCAACTCGCCGAGCTCGACGGGCTCGGCGGGCTGCTCTCGCCCACCCTCCTCCTCTCCTTTGCCGCCCTCGCCGCCTTCCCCTGGATCGCCCGGGCCGTCCTCCGCCGGATCCGGCGCCGACGGGTCTACCGGGGCTGGACGCGGCCGCGCTCCTTCGACCGCAACCTCGTCGTGCTGGGGGCCGGAGCCGCCGGACTCGTCAGCACCTACCTCGCCACGGTCCTCCGGGCCCGGGTGACCCTCGTCGAGGGAAACCGGATGGGCGGCGATTGCCTGAACTACGGCTGCGTGCCCTCGAAGACGCTCCTGCGCAGTGCCCGCCTCGCCCACGAGATCCGCCACGCCGAGCGCTTCGGCCTGCGGGCGGGCGTCCCCGAGGTATCCTTCCGGCGGGTCATGGAGCGCGTCCACGAGGTCATCGCCCGGATCGCGCCCCACGACAGCGCGGAGCGCTACGAAGCGCTCGGGGCCGAGGTCCTCCGGGGGCACGGGCGGCTGCTGGACCCGTGGACCGTCGAGATCACCCACGCCGACGGCTCCACCAGCCGCCGGACGGCCCGGGCCATCGTCCTCGCCAACGGGGCCACTCCCCTCGTGCCGCCGCTGCCCGGACTCGGGGAAACCGGATACGTCACCTCCGACACCCTCTGGGAAAGGTTCGCCGGGCGGGACGAGGTGCCCGCCCGGTTGGTCGTGCTCGGCGGGGGGCCGATCGGTTCGGAGCTCTCCCAGGCCTTCGCCCGGCTCGGATCCAGCGTCACCCAAGTCGAGCGGGGCGACCGCCTTCTCGCCCGGGAGGATCCGGAGGTCTCCGCGATCGCCCGGCGCACCCTCGAGGCGGACGGGGTACGCGTGCGCACGGGGACGACGGCCCTCGCCACGCGCCTCCGTGAGGACGGGGAAAAAGAGCTCCTCGTGGAGACCGGCCCGGACAAGGCCCGCGAGGAAATCCCCTTCGACGAACTACTCATCGCGGTGGGGCGCCAACCCCGCACCGCGGGCTACGGATTGGAGGAGCTGGGAATCCCGGCACCGCGCACCGTCGAGACGAACGAGTACCTCCAGACCCTCTACCCGAACATCCTCGCGGCGGGGGATGTCGCCGGCCCGTACCAATTCACCCACACGGCCGCCCACCAGGCATGGTTCGCCACCGTGAACGCCCTCTTCGGCGACCTCCGCCGCTTCCGCGCCGAGTACCGGGCGGTCCCCTGGACGACCTTTCTCGATCCGGAGATCGGGCACCTCGGGCTGAACGAGCAGGAGGCCACCGCCCGGGGAGTGGCCTACGCAATCACCCGCTACGAACTCAGCCAGCTGGACCGCGCCCTCACCGACGGGACTGACCGGGGCTTCCTCAAGGTCCTCACGGTGCCCGGCAAGGACCGGATCCTCGGGGTCACCCTCGTCGGCGAGCACGCCGGCGATCTCCTCGCCGAATTCACCCTCGCCATGCGCCGGGGCATCGGGCTGAACCGCATCCTCGGCACAATCCACACCTACCCAACACTCTCCGAGGCCAACAAGTATGTCGCCGGGGAATGGAAGAAAGCCCACGCACCGCAACGACTCCTCGCCCTGCTCGAGCGCTACCACCGCTGGCGCCGCGTCTGATTCCGGGTTCCATTGAACCTCTTGTCCCCGTTCACCAACCGCCTGTTCCCGTGATCGACCGCCACCTCCTCCCGCTGCAGCACCGGATCCTCCGGCCCCTCGCCCGCGGACTGCGGAGGTGGGGGATCAGCGCGGATGCCCTCTCCGTCGCAGGCTTCCTCCTCGGCTTGGCCGCCCTCCCCCTGCTCGCCGCGCACGCCTACGGACCCGCCCTCCTCGCCCTCCTGCTAAACCGGATCCTCGACGGGCTCGACGGCATGGTCGCCCGCCTCGGCCAGCCCACCCGGCGGGGTGCCTTCCTCGACATCGCCCTCGACTTCTTTCTCTACGCGACGGTGCCCCTCGGGTTCGCCCTCGCCGATCCCGCCGCGAATGCCCTGCCCGCGGCGGTCCTCCTCACGGGGTTCGTGGGCACGGGCTCGAGCTTCCTCGCCTTTGCCGCGGTCGCGCACCCGGAAGACCGCTCGTCCTCCGCCTACCCCGGCAAGGGGATCTTCTACCTCGGCGGACTCACCGAGGGGGCCGAGACGATCGCCTTTTTCGTGGTCGTCTGCCTCTGGCCGGGCTGGTTCCCCGCGCTCGCCCTCGTTTTCGCCGCGGCCTGCTTCCTCACCACCCTCGCCCGCTGGCGCGAGGGCTGGAAGCGCCTCGCCGGGCCCGCGGCACAACCGCCGGCCGAGCCGGCCCCACCGCCCGCTTCCGGGTCCTCCCGCAGCGGGGACTCCGTTTCCTGAGTCCCCTTCCCGCGCCCGTCCCCCTCACCCGGACCCTCCCTTCGACCATGCGACTCCTGCCGACCCTCCTCCTCCTCAACGCCCTCCTCCTCCCGCCGGGCACCGCCCGCGCCGCCGGGGACACCGCGGCGGAACCCGCTCCCGCCCGCCCCTGGGAGGAAGTGGTCGCGGAAGCCCGCGGGCAGACGGTCTACTGGGCGGCCTGGGCGGGAGACAGCCGCACGAACGCCTTCCTCCGCTGGGTGGCCGGTGAGGTCCGGGAACGCTACGGGATCCGGCTGGAGCACTGGAAACTCTCCGACACCGGCGAAGCCGTCGCCCGGATCGCCGCGGAAAAGGCCGCCGGGCGCGACGAGGACGGCTCCATCGACCTCCTCTGGGTGAACGGGCCGAACTTCCTCGCGCTGAAAGAGGCCGACCTGCTCTACGGCCCCTTCCTCGGCAGCCTTCCCCACAGCCGCTACCTCGACCGCTCCCCGGGCAGCCCGGCCGTTACCGACTTCACCGTGCCCACCGAGGGCTACGAGAGTCCCTGGCGGCTCGCCCGGCTCGTCCTCCTCTACGACCGCGACCGGGTCCCGGACCCGCCCGCCAACACCGACGAGCTGCTCGCGTGGGCCCGGGAGCATCCGGGACGCCTCACCCATCCGGATCCCGCCAACTTCATGGGAGCCACCTTCCTGAAGCAGGCCCTCCTCGAACAGGTCACCGATCCCGCCGCGCTCGCCGCACCGGCCACGCCGGAACGCTTCGCCGAGGTGACCGCTCCGCTCTGGGAGTGGTACGACGCCCTCCGGCCCCACCTCTGGCGGCAAGGGCGCAGCTTTCCCGCCGACGAGTTCGCCCAGCGGCAGCTCCTCGCGGACGGGGCCGTCGACTTCGGCCTGAGCTTCGATCCCGCCAGCGCGGCGGCGGCCGTCCGCGAGGGCCTCCTCCCGGAGAGCGTGCGCACGCTCTCCTTCGAGGGCGGCATGATCGGCAACTTCAGCTTCGTCGCCATCCCCTACAATTCCGGGGCCACCGCCGCCGCCCGGGTCGTCGCCAACTTCCTCCTCGCCCCGGCCACCCAGGCCCGCGCCGAGGACATCCGGGTGCTCGGCAGCTTCTCCGTCCTGGAGAGGGACCGGTTGTCCGCCGGGGAGCGGGCCCTCTTCGACGCCCTCCCCTCGCCCCCCGGCCTTCCCACCCCCGAGGAGCTCGGGCCGGTCCGGCCGGAGCCGCATCCCTCGTGGATGACAAGGCTCACCCGCGTCTGGAAGGAGCGCTACACCCGCTGAGGAATGCCGCCCGGAAGGGTCCGCCTACCCGTCCGCGCCCCCCGCCGGCGAGGCACTCTCCTGCGCGGGACGGTCCTCGCGGTGCTCGCCGGCGGCTTCCTGCTCCCGCTCCTCGCCGGGCTGGGCGCGACCCTCGGGGCCGCCGCGGGCTACCTGCCGGGTCGACCCCTGCCGGAGACTCCCTCCCTCCAGCCCCTCCGCTCCCTCCTCGCCGAGCCGGGGTTCCTCCGGGCGGTCGGGCAGACGCTCGGGACCGGGCTGGCCTCCACGGTCCTCGCCCTCGTCCTCGCCGCCTCCTTCTGCGGGCTCGTCCACCAACGGCTGCCCACCCGCCTGGCCGGTCGCTCGCTGGCCCCGCTCCTCGCCGCCCCCCACTCCGCCCTCGCCATCGGGCTCGCCTTCCTGCTGGCCCCGTGGGGCTGGATCGCCCGCTGGCTCTCCCCCTGGGCAACCGGCTGGGAATTTCCCCCGGATCTCCCCCTCGTCCAGGACCCGCTCGGGATCGCCCTCGTCCTCGGCCTGCTCACCAAGGAGGTACCTTTCCTCCTCCTCGTACTCCTCGCCGCCCTCGCCCAACTTCCCGTGCAAGAGGACCTGCAGCGCGCCCGGGCCCTCGGCTACAGCCGGGCCAAGGCATGGGTCGGCGTGGTCCTCCCCCGCGCCTACCCGCTGGTGCGGCTCCCGGTCCTCTTCGTCCTCGCCTTCTCCCTGTCCGTCGTGGACATGGCTCTCGTCCTCGGCCCGACCCAGCCGCCCACGCTCGCCGTGGCGGTGACCCGCTGGTTCCTCGCGCCCGATCCGGCCTTCCTCGGGCCAGCCTTTGCCGGGGCCGCCCTCCAGCTGGCGATCGTGCTCGCGGTCATGGGCGGGTGGCTCCTCGGGGAGCGGGCAGTCGCCGCGATGGGCCGGGCCTGGCTGGCGAGGGGCTCGCGCGGAGGGGCCGGCGATCCCTGGCTGGCCGCCGCCGGCCTGGCCACGACGGTGGTCCTCCTCCTCGGGCTGCTCGCCCTGGTCGCTCTCGGTTTCTGGGCGTTCGCCGAGCGCTGGCCCTTCCCGGCCGCCTGGCCCACGGAATTCTCCCTCGCCCGCTGGACGAATCTCGCCGGGGGGTGGGGCGAGGCCTTCGGCAACTCCCTCGCCCTCGGGGCCGCCACCACGGCTGCCTCCCTCCTGCTCGCGGTGCTCTGGCTGGAGGGAGAGGACCGCGGCCACTTGCCGCGGGCCCGCTGGGCTACGGTCCTCGTGGCGCTGCCCCTGCTCCTTCCCCAGGTGGCCTTCCTCTACGGGCTGCAGGTCGTCCTGCTCCGGGCGGGCGTCGGCCCCGGTTTCCTCGCCGTCGCCTGGGCCCAGGCCCTCTTCGTCCTTCCCTACACGCTGATCGTCCTCTCGCCGCCGTGGAAGGCCCTCGATCCCCGCCTGCTCGCGGTGGCCGCCTCGCTGGGAGCCGGCCCCAACCGCCGCTGGCTCACCGTGAAGCTGCCCCTCCTCCTCCGCCCGCTCCTCACCGCCGGTGCGGTCGGCTTCGCCGTCTCCGTCGCCCTCTACCTCCCCACCCTCTTTCTCGGGGCCGGCCGGGTGCCAACCCTCACCACCGAGGCGGTCACCCTCGCCTCCGGGGGCGACCGCCGCCTCGTCGGCCTCTTCGCCCTGCTCCAGGCCCTCCTTCCCCTCGTCGCCTACCTGCTCGCCCTGCTCCTCCCCCGCTGGATCTGGCGCCACCGCCGGGCGCTTGCCGGCGGGTCGGCTTGAGGCAGCCGCGGCCGGCATGAGAGGCTCGCCCCTTCGCCATGAACCACGCGCCCCCATCCACGGATCCCGCCCCCGCCGCGACCCTCCCCACCGAAGCCGGGGACAACCGGGCCGGGCTGGTCCTCGAGGCGGTCGCGCTCCGCCTCCGCCCGACGGGGAAGATCCTCTTCCCTCCGCTTTCGCTGCAAATTGCACCGGGCACCACGACCACCCTCCTCGGGCCTTCCGGCTGCGGGAAATCCTCCCTCCTTCGCTGGATGGGGGGGCACCTCGAGGACGATTTTGCCGCCACGGGAAGAGTCCTCGTCAACGGGAGCGACCGCACGGACTGGCCAGCCGAGAAACGGCGCATCGGAATGCTCTTCCAGGACGCCGGCCTCTTCCCGCACCTCTCGGTCGCCGGCAACCTCGCCTTCGGACTGCAACCAAGGGTGCGCGGGCGACGCCAGCGGCGCCGGGTGGTCGAGGAAGCCCTCGCCTCCGCCGGGCTGGAGGGCTTTGCCGACCGCGATCCGGCCACCCTCTCCGGCGGCCAGCAGGCCCGGGTTGCTCTCCTGCGCACGCTCCTCGCCGAGCCGGAGGCCCTCCTCCTCGACGAGCCCTTCGCCGCCCTCGACCCCGAGAGGCGCGCCCAGATCCGCTCGTTCGTCTTCGCCCGGATCGAGGAACGGGGCATCCCCACCCTCCTCGTGACCCACGACGCCCGCGACGCCCCGGGCCCCGTGCGCCACCTCGACCAGCCGGGCGGTCCCGCCGGGAATGCACGGGGTGGCCCCCACCCCCCACGCTGACTCCCGGAGACCCGCGCCGGGGCCTTGTCGGGGCACGACAGAATGGGGGTCCAACCTCAGCCGCCCCCGCATTTCCCACTCGCCTGCAGGGATCGGCAGGGCACGGATCCGTAACTGCAATAGACCCAGCCACCCCCAGCCCGCACCCGGACCCTCCCCGGCTCCTAGCCAGACCCTCCCCGGCCCGCGGCCGGGTCCCCTCTTCACGCCGGGGAGAGTGCACGAAACGTTCGCTGGAATACAGGGACGGGAAACGCTGATCCCGAAAACCACAGGCTGGACCGGTCGACAGGGACGGTCGTGGAGGGCCAGAGGAAGGCACCCGGGAGGGGTGCGGGCCAGCTTCGCGGGATCCGCGAGGGAGGTGCGAGGCGACGGAACGGCGCCCGAGCCGTCCGCCCCTTCCCGGTTGGCCGACCCGTTCACCTCTGCGGGTGCCCGGGTCGGCGGAGGACGGATTCGTAACTGCCATGGACCCAGCCACCCCCCGCCCGCAGCCGGACCCTCCCCGGCTCCTAGCCAGACCCTCCCCGGCCCGCGGCCGGGTCCCCTCTTCACGCCGGGGAGAGTGCCCGAAACGTTCGCTGGAATACAGGGACGGGAAACGTTGATCCCGAAAACCACAGTTCGGACCGGTCAACAGGGACGTTCGTGGAGGGCCAGATAAAGGCACCCAGGAGGGGTGCGGGTCAGGTTTCGGGGGATGCGCGAGGGGTGGAACAAGCGGCCGAGTGGCCCCCGAGCCGCCCTCCCCTTCCCGGCTGGCCGACCCGCTCGCCTCTGCGGTGCGCGGGTCTGCGGAGGACGGATCCGAAGCTGCAATGGACCCAGCCCTCCCCCAGCTCCCGGCTAGACCCTCCCCGGCCCGCCGCCGGGTCCCCCCTCTACACCGGGGAGAAGTGCATAAAACGTTTGCTGGGGTACAGGGAAAGGAGACGCTGATCCCGAAAACCACAGGCTGAACCGACCAACGGGGAGGGCCGCGGAGGGCTGGAGGGGGGCATCCGGAAGGGGAACGGACCCCGCTTCGCGGGATGCGCGCTGGAGGGGCCTGGCGAAAGAACGGCCCCCGAGCCGCCCTCCCCTTCCCGGCTGACCGACCCGTTCACCTCTGCGGGTGCGCAGGTTGTGGGAGGACGGATCCGTAGCTGCCATGGACTCAGCCACCCCCCGCCCGCAGCCGGACCCTCCCCGGCTCCTAGCCGAACCCTCCCCGGCTCCTAGCCAGACCCTCCCCGGCCCGCGGCCGGGTCCCCTCTTCACGCCGGGGAGAGTGCACGAAACGTTCGCTGGAATACAGGGACGGGAAACGCTGATCCCGAAAACCACAGGCTGGACCGGTCGACAGGGACGGTCGTGGAGGGCCAGAGGAAGGCACCCGGGAGGGGTGCGGGCCAGCTTCGCGGGATCCGCGAGGGAGGAGCGAGGCGACGGAACGGCGCCCGAGCCGTCCGCCCCTTCCCGGTTGGCCGACCCGTTCACCTCTGCGGGTGCGCAGGTTGTGGGAGGACGGATCCGTAACTGCAATGGACTCAGCCACCCCCGGCCCGCACCCGGACCACCCCCGGCTCCTAGCCAGATCCCCTCTTCCCGCCGGGGACGGTACCCGAGGCATTCGATGGAATAAAGGGACGGGAAACGCTGATCCCAGAAACCAGTGGGCGGATCGGTCTACGATGCCTGCTGTGGTGGGACCGCGGGAGGGGTGCGGGGACCGCTTCGGGGGATGCGCGCTGGAGGGGCCAGGCGACGGAGGGGCCCCCGAGCCGTCCGCCCCTTCCCGGTTGGCCGACCCGCTCGCCTGCGCGGGTCGGCGGAGGACTAATCCGTAACTGCAATGGACCCAGCCCTCCCCGGCCCGCACCCGGACCACCCCCAGCTCCCGGCCAGACCCTCCCCGGCTCGCAGCCGGATCCCCTCTTCTCGCCGGGCACAGTACCCGAGGCCTTCGGTGAAATAAAGGGACGGAAAACGTGTTTCCCAGAAACCAGTGGGCGGGCCGGTCAACGATGCACGCAGTGGAGGGCTGGAGGGGGGCACCCGGGAGGGGTGCGGGACCGCTTCGGGGGATGCGCGCTGGAGGGGGTAAGGGACCGGACGATCCCGAGACGCTCCCCTCTCCGGCCAGCCGGGACGGGGGGCCGGCCGAAGGGGGGAACGGGCTTGAGGTCCGCCTGTTTCCAGACGGGAGAAATCAGGCTCCCGCCGGCAGGGTCTCCACACGGTGCCCGGCGAAGGCCTCGTCCACGGGGGTGCCGAAGAGGTGGTTGGAGGTGTTGCTGATCGTCTTCACGGCGAGGGCGAGAACGATCCCGAGGATCTGGACCTCCGTAAAGCCCGCCTCGCGAAAGGCGGCCACCTCCGCCGCGGCGGCACGCCCACCGGTGCGGACGAGGTGACGGGTGAACCGGGCGAGGGCCTGCAGACGCGGATCGGGGAGCTCACCGCCCTCGCGCAGGGCCGCCACGCAGTCCGCGGGCACCCCGGACAACTTCTCGGCGAGCCTACTGTGCGCGGCGAGGCAGTAGGTGCAGCCGTTCTCGTAGCTGATCGCGAGGAAAATGGTTTCCTGCTCGTCGGGGCGGAATCCGGCCGTTTCGCGGAAACCGGCATAACCGACCTGGTAGGTCTCGAGGAGGGCGGGCAGGTTGGCCATGGCCCCGTACATGTTCGGGACGAAGCCGAGCTTCTCCTGCGCGCCGGCGAGGAGCTTGGCCCCGGCCGGATGAGCGGATTCCACCGACTGGATCGGTAGGTCTGTGGTGTAGTGCGTTGGTGCCATAAAAAATCGAGAGGAATGCCGTGGGCGGGTGGGCGTGAGTGATTGCCGGACTGGGCGGCCGCGGTCGGAGGGAGGAACCGGCGCCCGCCCTCTTGCCGGCGAACCGCCCTTCTCTCCACCGGCGGGGCGCTTCACCCGTCTCCCAACTGCTCCCGCATCGTCGCCAGGGCCTGCTGCATCGCCGCCCTCTTCACCTCGTTGCGCTCCCTCCTCTGCTGGTTCACCCGGAGGACATTCACGGGGTAGGGATTCTCCCGGAGGAGTTTCGCCCCGAAGAGCAGATTGTGGGCGGTCCATTCAACGTTGCGCCGCACGTAGGGGGAGAGTTCCCCGCCGGCCTCGATGAAGCTGGCCCCGGGCCCGGCGTCGCCGACCCAGTAGAGATCCGTGTTTGGAGGGACGGTCCCCCCAAAGTGGAGGAGGTTCGCAAAGGTGTTCGCCACGCAGTCGTGGGAGCCGTCCTCGTTGCCGGTCACCACGCAGCCAGCCACGGATCCGTACAGGGGGAATTGTCCCGTCTCCGGGCACATCACGGTCTTGGTGGTACCGTCGAGACGCTCCATGACCTGCTGGGCCACAGACGAACGCACCCCCATCCAGATGGGCATCGCCGGGACGAGGATGTTGCACCGCTGGATCTTCTCGAGGATCCGCGGCCACTCATCGCCGTCCCCCCGTCGTCGCTGGCCCCGGGCAGGATGCGGGAGCCCGCGACCCGGACGATTTCCGTCTCGATCCCGGGCTCGAGCTCGCGGAGGCGGTCGATGAGGAGCGGGCAGAGGGCCTCCGTGTTGGAGGGGGCCGGGCTGGGCTTGAGGGTGCAGTTGAGAAAGAGCGCCCGGAGCGGTCCTTCCTTTTTCTGGGCGTGGAACTGGGAGACGCTGATGAGTGGGATCGAGGAGCGGGGGCGATTGCGGGTGGAAAGGGGATCTGCCGCATCGCCCGGGCGGGCGGGCTCGGCGGGAATCAGCGGACCATCCTCTTGATGTCCGAGGCCATCGTCGGGTACGCCCACAGGGTATCGGCGAGGGTGGTCGCGGTGATCCCGTGCTGCACGGCGAGGGCGAACAGGTTGATGGTCTCGGCGGCGTGGTGGCGCGCGAGGTGGGCCCCGAGGATGGTGTCGTCCTGACGGTCGATGAGGACCTTGTAGGCGCTGTGCTCCTCCCCGATGCGCTGGGAGGAGGGCCAGCCCGTGGTGGTGCCCCGGGACACCCGGAAGTCGCGACCCTCGGCGCGGGCCTGTTCCTCGCTGAGCCCGACGCTGGCGAGGTTCGGGATCGTGAAGGCGGTGGAGGGAACGGGGACGGACTGGGGTCGGTGGGAGACGCCCTCCACAATGTTGCGGGCCACCACCTTGCCCTGCTCGTCCGCCACCGTGGCCAGCATGGCCCCGGCCGCCGCACAGTCGCCCACCGCGAAGACATGGGGGTTGGTCGTGCTCTGCAGGTACTCGTTCACGGTGACCCCGCGGGGACCGCTCTCCACCTCCCCGGCCTCCCCCGCGAGCACGCTGAGGTTCGGGACGCGGCCGATCGCCTCGAAAATAGCGTCCGCCTCGTAGGCGGTCCCGCTGCTCCCGTGGAGCACGAGGCCGTCCGCGGACTTCTCCACGGCGCTCGCACTCTCCTCCGGCACGAAGTGGATGCCCACCTCCTCCCCGGCCGCGCAGACGACCTGCACCATGTCCGCGTCGAAGAGCTTGAGCGGCCGCTCCGAACGATCGAGGACCTGGACCCTCGCTCCCTGCCGGGCGGCCACATGCGCGAATTCAAAGGAGATGTAACCGCCCCCGAGAAACACGATCCGCCGGGGCATGGCGGGGAGCTCGAGGAAGTCATCGGAGGTCCCCATGTGCTCCGAGCCGGGGATGCCACTCCGCCGCGAGCGGGAACCGGTCGCGAGGACGATGTGGTCGGCGGTGAGCACCTCTCCCTCCACGGTGAGTTCCTGCCGCCCGGTCATCCGGGCCGACCCGCGGATCGGGGTGGCCCCGGCCTCCCGCCAGTCTTCGAACTCCGCCTCCGGGCGGCCGTCCAGGAATTCCGCCTTGAGGGCCTGCAGGCCCTTCCAGTCCGGCACGGGAGCCTCGGCGATGCCCCGGCCGAGGAGGTCGCGGGCCTGGGCCACGGCCTCCGCATTGGCCACGAGATACTTCTTCGGCTGGCAACCGCGCAGGGCACAGGTCCCGCCGAAGGGGCCCTCCTCCACCACGGCGACCTTCCGGCCCGCGGCGAGCAGGCCCTGCAACACATAGGCAGCGGAGGTACCGCTCCCGACGACGATCGCGTCGAAATGCCGACTCACGCCGCACCCCCTTCCCGGGAGGAGGGGGAGGCTGGCGGGGAGGGGGCCCGGCGACCGCGCAGGCGTTGCCAGCCGGAGCGCAGACGCCGCGGACCCACCATGAGGAGGGGGGCCACCACGACGAGGCTCCCCCAGAGGAAGGGCTCCCAGCCGGTGAGCTGGACCAGCAACAGCCCGGGAAGCATCGCCACGAAGAGCGCGACGCCCGGGCAGAGCCCACCCCGGCTCCCACAGCCGCCAACGGCGCAGGTGGAAGGAGAAGATTGAGGAGATTCGTTGGATGGGGTCTTCATGGACGAGGTCGTCTGGAAGGTAGGACGTTTGCAGGCGCCGGATATTCCCGGGCGCCTCCCTTCCGCGCAGGGCGGGGCCGGACCGTCCGGGTGTCAAACGTGGAAAAGGCGCAAGCCCCACCCTGCCCGTGCGGACCGGAGCAAGCCCCTTTCCCCGCCGATCGCGTTCTCCTCCGGCTCGCTCCGCACCGGCTGGCTCCCTTTCCACGGGAAGAGGGCCCTTGGGAGGGAGACCGCCGTCGCATCCTCGGGAGGACCGCCGCTGGAGGGTCCTCCTCTGCACTACGATGGATTGCCCGTGCGCCGCCAGCGCCCGCCACACCCCACACGCGTCCGCGCCCCCTCGCCAGCACCGCCGAACAAGGCCCGTCCGCGTCGTTGCCCCGGCAACCCACCGCGTTCCCGCAGGGCGCTCGGGCCTGGTGCCTCGGTTCCCTTGTCCCTGCGAATTCCTCGCGGACCAACGCAGACCTTTCCACGATCTCGCCATCGCCGGCGTTCCCCGCCCGCGGAGGGAGAGAAAGGTGCCTTGCTTGGCGAGTTGGCGGGGTTGTAGCGTCCGCGCGATGACGGGATCTGGCATGGCGGGGAGGGGTTTGGAATGAAGCCGGAGGGGTTGGGGTTGTCGCCCTTGCAGCGGCGATTGATCACGACGGCACTGGCGGGGTTGTCGGTCTTCGTGATCGCGGCCCTGGTGTTCGGGCTGTTCCTGCTGCTGCAGGTCCTCGTGACGCGTTTCTCCAACGTGCTCTGGCCCCTCGCAACCGCGACCATCCTCGCCTTCCTGCTGCGTCCAGTGGTGGCCTATGTGGAGGAGCGCACACCCGTGAACCGCCTCGGGGGGATCATCCTCCTGTACGCCCTGGTGGTCCTCGCCCTCGCCATTGTGCTCGTTTTCCTCGTGCCGATCCTCCTGCAGCAGACCCTGACCTTCCTGCGGGACCTGCCGAGCACGGTGACCAAGATCCAGGGGTTCATCGACCAGAATTTCCCGCCCGTTTACGACTTCCTCGAAAACATTCTCGGGGCCGAGCGCCTGAAGAGTCTCGGGCAGAGCTGGGGCGACCAGCTCTCGGCCCTCGTCGGCCAGATGGGTTCGGCGGCCGGCCAGGTCACCCGGACCGTGGAGAAGATGATCACGTGGGCGACCGGGCTGGCCATCGTCCCCGTGTACCTGTTTTTCCTCCTCTACTCGCGCCGGCGGGACGATCCCCTCGAGGAGCAGCTCTCCTGGATGAAACCCGACCTGCGGGAGGACTTCATTTTTCTCGTCCGCCAGTTCGGGGAGAGCATGAAGGCCTTCTTCCAAGGGCAGATCCTCATCGCCCTCATCGAGGGCGTGATCTTCGGGGTCGGATTCACCCTTGCCGGGATCAGCTTCGGCTTCCCCCTCGGCTTCCTCCTCGGCCTCGGCAACATCATCCCCTACCTCGGGACGCTCATCGGGCTGGCGACCGTCCTGCCGATCGCCTGGTTCCAGCCCGAAGGCGGACCCGTGCTCGTGGCGATCGCCCTCGGCATCTTCGTGGCGGTCCAGGCGCTCGAAGCGTACTTCCTGACCCCGAAGATCATGGGCAACCGCACCGGCCTGCACCCCTTCGTGATCATCATCGCGATCTTCTTTTGGGGGACCGCCCTGAACGGCCTCCTCGGGATGATCCTCGCCATTCCCCTGACCGCCTTTTTCGTCGTGGCGTGGCGCCTCCTCCGGGAAAAATACCTCGTGCGCTGGTTCCGGGAGGACGGATAGCAAGCCTGCGTTCGTGGCATCGGGGCTTCCCCGAGGAATCGAACGCCTTCCAAACTCCCGCACCCCCAAGCCCCTCTTCATCGGGCAAGGCCCGATGCCACAAGGGGTGTCCCGCTTTGGCTTCCCCCCTGCAATCCCTGCTGGCGAAGCCGTCCCTGCTGGCCGGAGGCCATCCATGCCCCGCACGCCCTCCCCCATGTGGCATCGGGGCTTCCCCGATGAATCGAACGCCCTCCAGCCCCCCGCACCCCCAAGCCCCTCTTCATCGGGCAAGGCCCGATGCCACAAGGAGTGCCCTGCTTTGCCTTTTCCCTGCGCTCTATGCTGGCGAAGCCATCCATGCTGGCCGAAGGCCATCCATGCCCCGCGTGCTCTTCCCTCGTGGCATTGGGGCTTCCCCGAGGAAACGAACGCCTTCCAAACTCCCGCACCCCCAAGGCTCTCTTCATCGGGCAAGGCCCGATGCCACAGGGAGTGCCCCGCTTTGCCTTCCCCCCTGCACTCCCTGCGGGCGAAGCCTCCCCTGCTGGCCAAAGGCCATCCATGCCCCGAGTGCTCTTCGCTCGTGGCATCGGGGCTTCCCCGAGGAAACGAACGCCCACCAGCCCCCCGCACCCCCAAGGCCCTCTTCATCGGGCAAGGCCCGATGCCACAAGGAGTGCCCTGCTTTGGCTTTCCCCCTGCGCTCCATGCGGGCGAAGCCTCCCCTGCTGGCCCGAGGCCATCCATGCCCCGAGTGCTCTTCCCTCGTGGCATCGGGGCTTCCCCGAGGAAACGAACGCCTTCCAACCCCCGCACCCCCAAGGCTCTCTTCATCGGGCAAGGCCCGATGCCACAGGGAGTGCCCTGCTTTGCCTTCCCCCTGCACTCCATGCGGGCCAAGCCATCCCTGCTGGCTGGGAGGCCATCCATGCCCCGAGTGCTCTTCGCTCGTGGCATCGGGGCTTCCCCGATGAAACGAACGCCTTCCAAACTCCCGCACCCCCAAGGCCCTCTTCATCGGGCAAGGCCCGATGCCACAAGGGGTGCCCTGCTTTGCCTTCCCCCCTGCACTCCATGCGGGCGAAGCCATCCCTGCTGGCTGGAAGGCCATCCATGCCCCGCGTGCTCTTCCCTCGTGGCATTGGGGCTTCCCCGAGGAAACGAACGCCTTCCAAACTC
>CAJXLM010000046.1 GCA_913056175.1 uncultured Opitutia bacterium | reverse complement strand
CGCCGTCACCGCGCCCGCTGGGCCGGCGCACCGCGGGCGGTCCCCGTCGAGGAGGTCGACATCCCCCTCTGGGGTGCCCAGCCCTGGCGGCGGACGATGCTGAAGTAACGGCTTCGGGGGTCCCGGAGGTTCCAGAGGTTCCTGGGGTTCGGGGTGTCTTGGTGGATCCGGGGCGTTGCGGGCTCGCGGGCAGGGGAACATCTGCGACGCGGCATGGGAGTGGACGGAGCCCACGGCGGGTGAGCGGACTGCGGCCCGCGGCATGGGATGGGTCGGGGTTTTCCGGGAAATTCAATCAGGCTGGGCCTTCCGGCGCTTCCCAGCTGTGTCTTCGGCACATCCATGCCGCGCTTTTGGCGGTTGCTTGCGCTTTGGTTCCGAGTGGTGGCGAGGGAAGGCAGGGGGTCTTTGGTTTCTTGAAAGTTCGGGGTGTCGTGGGCTCGCGGGTAGCGGAGCGTCTGCGGCGCGGCATGGGAGTGGGCAGGGCCCTCGGCTGGGGAGCGGGCTGCGGCCCGCGGCATGGGATGGGTTCGGAATTTTACGGGGAATTGAACCATGCCGCGCCTTCCGGTGCCTTTCTGGAGGGCCTGCGGCCAATCTCCTCGGCGCTCCTATGCTCTGTACCTTCGGCACATCCGGAGCGCGCCCTCTGCGCTTCCTTCTGAGTCGGCTCGGGGTCGATGGCGCGAGGAGGCGGAAGGTTCTGGAGTGTCTTTGGGGTGCTGTGGCGTTACAGGCCCGCGGGCAGGGGAGCGTCTGCGGCTTGGCATGGGAGTGGGCGGGGCCCACGCCGGGGACGTGGGCTAAGGCCCACGGCATGGGGTGGGTTCGGTTTTTTGTGGAATTCAACCTGGCTGCGCCGTGCGGCGTTTCCCTGTCGCGCCTCACGGCAGATTCCGGCTGTACTTTCCAGGGTTTTCCTGCTGGGCCTCACGGCATATCCATGCCGCGCTTTCCGGCGCTTGCCTGCTGTGTCTTCGGCCCACCCCCATGCTGCGCTTTCGGCTCCTCCCTGCCCTTCGGTCCGGGGAAGCTGGCGGTGGTGCGGGGAGTCGGGGTTTCCGGGGTGTCTTTGGGTGTCGCGGGCTCGCGGGCAGGGGAGCGCTTGTGGCGCGGCATGGGAGTGGGCGGGGCCCACGGCAGGGGAGCGGGCTGCAGCCCGCGGCATGGGGTGGGTTCGGGTTTTCCCGGGAGTTGAGTCCATGCTGCGCCTTTCGGCGCTTTCCTGCGCCTCGGCTGCGGGTGGTGGCGCGGGGAGGTAGATGGTGCGGGGTGTCTGGAGGAATCCGGGGCGTTGTGGGCTCGCGGGCAGGGGAACGCCTGCGGCGTGGCGAGGGAGGGGAGGGGGCGCGGTTTTTTCGGCCTTGTGGTCGCTACTCGTCCGGCGGATGCCGGTATCTTGAGGGCCTTTTCCTCGCGGAATGAGGGGGTCGAGCGGTCTTTTCGAGGTGGATGGGTCCTGTTTGGCGAGCTGGGCCCGGGTCACGGGGCGGGCGGTTACGGAGTCCGGGGAGGGAGGTCGGCCTCTGGAAAGGTTGGCGGCTCGGCTTTGGGGCTGGCGAAAGGAGTGGCTCCGCCGGTCGGGTTGTTCCAATTTCACGACCGGGATGGAATGGCTGACTCTCGGCTTTCACTGGATCGGGCGGATCGTCGACCTTTTCGGTCTCCTCCTCCTCACTGTGGGTTTCGCGCGGGGGGCGGTTGGGTGGATCCGACTCGAGTGGCAGCGCCTTCCGTGGACCGAGCGGCTGGGCCCGGTACGCGAGTTGCGACGGGTGGTCGCCGTGCACATTCTCTATGCGCTCGAGTTGATGATCGTCTCCGACATCATCGCCAGCTTCCTCGCGATCGCGAACGCGCCCGAGCACCGTGGAAGTTTCTTCGAGAGCGAAGTGTTCGCCTCCCTTGTGGAGTTGGCCATGGTCGTGGGGATCCGCACGGTCATCGACTTCTTCCTCGAGCGGGAGGCGGGCTCGCTGGCCGCCGAGCGATAGGGGGCCTTGGTGGGGGCGGTCCGGCGGACGGGGTCCTTCCGCCCGCCGGTTTTCCGGCTATGCCTCGCGGAACCATCCCACCGCGAGGGTGGCGGCTTCCTGGCGGTTGGAGGCGCCCAGCTTGTGGAGGATCTGCTCCACGTAGTTGCGGGCGGTGAAGGGGCTGATCCCGAGGGTTCGGGCGATTTCAGCGTTGGTCCGCCCGAAGGTGAGTCCCTCCAGCACCTCGACCTCGCGGGGGGTCAGCCGGAACTGCGGGGGGACGCCCACCGGGCGGTAGAGGAGGAGTCGGTGTTGTCCGGTGCGGTCCCCGAGAAAGACCGTGTGGAGGGGCAGCCCTTGCTGGTTGTCGAGGTAAAAGACCTGGCGGTTGTGGTCGGGCGACTCGAGGGGGTAGTGCCGGCGGTGGCCGTCCACCCATGCCAGAATCTCCGCGGGAGGCTGCGGGGGGAGCGGGGTAACGATGGGGTCGCGCTCGGCGAAGGTGGCCACGGCCTGGGGCCAGGAGGGCAATTGGCCGTCCTCCTCGATCGGGAGAATCGCGGAAGTTCCCCGCACCTCTGCGATGTGGCGACCGTTGGCCTCGGCGTGGGTCAGCCAGTAGTGATTGCGGAGGGTGGCCGCGGTGATGGTGCGGAAGCGTTCGGCCGCGGCGAGATCCTCCGCGCGGTAGGTCTCCGGGTTTCCGAGGATGACGCTCTGTCGGCTTTCTTCCTGGAGGAGGGGGATCTGCAGGACGTCGCGGAGACCGAAAGGGGAGAGGACCGCCCGGAAAATCGTGGACGCTTCCACCTCCTCGTCGGTCTGGAGCATGCGGAGGGCCGCCGGGGTGTCGGCGCCTTCGACCACCTCCTGGAAGCGGGGCAGTTCGTGCGCGTGGTCGTCAATGATCTCGTTGAGTGGTTGGCCGCCCTGCCGGACTTCCCCCTCCGTGTCGAAGATCCGCGAGCGCTGCTCGGCGGGGTAGAAGAGAAACAGGTGAGCCTTGGCGTGGGGGACCACCTGGGTGTGGGCGAGGGCCTGCAGTAGATTCTGCTCGAAATTTTCCCGCCCCACGAATTCCTGCAGCTCAAGGGTATAGGAGAGGAAGGGATCGGTCTCGTTCATGGGGGGGGCGTGCGATGGAGTGCGAGTTCGATGCAATCCCAATCCGCGACTTTTGGGAGGCAAGCGGATTTCCTGCCAAGGGCACCAACTCCGTGTGTTTTCCGGGCCCGCGGATGAACGCGTGGCCGAGGAAACAGGTGGCTGCCGGGAGTCCTTCGGGAGGTTTCGGGTTCGTTGGGAAACGGCGAGGAGAGATGACTGCGATGGCCGATAGGGAATTAGACAAATCTGCAGGGTCAATCGACCTATTCCCTCGGCGTGAGAGAGGTGCTAGTATCCGATAAGAAAGTGTGGTGCTCTCTTCCATGGTAACACGCCGCTCTTTCTATCGTGCCAAGAGTCTCACCGGACACTGCCCTTCGGGGCCGATGTCCGGGGGAGGCTCACTTTCCTTCCCGAGGGGTGTGGATCGATCGTTGCGATTCCTACTGTAAAGGAAGCGGGACCTCCCCCCTTGCGAGGGTTGATCCTGAACGGTTACAGGGTTTGTAGTTCGTCGATCGCGGACCCACCCACGGCCGATGCGGTGCTCACGCGGGAGGTGACTCTCCGAGTGGCAGGGGAGCGTGGGCCTTGATTTCCTCCATGGAGAGGAGGGCAGTCACCTCGTGGACCCGCACCTCGGCGATGAGGGCCTGGTAGAAATCGTCGTAGGCGTGGGCATCGCTCACCCGGACCTTGAGCAAGTAGTCAATCTCCCCGGCGAGGCGGTGCGCCTCGAGGACCTCCGGGCGGGCGCGCACGGCTTTGAGAAAGCGGGCTTGCCAGTCCGCCGAGTGGTTCGAAGTGCGCACCAGCACGAAAAAACAGGTGTCGAGGCCGAGGGCCCCGGGATTGAGGAGGACGGTGTGTCTTTCGATGACCCCGGCCTCGGTCATCTTGCGGATACGGTTCCACACAGGGGTCTTGGAGGAGCCCACCCGGCGGCTGATCGCCTCCAGGGAAAGCGAGGCATCCTCCTGAAGGGCGGAGAGGATTTTCCGATCGAGCTCGTCGGGGGAGAAAGTTGTTGGGCGGGAGCGCGGCATGGAGGAATCAAAGAATTGTTGAAGGGGAAAATCAAGGAAAATAGTCTATTCTTATCTCCAAATCTTGCCAAACAAGGAATATTTTCCTACCTCTCTCGTCCTAGCGAACGATGTCAAAAGCAGCGTCACCTTTCCCTTTCCCGGACCGCACCCACACGGCCGCCCCCCGTAAAGCCTCTCCATCTTTCCGGGCGTTCGTGGTAGGGCGTGACCTGGGCAGTCGCCCCCGCGGGGCCGTGGGTCCCGCGGGGGTCGGCTGTTGTTGGGGCTGAGCGAACATCCTCCCGTCGCGACCCCTCTCCCACCGGGCCGGCTCGTGCAGGACCCCGCTTTCTCCGTTCTCCGAACGGCCGGGCGCTCCCGTCGCGTTTCCCTCCCCTCGGCTTCGAACCCCTAATTTTCCAAAAATCCCGTCAATCCCATGAATCAACCCACCTGCAGTTCCCTCAACCTTGCGAACTACGAGCGCACCAAGGCCGCCGTGGCCGAGGATCCGACCCAGGGCTACGGCACCTTTGCGGCGGAGACCGAGTGGCAGGGCGGTGCTCTCGCGGTCTCGCGGGCCCGGTCCTTCGCGATCACCACGGACGAGCCCACACCCCTCGGCGGGGAGGACTCGGCGGTGGACCCGATGGAGCTCCTCCTCGCCTCGCTGGGTTCCTGCCTGACCATTGGTTGGGTGAACCAGGCGAACTTTCGGGGCATCGACTACCGCTCCCTGAAGATTCGGGTGTCCGCTCCCTACGACCTGCGGGGTTACCTCGATCTCGACCCGTCCGTGCGGCCCGGCTTCTCCGAGCTGCACTACGAAGTCGAGGTGGACAGCGATGCGGATCCCGAGGTCCTCGAGGAGGTCCGGGCGGCCGCCGAGAAGAATTCGCCCCTGTTCGACAACATCCTGCGGGCAACCCCCATCCATGGTCGCGTGACCTGAGGGGTTGGCGACCGCATTTCTCCCACAACTCCCCACGAAGAAGAATCCCGATGATGCAGCCAAGAAACCCATCCCCCGCCGGCCCCCGCGGCCGCTCCCTCCGCTCCTTCCTCCTCGCCGGCTCGGCGGCCCTCCTCCTCAGCGGGGCGGGCACCGCACTGGCGGAGTCGTCCGCCCCCGACTCTCCCTCCGCCTTCGGTCCCCTCGTGGATCCGGCCTCCCTGCCCGAGCGTGTCGACGGGCGCGAGGTGGTCGTCCTCGACATCCGTACCGGTGTGGATGAGGCGGGTGTCAGCGCGTACCAGCGCGGGCACCTGCCCGGCGCGCGGCACGCGCCCTACGGAATCTTCCGCGGGCCCTCCGAAAACCCCGGCCACCGGCTCCGTGACGCCGAGCTCACCGAGGTCCTCCAGTCCCTCGGGCTGAGCGGGGACGAGCCCGTAGTCGTCGCCCACGCCGGAACCGGGGCCACCGACTTCGGGGCGGCCGCCCGCGTCTACTGGACCCTGAAGTCGGCCGGCTTCGAGGACCTCGCCATTCTCGACGGCGGCTATGCGGCCTGGACCGCGGAGGGCGAGCGCCCTCTCAGCACGGAAGTCGTCCCCGTGGTGCCCAGCGACGCCGAGTTCACCCTGAGCGACCGGTGGTTGGCCACCCGTGAGGAGGTGCAGGCGCTCAGCGAGGCCCCCGACGGAGCAGTCCTCCTCGACGCCCGGCCCGTGGCGTTCTTTGAAGGCGAGACCCAGCATCCCGCCGCGGCGCGCCCCGGCACGCTCCCGGAAGCCTCCCAGCTCACCCATTCCGTGTGGTTCGAGAGCGAGGACAGCCCGCGCTTCAACCTTGACGAGGCCCGCCGGATCGCTGCGGAGCAGGGCCTCGTGGACTCCGCCGAGGTCGTCTCCTTCTGCAATTCCGGCCACTGGGCGGCGACCAACTGGTTCGTGCTCAGCGAGGTGGCCGGAGTGGACGGCGTGAAGCTCTATCCCGAGTCGATGGTCGGCTGGTCGCACGCTGGTCTCCCGATGGAAAACACTCCCGGCGTGCTCAAGAACTTCCTCCAGCAACTCCGGGGTAGCAAGCAGGATGGCTGAGGCCCTCTCCAGCAACCGCGAGGTGTCGGCTGGGGTGGCCGCGGAGCCCGCCCCCGCTGGTGCCGCTCCCGCCCCCGTTAACGCCCCCGGCATCGACACCGACTCGGCCCCCGCCCGTTCGAGTCGTCGCCGGTGGCTCCGGGCCGGCGCGGTGGCCGGGGCGTGTTTCCTCGTCGGCGCCGTCGCCCTCTTTGCGGGGGCCCGCTATGGTCTGCTCCTCCTTCTCGGTTTCGGCTTCGGCGTGCTCCTTGAGGGTCTCGGTTTCGGTTTCGCCGGGCCCATCCGGCGAATGATCACCCGCCGGGACCCGCGGGGGCTGGTCGCCCAACTCTTCGCCGTCGGGCTTGTCGCTGTGGTGGCCCTGCCCCTCCTGGCGGCGCGGGGCGGGGAGCTGGCCGGAGCGCATGCCCCGATCGGGTGGGCGATGATCCTCGGTGCCTTCGTCTTCGGGATCTGCATGCAGCTCGTGCTCGGCTGCGGCTCGGGCACTCTCGTGAATGCGGGGGCCGGGGACGCGGTGGGGGTGCTGGCCCTGCCCTTTTTCGTGCTGGGGAGCTTCCTCGGGGCGTACGGGCTGCAGTGGTGGGTGGAGTGGGGCACGCTGCCCGTGCTCACCACCACCGGACTCTTCGGGGCCTACGGCGGGCTCGTCGTCACCCTCGGGGCCCTCGGCGGACTCGCCCTGCTCCTCCGTCGCCTCGCCCCGCCCGAGCTGCGGCGGGTGCCGCGGCGGTTGCTGCTGGCCGCCGGCCTCCTCGCCGGGCTCGCCCTCCTCCACCTCGTGGTGGCCGGGCAGCCGTGGGGCGTGGTCTACGGGCTCGGACTCTGGGGAGCGAAGGGGGCCCACGCCCTCGGCCTCGACCTCGGGGGGTCCGCCTTCTGGAGCGCGCCCGTGCACGCCGCCCGTGTCGAGGCCAGCGTGCTCACCGATGTCACCTCCCTGACCAACATCGGCATTCTCCTCGGGGTTGTCCTCGTCGGGCTCTTCCGTGGCCTCGACGAACCCTTTCCCCGGATGGGGGCCCGGGGCTGGCTGACCGTGGCGGTGGCCGGTTTCGGGTTGGGCTATTCCGCCCGCCTCGCCTTCGGGTGCAATGTGGGCGCCTTCTTCAGCGGGATCGGGACGGGTAGCCTGCACGGGTGGGTGTGGCTGGCGGCGGCCTTCGCCGGTGCCTGGCTCGGGCTCCGCCTGCGGCCGCGGTTGGGACTGGAGCAAGCCGGATGAGGCCGACCGCGAAGACCCTCGCCCTGCTCGCGGTGCTGCTCGTCGCGCTCGTGCTCGTCCTCGACCTCTGGTGGGCGGGCCCGCCGAACCCCTACAGCGCCCCGCCGGCCCTCGCCATTGGTTCCGGGGCGGCTCCGAGTGGCGCCCATTGCTCGGCCGGGGCCGGGCGGTAGGTGGCCCGCAGGCGTAGGAGAGTGAGCGGTATTCCCGGGGGCCGCCGGCCCTTGGCAAGCTTCTCTCCGAGCGTGGTGACCGGCGGGGGGGGCGACAACCGGAGGGCCGTCGCGGCGGGAGGGGAGCTTGTCGCGGGCCGGTCCCGCGGGCGGGGCGGGGTTGCTCCTACGGGCGGGGCCGGATTTCGGGGTTGTCGTGGGGGGTGCGAGCGGGGAATCCTATGGCGATGGAGCGCCTGATCCTCATCCTCCTCGCGGTCTTCCTGCCGCCGGTCGCGGTCTTTCTCGTAGCGGGGTTCCGGGGAGTCTTCTGGCTGAACCTGCTTCTCACCCTGCTCGTCTTCTTTCCCGGCATGGTCCACGCGCTTTGGGTCGTGCTGACCGAGCGGGAAAAGATGGCCGGGTTGCGAAGAATCTGAAGGGCGCACCCGCGGGACCGCCCCTCGCTGTCCGGCTCCGGGCGGAGTGGGGCAGCCTGTACGGAGTTCGGTGCCTTGGGGTTGTCCGCGAGGCGAGCTGGAGGCCGGCCCGTTCCGGATTGCCGCCCGCCGGCCGCGGGCAAGGATCTCAGGCGGGCAGCTCCTCGACGTGCACTCGGTAGGTGCGCCCCCGCACGGTGATGGCGAGGTCGGCGCTGCCGGCACTGGCGGTCTCCTCGGCCGCGGGGGCGGTCTTCTCTTCCGCCCGCTTGGCCCAGTAGGTGTTGAGCGCCTGGGGGAACATGGCCTGGAGGACCCGGTTTTCCGTCGTGTCCGGCAGGCCCTGCTCGCGGAGCTCCCGGCCGAGGGTTTCCATGCGGGGCTCGAGCCGGTCGGCGGGGCGGTCCTCGATGGGTTCCTTCTCCGCCTTGCGGGCGGCGAGGGCGCGCACCTCCGGGTCGACCGGGGCGGGGGTCCGGCCGTAGTAGCCGAGGGCGATGTCCATGGCTTGCGGGGTGAAGTTTTCCCAGCGGCCGAACTTGATGTTGAGCATCGCCTGTACGCCCACGATCTGCGAGGTCGGCGTGACGAGCGGAATCCAACCGAGGGCCTCGCGCACCCGCGGGATCTCCGCAAAGACCTCCTCGAACCGATCCGCCATGTTCTGTTCCTTGAGCTGGTTGCGGAAGTTGCTGAGCATCCCGCCGGGGACCTGGTAGAGGAGGGCGTCGCTGTCCACGGTCTCGTTGCGGTGGCTCGTGTAGTCGGAGAGTTCCGCGTAGACCTTCTCGAAGTGTTCCCGCAATTCCTGGAGGAGTTCCCGCTTTTCCGGGCGGTCGAAGTCGGGCGCGCGCGGGTGGTCCTGGAGGAGGGCCATCATCCGGGTGGTGTCCGGCTGGCCGGTACCGTTGGCGAAGGGGACGATGGAGGTGTCGACGGCGTCCACCCCGGCCTCGATCCCGGCGAGGTAGGTGGAGGCCCCGAGGCCGGCGGTTTCGTGGGTGTGCAGCCAGACGGGAATGGAGAGTCGCCGCTTCAGTCCGCCCACGATGGCGGCGGCCGCCTGCGGGGGAATGAGTCCCGCCATGTCCTTGATGACGATCGCGTCGCAGCCCATTTCCGCGAGTTCCTCCCCGAGCCGGAGGAAGGTTTCCGGGGTGTGGACGGGGCTGGTGGTGTAGCAGAGGGTGCCGTGGGCCTGCTTGCCGGCGGCCTTGGCCGCTTCGATGGCACAGCGCATGTTCCGCGGGTCGTTGAGGGCGTCGAAGATCCGGAAGATGTCCATGCCGTGGTCGGCGGAAACCCGCACGAAGGCCTCGACGACATCGTCCGGAAAATTGCTGTACTGCACGATGTTCTGCCCGCGCAGCAGCATCATGTGCGGGGTGTCCGGGGCGGCCGCCCGGAGGGCGTCGAGGCGGTCGAAGGGATGCTCGTCGAGGAAGCGCAGGCCCGCATCGATGGTGGCCCCGCCCCAGGTCTCGAGAGCACCGAAGCCGAGTTGGTCGAGGAGGGGGGCCGCCGGGAGCATTTGCTCGGTGGTCATCCGGGTGGCGGCGAGGGATTGGTGGCCGTCCCGGAGGACGGTGTTGTTGAAAATCACGGGGTTGGCGGGGTCGTCCATGGGGGTCACCATGGGAGGGGACTACGGCGAGAACAATCCCGGAGGAGGGGCCCGGGTGCCCGGTCGCCGGGTCGGGAGACGCGCGGGGCCGGGGGGCTCAGGCGGACTCGAGGCGCTCGCTGGCGGCGAGCCATGCCTCGTTGAGCGCGTCGAGGCGGTCGTTGGTGGCGACCACCTCCCGGTTCAACTCCATTACTCGGCCCGGATCGGATTCGTAGAGGTCGGGATCCTCCAGCTGGCGGGTGAGGGCGGCCTGCTCCTCCTCGAGGGCGATGATCTCCTGCTCGAGACGCTCCACCTCGCCGCGGAGGGCGGCGCGCTGGCGGCGCGCGGCCGCCTCCTGCCGCTTCTGCTCGCGGGACTTGGGGCCGGCCGCGGGGGCGGCGGGGGCGGTGATCCCGGCGGCGGACGGGACAGCGGATGCGGAGTCCCTCGGCTTCCGGGAAGCGGGCTCGTCGGTCGTCCCTCCGGCTCGCCGGTCGGTAAGGGCGGCACGGGCGTCGCGGGCTTCCTGCTGGTGGAGGTACGCGTCGTAGTCCCCGTCGAACGCGGTGAGCCGTCCGGCGTCGACATGGAGCACGCGGCGGGCGATCCGCCGGATGAAGTAGACGTCGTGGCTGATGAAGAGGAGGGTACCGGTGTAGTCCCCGAGGGCGTCGACGAGGGCGTCGATGCTGGCCATGTCGAGGTGGGTGGTGGGCTCGTCCATGAGGAGGAGGTTGGGTGGATCGAGGAGGAGCTTGACCAGCCCGAGCCGGCTTTTCTCGCCCCCGGAAAGGACGGCGACCTTCTTGTAGACGGCGTCGCCGCGGAAAAGGAAGGACCCGAGGACGGTGCGGGCGGTCTGCTCGGGGACGGGGTGACGGATGGCCATGACTTCCTCGAGGACGGTGCGGCTGGGGTCGAGCATGTCGATGCGGCTCTGGGAGAAGTAGCCGGAGCGGACCTGGTGGCCGAGGGCGCGGGTGCCGGCGTCGGGCTGGAGGACGCCGGCGAGCAGCTTGAGGAGGGTGGACTTGCCCGCTCCGTTCGGTCCGATGAGGACGAGGCGCTGCCCTTTCTCGGCAGTAAAATCAATGCCTCGGTAGACGGAGTGGTCCCCGTAGGCGAAGTGGACGTCCTCGAGGGTGATGACCTTCTGCCCGCTGGGGGGAGGCTGGGGGAAGCGGATGCGGACGGTCTTTTCGGAGCCGAGGGGGGCTTCGATCCGCTCCATGCGGTCGAGCTGCTTCTGCTTCGACTTGGCCTGGGCGGCCTTGGTGGCCTTGGCGCCGAAGCGGGCGACGAAGCGCTCGAGCTGCTCCACCTTGCGCTGCTGGGCGCGGTGGGCGGCGAGTTGGCGGGCGTCGCGGGCGGCGGATTCCTCGAGGTAGTCGTCGTAGTTCCCGCGGTAGGGGTGCACCCGGTGGTGGCGGACCTCGAGGATCTTGCCGACGACCGCGTTGAGGAAGGCGCGGTCGTGGCTGACGAGCAGGAGGGTGCCGCGGTACCCGCGGAGGTGGCCCTGGAACCAGCGGAGGCTCTCGAGGTCGAGGTGGTTGGTGGGCTCGTCGAGGAGGAGCAGGTCCGGCTCGGCGGTGAGGAGCCGGGCGAGGTGGGCACGCATCACCCAGCCGCCGCTGAGTTCCCCGGCGGGGCGGTCGTGGTCGGACTCGCGAAAGGCGAGCCCGGAGAGGATCCGCCGGGCCCGCGGCTCGACCTCGTAGCCTCCGATCTCGCTGTAGCGGGCGACCGCCTCGTGGTAGTCCGCGTCGAGCCGACCGGCCCGCTCGGCCGCCCCGATACGGGCGCGAAGGGCGGCGTGCTCCGCGGTGACTCCCACAGCGATCTCCAGCACGGTCTCCTCTCCCAGCGGCGCCGTCTCCTGGGGCAGGTGGCCGATGCGGATGCCTTTCTCCCGCACGATCCGGCCCTCGTCCGGCTCGTCCTCGCCGAGCAGGAGGGAAAACAGGGTCGACTTGCCCGCGCCGTTCGGGCCGACGAGGGCCGCCCGTTCCCCGGATTCGAGGTGGAAGGTCGCGTCCTCGAAGAGAACCTGCGGCCCGAAGGCCTTGTGGATGCCGGACACCTGCAGCATCCTCCCAACCAAGCAAGCAGCCTCGCCCGGGCCAACGACGAATCGGTGGGCAGGGGGGAAAGAGATGGGAGCGCCCCCGCGGATGGGGGGAGCGGGGCGTCGAGCTATGGAGAAGGGGAGTGACTTCGGGGAAAGGAAGGAATGCTCATTGGAGAGGGCGGATGGGATGCTACGACCGGGCGCAGAGCCTTTGCGCCGACGGGAATCGGGAGCTGCGGGGAGTGCGGGAGGGGCAGTGTTGGGCGGGTGAGGGCAGGAGGCGAACCCGGGAGGTTCGCCGGGGGTGCGGACCGGGGGGCGCGTGGCGGAGCGACGAGGTCGTGCGCGCGGGGCGGCTTTCACCCTCACCCCCGGGCGGGGCCTTTCGGAAAAGACGGGGTGCCGATTTTAGGGTTGCCCTACGCCGTTCCGGAATCAATCTACCTGCTGCTCTCGATCAAGATGGCTACGATGCACAGCGATGGTTGATTCGGGCGAACAAAAGGTTCCACAGCGCAAGGAGCAGGGCTATTTTAGGCTGGCGTTGATCGCCATGGTGTCTCTGGGGGTCCAGGTGGCGATGGGCCTGCAGATCGCGAATATCAGTCCCATTTACCAATACCTTGGGGCGAGCGCGAACCTCGGTGTGCTCTGGGCGGCGGGCCCCATCAGCGGTCTTCTCGTGCAGCCGCTCATCGGCAACCTCAGCGATCGGACCTGGACCCGGATCGGGCGCCGGCGTCCCTTTATGCTGGCAGGTACGATTGTCGCCTTCTTCGCGCTCGTCTTTATGCCGATGTCCTTCGCGGTCTGGATGGCGGCGGTCCTCCTCTGGGCACTCGACCTCTCGATCAACACCACTCAGGAGCCGGTCCGCGCGCTCATTGCGGACATCGTACCCCACCGGCAGCGCACCCTCGCCTTCAGCATCCAGATGATGATGTTCAACCTCGGGGCGGCCATCGGGATGGCGTTGCCGTGGTTGCTGCACAACGTCTTCGACATCTCCGACCGCACCTCGACGGGCATTCCCCTGTCCGTGCATCTGGGGTTCTGGTTGGGCGCGCTCATCCTTGTGGTCACGACGATCGTGACCCTTATCTTCGGCAAGGAGCCCAAGCCCCCCGATCTCGACCGGATTCGGGCGGAGGCGGCCAAGCACAAGGGGGTGGGTCAGCAGTTTGCGGAGGTCTGGAAGGCGTTCCGCAGTATGGACCGCAATCTCCATCGGCTCGCGGTGGTGCAGTTCTTTACTTGGTTCGGCTTCTTCACGATTGTCATTTATTTCACCGTGGCGGTGGCGAATCACGTGTTTGGTGCCTTCGATCCGAAAACGACCGCCTATGTGCATGGCACCCAATGGGGTGGACTCATGATGAGCCTCTACTCGATCGTCGCCCTCGTCGTCTCGATCGTGTTTGTCACGAAGCTGAAGGGGGCCAACCCGCGTGCCGTACACATCGTCTGCCTGTTCCTCGGCGGTCTCGGTTTGCTCTCGGCGGCCTTCGTCACCAACAAGTGGCTTCTCATCCCTTCTATGGTTGGGGTCGGAATCATGTGGGCCTCAGTCATGTCGATGCCCTATTCGATTCTCGCCAACTATGCCCCCGAGGACAAGTTGGGCGTCTACTTCGGGATCTTCAATATCTTCATCACCGGGCCGCAACTGGTTCTCGCGCTCGGCGTTAGCTGGATCGTGCACCATGTGCTGGGTGGCGCGGACCACGCCCTCTGGATGGGCGGAATTTCCCTCCTGTTCGCTTCGCTCTTCATGTTCCGGGTCCAGCGGCCGCCGGAACGGGAGCCGGAGGAGGAAGTATCGGCTCCGGAAGACCCGGCGGGCGGAGCCGTTGAGGTCAGGGCTTGAGGGTCTGGGGTTGCCCTGTCCCCCCCAGGGATCCACTCTTCCGCACCCGTAGGAAGCCCTCCTGCTGGGTTCATGGGTGCGGCGAAACGGAGAGGAGGAGGGTCAAAGCGCCGACCGGCGAGTCGGCTCGTCTCCGGTTCTCACGGTCCCGTCGAGGAGAGGGATTGACGGGGGCTGGGTGGATGGTTTTTCTCCTCTGCTTTTGGGCCAGGGTAGCTCAGTGGTAGAGCAGAGGACTCATAAGCCTTTGGTCGGGAGTTCAAATCTCCCCCCTGGCACCAGCCTCTCGAAAGAGTTCGAGTTCAAGGACTTAAGAAAATTGGGGGTCCGCTGAGGGGCGAAAGTTACATCAAAAGTTACATCCCAGAGCCGATGCACATGGTTCTTTGGGGTCTTTTGTCGCATCACTTTTGCAATTCTGGGGGTTGGGGTCGACGCGCGGGGACCGCGGACAGTTACCTCACAGGCCCGTGTCCCGCGCGGGGCGGAGGAGGGCCTCGAGAGAGTCGAAGTGTTCGGCGAGGGCCTCCAGGGGTTGGGCGGAGGTGACGAGGGAGCGGAACAGGCCGAGCTTTTCGCGCTGGAGGCGCTGGATGTTGGCCTCGATGGTCTGGCGGGCGATGAGCCGGTAGACAAACACCGTCTTCTTCTGCCCAATCCGGTGGACCCGGTCAATGGCCTGCTGTTCGGCGGCGGGGTTCCACCAGGGATCGAGGAGGAAGACGTAGTCGGCGGCGTGCAGGGTGATCCCGGTGCCGCCAGCCTTGAGGGAGGCGAGGAGGACGGCGGAGCCGCGGTGTTCCTGGAACGCGCGCACGGGGGCCTCGCGGTCGCGGGTGGCACCGGTGAGCCGGTGCAGGTCGAGGTGGGGAAAGTGTTCCCCGAGGGAGGCCTCGGCGCGGTCGAGGAGGCTGGTGAACTGGCTGAAGAGGACGACTTTGCGGCGGTCGGTGAGGATGTCCCCGAGGTGTTCCCGGAGAGCCTCGAGCTTGCTGCTGGCGGCGGCCTCGGTGAGCTCCTCCGGCGCGAGGCCGGCGGCTTCGTGAAACTCGTGGGGGAGGAGGCGGGCGTCGCAGCAGATCTGGCGGAGGCGGGTGAGCGCAGTGAGAAAATGGAAGCGCTCGCCGCCGGCGAGGGTGGGGGCGTGGTCGCGAAACTCGCGGACGAGCGTGCCGGCGACCTGTTGGTAGAGCTTCTGCTGGGCCTCGCCCAGCGGGCAGAGGATCTCAGTCTCGACCTTCTCGGGGAGCTCGCGGGCGACTTCCCGCTTGGTGCGGCGAATGAGAAAGGGTGCGGCCTGCAGGCGGATCCGCTCCTGCAGGGCCAACGGGTCCCGCTGCATAGCCTCGAGGAAACGGGTGCGGGACCCGAGGAGGTCCGGCATGAGGAAACGGAAAATCGACCAGAGATCGAGCTGGCTGTTCTCGATGGGGGTCCCGGTGAGGGCGACCCGGTGGTCGGCCTCGATGGCGAAACAGGCCCGGCTGACCTTCGCGTCGGGGTTCTTGACCTGCTGGGCCTCGTCGAGCACCGCGTAGTGGAAGGGGTGTCCGGTGATCTGGGGGCGGTGACGTCGCAGCTGGGAGTAGCTGGCGATCCAGAGGGCGGGGTGGGGATCCCCGGCCCATGAGGATCCGCTCTGGAGGACGCGCACCGGCAGCTCGGGGAAAAAGCGCTCGGCCTCACGCTGCCAGACACTGACCACGCTGGCGGGGCAGACGACCAGGTGGGGGCGCTCCTGCCAGTCTCCGTGGAGAAGGCTGAGGACCTGTACCGTCTTACCCAGGCCCATTTCGTCGGCGAGGAGGGGATGGCACTGGTGGTGGCAGAGGTGGGCGAGGTGGGCCACTCCCTCCCGCTGGTAGGGCCGGAGGAAATCCGGCAGGGGAAAGGGGGCATCCGCGGAGGGCTGCCGCAGGCTCTCCAGCCACTCGTGCGCGGAGGCATCGAGGCGGAAGGCGTTTTCGTGGGTGGCAAAGAGGCTGAGAAAAAGGTAGGGCGGGAGCTCCTCGAATGTGGCGGGGGATCCGTGCCGCTCGAGCTGGCGGGTGAGCTGGAGGCCCTCCTCGTCGAGGCGGACCATCCCGCGGCCGCGCAGGAAGGTGGGCCGGTCGGCTTGGCGGAGCAGCTCGGCGATCTCTCCGGGTGCGAGCGCCTCGCCCTCCAAGTCGGTCCACCAGTCCATGCGGAGGGGCCCGCTCCCGTTGACCCGGCGGACGGTGGCCCGCAGGCGGACTTCGCGCTGGCCGGCGGCGAGCAACTCGACCTCCTCCGTTTGGCGAATGACGAACGATTCCTGCCAGTGGACCAGCCCGTCGCGGAGGAAAGGGAGGAAGCGGGTGGAGTCCTCGAGGGAGAAAAACCCTCCCTCCCGCTGGAAGCGGAATCCGTGGCGACGGGCGAAGTGGGAGAGCTGGATGAGGCGCTCCCGCTGACGGTCCGGGCCTACCCCGTTTTCGGGGGGCGGCCGGAAGCAGAGGGCACCCGCCCGGAAGAAGAAGAGGAGCTCCGGGCGCGCGGCGGGGGCGGGCCCCGCGCCCTCGGGGTCCCCGGAGGAAGACTCCGCATCGCCGCGGGGGGAGGGGTCCTCGGCAAGCGGCTGCCGGGCGGGGTCTTTCTCGGCCGGCAGTGGGGACAGCCGCTCGGCAAGGAGCTCCTCGCATTGGTAGAGGCCGGCAACGGCAAGGGCCTGGCCGAGTTCCGGATCGTTGCGGGAGTTGCGCACCTCCGGCTCGTGTCCCTCCCATTCGATGATCGCGTAGAGATCACCGTCGTCGAGGCGGGCGGTCACCGTGAGTGAGTTCTCCTCCAGCTCGAGTCCCCCCAGGCGCCCTTCCGCGTACCAGCGGCGGCCCCGCTGGAGGGCGCTTTTTCCGAACCCTGCCTCCCAATCCCGCAACACCCGTTTTTCCCAGCGCTCGAGGGCGCGGGTCGTGTAGCTGTACTGGGTGTCGCGGAAAGACATGAAACCCATCAGCCAACCGCAGCCGGCGTGGGTTGGCAACACCGGGGGACCGGGAGCGAGGCAGGGAAGACGAGGAACGAGGGTCCGGAACCAACGGGCGGCGGGGAGGTTCGGTCCCCCTGACTGGGCACGGGGGTAGTGGGTCGCTCGGTCGGGGCGGCCACCGGGTCGGCCCGGCGCCACGGGGATCCGGTGGAGTCCGTCGCCACGGCCCGCGGGAAAGCCGGAATCCGGCGGAAGCGGCCTCCGGGTCTTTTCCCCCTTGGAGAATCCGCGGGGAGGGAGGTGGAAGGGGAGGGGGCGCGGGTGAAACGCTCGCGGGTTAGGGAGACCAGCGCTGGACGATGGCGCGGGCCTCGCCGTCAAAACGGCGGGCGGAGAGGTTGATATCGATCGATTTGCGGGTGGAGTTGGGGAGATCCCGGCCGAAGATGAAGCTCTGCGGGGTGCGGTTGTAGGTGCGGGCCTGGATCTGGTAGTCCTCCGGGTCGGGCAACAATCGCCAGAGATAACGGATGCGGTTGGTATCCGCGAGGATCGCGTGCACCTTGCCCTCCTCGAGGAGCGCGAGCAGCTCCCGGTCTCCGGTGGCCGACTGGATGAGTCGGTCGAGGTCGGCATGGCCCGGGAGCATTTGCCGGGCACGGATCTCCAGCCAGTCCTCGCTGATGGTGTCAGCGTCGACCCCGATTCGCTCCTGCAGGGCCTGCCGCAGGGTGACCTCGTCGGCTGCGTCCATCGGACTGCGGGACTGGAGGAGGAGGTTCGTGGCGGTTCCCACGAAAATGGAGAGGAGGATCAGGCGGAAGAAGTTCGAGAGGGCGACGAGCGCCATGCTCGGGGGAGGGGCACCCAACTTGTAGATGCCCGTGCCGACCGCGAGCATCATCCAGCCCTTGAAGAAGGTGTGCCACCGCCGCCGCCCCTGCAGGTCGCGGTGGTCGAAGCCCCCGGAAAGCAGCCAGAGCAGCAGTGCGACGAGAAGGGAGCCGACCAGCAGGAGCAGGAAGGTGTTCCGGATCATCGGCTCAGCGACGAAGGTGAGGATCGTCGAACCAAGATCCTCCCGGTCCCTGCGCACGAGCAGCGCGAGACCGTCCTCCTGGTAGGGCATGGAGAAGTCGACCCGGGCGAGTCGGGCGGGAATGATGTTCAGGCACGAGACCGCGACATCGATCCGGCCGTCCGCGGCCTTCTCCACCGCCTCGTTGGGAGTGGCCACCGGGACGAAGTCGAAGAACAGCCCCGAGGAACTGGCAACGAGTTCCCAGAGCTCCACCGCGCTCCCGCGCGCAAAGCCCTTCTCGTAGTCCGAGCAGGGCAGGGCGTTCTCCACCACGCCGACCCGCAGGCGCTGCCCGAAGACATCCTGTCCGCCCGCGGACGCGGGCAGGAGAAGGACGAGGGGAAGGAGGAGTTGCCAACGGACCATGCGCATTGGGGATTCAAGGGAAGCGTTGCCACCGCTCGCGCCCTTCCTTCCCGCAAAGGGCCAAAGGCGCAAGGCGGGAATGGAGCACCGCACGCGACGCCCTCGTCCCCACTGGGGAGCGCCCAAGGCGCGGCAGGGATGTGCCGGAGGTGCAACCGGGGGGCGTCGGAAGGGCCAGCATCAATGGGCCGGGGGCACTGCAGGGAGGCGCTGGAAAGCGCGGCAGGGATCTGCCGGGAGGCCCGGCAGAGAATCGCCGGAAGGCGCAGTCTGGTCGAATTTCCCGCAAAAACACGAACCCAAGCCCTGCCGCGGGCCCCCGCCCACTCCCCTGCCACGCCGCAGGCGTTCCCCTGCCCGCAAGCCCGTAACGCCCCGGATGCCCAAGACCCCCTGACCCCCCCGTGATTTCCGGGACTCCCGCCGCACCGCGCCACCACCCCCGCCACCTTCCCCGGACCGAAGGGAAGGGAAGCGCCAAAGGCGCGGCATGGATGGGCCGGGGGCACGGCATGAGAGCGCCGGGAGGCGCCGCCTGGATATGCCGTGAGGCACAGCGTAGAAGCGCTGGAAAGCCCGGCAGGGTTCTGCCGGAAGACCCGCCAGAGAAACGCCGCAAGGCGCAGTCTGGTTTGAATTCCCCGAAAAAACCCGAACCCACCGCATGCCGCATGCCCCCGCCCACCCCCTGCCGCGGGCCTCCGCCCGCTCCCCTGCCGTGGACCCCGCCCACTCCCATGCCATGCCACAGGCGTTCCCCTGCCCGCGAGCCCGCAATGCCCCGGATGCCCAAGACCCCCCGAACCCCCCCGGGACTTCCGGGACTCCCGCCGCCCCGCGCCACCACCCCCGCCACCTTTCCCGGACCGAAGGGAAGGGAAGCGCCAAAGGCGCTGCATGGATGGGCCGGGGGCACGGCATGAGAGCGCTGGAAGGCGCCGCCTGGATATGCCGTGAGGCACAGCGTAGAAGCGCGGGAAAGCGCGGCAGGGTTCTGCCGGAAGGCCCGCCAGAGAAACGCTGCAAGGCGCAGCCAGATTGAATTCCCCGCAAAAACCCGAACCCATCCCCTGCCGCGCCGCAGGTGCTCCCCTGCCCGCGAGTCCGCAATGCCCCGGATCCCTCAAGACACCCCGAACCCCCGGAACCACCGGAAGACCCAGGAAACCCGAGACCCCGAAGCCGTTACTTCAGCATCGTCCGCCGCCAGGGCTGCGCCCCCCAGAGGGGGATGTCGACCTCCTCGACGGGGACCGCCCGAGGTGCGCCGGCCCAGCGGGCGCGGTGGCGGCGCACGTAGGCCTCGGAGCCGGCGATCACCCGTCGGGCCATCGCCTCCTCGATCTCGCGGGGCGGAGCCCGGCC
>CAJXLM010000045.1 GCA_913056175.1 uncultured Opitutia bacterium | reverse complement strand
CCCCAACCGAAACTCCCCCAACAACTCCCCCCGCAAATAGTAGTACCCCTCCCCCTTCAACTTGTACCGCCGCCGTCGCATACACCCCACCCCAACACCACCCACCCTCTAAGTCAAGCGGATGTAAAGCCTGTCATTATATGTCGGCCATCCGGGTAAAGGTCGTCGTTGGAGAGGAGATGTGGGCAAGGGGGGTGGGGAATCTTGGCGGTGGGAGGGTGGCGGGTCGGATAGGGCGGAGCCTTCCAGCCAAGACTCTCGTCCCGTGGAGCGGCTGCGCTCCTGGGAGCGGGATCCCGGAATTCCCGTGGCATTGCATTGGGGAGCCGGGAACGGTCGGTATCCCCGGTCTCCCAACGTTCCCGGACCTCCCGTGCCCGCATTCCGGACGTCCGGTCGGGGTCCACGGTTCTAAAGAGCACTGTCGATCTCCTGAGTGCGTGGCGTTTGGCACGACACCGTTGTGGCCGGCATTCGGGAGGTTGGGGGTGGGAAGCGGGCACTTGGATGCGAGAGAGATTCATCGGGGCCGGCTGTTCTCGGTGGAATTCCTGCCCTGCGGAAGAACCTCCCGAGCCAACCGATCGCGAAAGGTGTTGAAGTTTCGCCCAAGCAATGGGCGAGGGACGCGGAGGGCGGTTTTTGCGGTCAGGTCGGTCCGTACGTCCCCTTCGAGCCCGGCTTGTCCGGCGGTGTACTACGGTGACGCCTCGTTCGGGAAGATCGGGAAGAAGCAAGAAAGCCGAAACAAGCGCTCGGGTCCGGCGATCGCGTTGTCCCGACAGGCGCGCAGCTTTCCGGGACAACGCTGCCACGGATGGCAAAGGGAGCGCCTCCGGAGGGCGTTGAACCCTTACTCTTCCGGCTTGCCCACCCTGTCGGCGGGGCATCCCGTTCCCGATCCGCGCGGCACTCCGTACTTTCAGCGCCGGCCGCAATCGTCTGCGTGGACGGCTCCTCGAATCCGGTCCGCGCGACCGCCACATCGCGCAATCCTCTTCCTGCGGTTGCCCGTCCGCGGATGACTCCTTGTCGTCTGAAACCGCAGAGCGACCGAGTCATCAAATTCGTTCCCCCGGTGGGCCACCGAGAGGGGGACCGGTGCCCGCCGCCTTCCCCGCCGGGCACCGTCCGGCGAAAGCCGCTCCCGCAAGGGAGGTGGCGGAGGAAAAACGCCTCCAGGCCGGCCATCACCAGGACTGCGCAGACAACCTCCGACTCCCGCGGGGGACACCCGGCCCCCCTCGACGGCACGATTTGGCTGACCACAGCCAGCAACCGAGCGGGGGACCACCGCCACGCGCAGCCCCCACGTGCAGCCCGTCGCAGCGGATCTCCCGTCGGCGTTCGGGCCATCGTTCCACCCGAGGTAGTCGAGAGGACCGAGGATCTCCTTCGCTTGCACCAACGACGCGATCCGCAACAAGGCCCGGTGCCAGCCCACTGAGTTCCCCCGCAGCTCGATCGACCCACTCCGCAAACCGCCCGTCCAAAGGATCCGCCCGCGACGGTCACCGCGATTCTTCCAGCGGGACCAGCGCCGCTCGATCGGTTTGCTCCGCCCGGCTAGTGTCCTGCCCGTGCGCCCACCGCATCCGGGGGCCGCGCACGCGTTCCCTTGCACAGAAGCCGTCGAAGCGCCCCTTTGCCGATCCCAACGCCAGGACGGAACTCCAGCCGTCCACCGTTAGGGATTCTCGGGGAAGACAAGCTCGAGAGAGAGCGGGCGGTGATCGCTCGCCTCCCGGGCAAAGAGGGCGTCAAAAATACGGGCCCTTCCGGTCGGGATCCGGTCGGCCAGCTCCGGGCTGGCCAGGAAATAGTCTACACGGCGGTACACCGCCTTCTTCGCATAATAGTAGGTCCACGTTTCCCGGCGGGTATCGTGGGCAGGAACCGGAACACTGATGATGACGTCCCCCCGTTTGCGAAGCCGGCGGAGAGGGGCCTCGTCGGGGGAGGCGTTCAGGTCCCCGGCAATCAGGTAGAGTCCATGGCCCTCCGGATAGCGCTCGAGAATCCGATTGCGGGCAGCGCGAGCCTCCCGGGTGCGTCGCATCTCCGCCTCCGGGTCGTCCGGCTCCTCGGACCAGCGGCTCTTCAGGTGAAGGACAAAGAGGCTCCAGGTGTCCCCCTGGCCGCCGGGCACCGGAAAGACGATCTCGAGAAGGCCGCGCTTGACCCGCAGCCGACGCTCATTGCCCTCCGCATCGTCAAGGTACTTGAAGTCGAGGTCCGTGTGGTGGAGAACCTCGAGAGGCTCGACACGGGAGAGCACCGCGAGGTGGCGGACCCGGTCGGGGGCGCCCCGCAGAAGCACCGCATACGGGTAGCCAAGACCCTCCGCGCTGAGATCCCGCTGCAGCTCCCGCAGGAAGGGTCCCCGGCCCATCTCCTGGAGGGCCACGATGTCGGCGTCGATCCGCCGGAGAGCCCGCCGCACAGCCTGCTTTTCCCGCTCCGGCTTCGGGTAATCCGGCCGCCAGACGCCCTCGTAGTAACGGTCCTGGACGAGATAATTCTCGAGGTTGTAGGTCGCTACGCGGAGCCGGACCGGCTCTGCGGCGGCCGCGGATTCCGCCTGTAGCAACAGGCAGAGAACGGCGAGGAGGAACGGGAGGGGCCGCAGGCTCATGGCTCTCAACTCCCCGCAGCGGCCACCTCCTCCCCGCCCTCCCCTCGCAGGCTTTGCTCGCGCTCCCGCAGGGTGGGATGCGAGTAATGGAAGCGGCTGTAGAGGGGATGGGGAACGAGGTTGCCGAGGTTTTCCCGGTAGAGGGTGCGCAGGGCGGAGACGAGCGGTCCGGGACTGCCGAGGGCCTCGCGGGCAAAGCGATCGGCCTGGTACTCGTGCCGCCGGGAGAGGGCGTGCGAAAGCGGCTCCATCCAGAAGGAAACGAGGGGCGAGAGGACCAGGAAAAGGAAGAAGGCGGGAACGATGCGGGCGAGCGAGCCCTGCTCGACGGGATCGACGAGAAAGCCGAAGCCGGCGGTGAACCATGCCTGCGCGCTCAGCCACTGCAGGAAGAAGAAGGTGAACCCGAGGCTGATCGCGGAGAGCGCGATCCGCTTGGGGATGTGTCCACAACGGTAGTGCCCGATCTCGTGGGCGAGCACCGCCTCGATCTCCTCCGGCCGGAGCTGGTCGAGCAAAGTGTCGAAGAGCACAATCCGGCGGAACCGGCCAAACCCTGTAAAGAAGGCGTTGGAATGACCCGAACGCTTGCTGCCGTCCATTACCTGGATGGTCTTCGCGTGAAATCCGGTCCGGTCCGCCAGGGCCATGAGCCGATCCTTCAGCTCTCCCTGCTCCAGGGGACGCAGTCGGTTGAAGAGGGGAACGATGAGGATCGGGTAGAGAATCAGCAGGAGGATCTGCACCCCGAACACGGCCGCGAACGCGAAGATCCACCAACTCTCGGGAAAAGTCACCACGATCGAGAGGATCAGGGCGAGGAGGGGCACCCCGAGGAGGAAGGCGAGGACAAGCCCCTTCAACTTATCGCTCCACCAGAGGCCGAGCGAGCTGCGGTTGAAACCGTAGGCCTCCTCCAGGCGAAAACGCCCATACCACGAAAAAGGCAGGCCGGGCAGGGAGAGAAGCAGCAGGAGGGCAAGGAGTACCACGGCCTGTCCCCATACCCCATAGCCCAGCCAGGAGGAAAGCCACTCGTAGACGAGGGGAAACAGACCGAAGACGAGGGCGGCGGCGAGCAGCGCGCTCTCCACGAGAGTCTCAAGGCGATGCAGGCGGGAGCGGGCGAGCGTGTAGTCATTGGCGCGCGCGTAGGTCGCCCGGTCGAAGATTCCCCGGAACACCGCCGGCAGATGCCCGCGATGGGCGCGCACATGCTCGCTGTTCAGGCGCTCGAGGTAATCGTCGAAGGAGGCCCGCAAGGAAAGGAGGAGAAGAACGGCCAGCAGGGGAAGGGTCACTTCTTCGAACGAGAGCACTCCCGTCCCGTTTGGCAAGGGGGAACAGCCGTTCCCGGGAAAGCGGGCCCCTCGCCTTGCACGAGTGCCGGATTCCCTCATCTTCACGGGGTTGCAGACACCGTCCCACTCTGGCAGCCTGTTCAATTATGTCCTCCACGGAAACCGACGAAGTGCTCGCCTACGAGAAGGCCTACGAGCGACTCGAGACGATTGTGCACCGGCTCGAGCAGGAGGAATCTCCGCTCGACGAATTGGTGCGCGACTACGAGGAGGGGATGCGGATGCTGCAGGTTTGCCAGGAACGGCTGCAGGAAGCCTCCCTGCGCATCGAGAAAGTTCGGGCGGGCAGCGACATGGATCTGGAGACATGGGAGGATCCTGAAACAGGGGGAAACAACGATGAGTGAGGGCCCGATTCTCCCCGGGATCCGCGGACCGGAGGACGTTCGGGACCTCTCGCCGCCCCAGGTCGAAGCTCTCGCCGGGGAGATCCGCGAGCGATTGATCGAAGTGACCGCTGTGAACGGAGGCCACATCGGCCCGAATCTCGGCGTCGTGGAGTTAACCCTCGCCCTCCACCGGATTTTTGAGACCCCACGTGACCAGTTCGTGTTCGACGTCTCTCATCAGGGTTACGTGCACAAGCTGCTCACCGGCCGCAACGACCAAGCGTTCGACCGCATCCGCAAGAGCGGAGGTTACAGCGGCTTTCTCGCCCGCAGCGAAAGCGAACACGATGCCTACGGAGCGGGCCACGCCGGCACGGCCCTCTCCGCGGCCCTCGGCATGGCCGCGGCCCGCGACCAGCAGGGGGGCGACAACCACGTGGTCGCGGTGGTCGGCGACGCCGGATTCACCTGCGGGATTACCCTCGAGGCCCTTAATAACATCTCCGAAGCGACCGGTCGGCTGGTCGTCATCCTCAACGACAACGAGTGGTCCATCGACCGCAATGTGGGTGCCCTCTCCCGCTATTTCAACGAGCTCATCACCACTCCCTTCTACAACCGGATCAACGACGACCTCGAGTCCTTCCTCCAGAAGGTGCCCGGGGGCGACGCCCTCATCCGGCTGGGCTCCAAGTGGAAACGGGAGACCAAGGACTTCCTCACCTCCTCCTCCATCTTCGAGAATTTCGGGATCCGCTACATCGGCCCGATCGACGGGCACAACCTCGCCGAACTCGAGCAGTACCTCGCCTTCGCCCGCAATGCCCCGGAGCCCCTCGTTCTCCACGTGATCACGCAAAAGGGCAAGGGGAGCGAGGCCGCCCTCGCCCAGCCCGAGAAGTTCCACGGGATCTCCCCCTTCGATCCGAAGACCGGCGCCCCGCTCCCCGGCAAGCCGGGAACCCCCCCGAAGTACCAGGACGTCTTCGGAGACGCTGTGGTAGAGGCCTGCCGCCGCCGCGAGGACATCGTCGGGATCACTGCGGCCATGCCCAGCGGGACGGGGCTGAACAAACTGCGGGACCAGTTGCCCGACCGCTACTACGATGTGGGAATCGCCGAGGAACACGCTGTCCTCTTCGCCGCCGGCATGGCCACGCGGGGCATGCACCCCGTTTGCGCAATCTACTCGACCTTCCTGCAGCGGGCCTACGATCCCCTTGTGCACGACATCTGCCTGCAGAATCTTCCCGTGCTCTTCGGAATGGACCGCGCCGGCCTCTCCCCGAACGATGGGCCCACCCACCACGGCCTCTTCGACATTGCCTACCTCCGCTGCATCCCGAACACCGTGGTCATGCAGCCCGCCGATGAGGACGAGCTGGCCGACATGGTCCACACCGGCCTGCAAATCGACGGGCCCGCCTTCATCCGCTATCCCCGCGGGGCCGCTGCAGGCGTCCCGGTCAAGGAAGAGCCCACCCTCCTCCCGGTCGGTCGCGCCGAGGTGCGCCGGGAGGGTCGCGAGGTCCAGATCTGGGCGCTCGGGCCCCTTGTCGCGGAGGCGGAAATTCTCGCCTCCCGGCTAGCCGAGGTGACCGGGGCCAGCGTGGGCGTGGTCAACGCCCGCTTCGCCAAACCCCTCGACCGGGAACTGCTCGCCGCCCAGGCGACAGAGGCCCGCCTTTTCGTGACGCTCGAAGATCACGTGCGCACCGGGGGCTTCGGCTCCGCCCTCCTCGAGACACTCGCCGACGCGGGAGCAAGTCGGCCGGTCGAGCGCATCGGCTGGCCCGACCGCTACATCGACCACGGCGATTCCGACAAGGTCCTGCGGGCCGCCGAGGGACTCGATCCCGAATCCCTCTTCCTCTCCCTTCGCACCCGCCTGGAGGCCTTGCTCGGTGTCCATCTCGAGGTCGCCGACCCCGCTGGGGACGACTGCCCCGTGCATCGTTGACAAGCCGGCTTCCCGGGGTCTTTCCTCCTCGTTTCGGCCCTTCGGCCACCCTCCTCAACTTGTACCATCATGGCCCAACCCAAGCGAAAGCAATCCAAGCAGCGCAGCCGCACGCGCCGGGGCGCCCAGCGCTTCCGCGCGCCCCAGGTCTCCAAGGACCCGACCGACGGCTCCGCCTTCGTCCCCCACCGCGTCAACCCGTCCAACGGCATGTACCGCGGACGCGAGGTCCTCGAGACCGAGGATTGAGAGCGCGGCGGTAACCGCCGATCGTGCGGACAGCTATGGCGACGGCGGAGCATCCTCCCACGATTGCGGTGGATGCGATGGGCAGCGACCGCGGCCCCGCGGAGGTGCTGCAAGGCGTTGCCGAGGTACTCCGGGAGCCTGACGATCCCGGCCTCTGCTCCTGCCACTTCCGTGTGATCGGGGGTGGGCCGGAGCTGGACGAGGGTCTCATCGAGGCGGGTCTTCGCGATCATCCACGGGTGGCCGTGGTCCACGCCGAAGAGGTCATCGGTATGGACGAGAAGCCCCTCGTGAGCATCAAGAAGAAGCGGAACTCCTCCATGGTGCAGGCGCTCTCCATGGTCCGGGACGGTACGGCGGACGCCCTCCTCAGTTGTGGCAACACCGGCAGCCTCATGGCCGGGGGCACTCTCCTCGTCCGGAGGCTTTCCGGGGTCGACCGACCCGCCCTCGCCACGATCATCCCGACCCGGTCCAGCCGCTTCATCCTCCTCGACGCCGGGGCCAACCCCGAGCCCACCGCCCTGCAGATGTCGCAGAACGCGATCCTCGGCTCGAACTATGCCCGCGTCGTTCTCGGGCGGGCCAATCCCTCCGTCGGGCTGCTCACCATCGGCACGGAGGAGGGAAAGGGCAGCGCCCGCGTGCAGGAGGCCCACCGCCGGCTCAAGCAGATCGACGGCATCATCGACTACCGTGGACTCATCGAGGGCTTCCAGGTCTTTGAGGACCCGGTCGACGTGGTCGTCTGCGATGGTTTTACCGGGAACGTCGTCCTCAAAGTCTGTGAGTCCCTTTTCAAGATGCTCGTCGGCTACCTCAAGGACGAGCTTTCCGCCACCTGGCCACGCCGCCTCGGGGCCCTGCTCTCCATGGGTGCCTTCAAGGAAATCCGCAAGGAACTCGACCCCGCCCAGTACGGCGGTGCCCCCCTCCTCGGACTGCAGGCCCCGATTCTGAAGGCCCACGGCTCCTCCGACCGGCACTCCATCGCCGGGGCCCTCAATGTCGCCGCCGCCGCCCTCCGGGCGGACATGACCGAACGCATGCGTGCGGAGATTGCCGAGGGCCTCAAACGCACCGCCCAAGACTCCACCGTCAGCGAAAAGGAGTTGGCCCGCTCGTAGGGGATCGCCAGCCTCCGGCTATGGTTATGGACGGTGTTCCCACCGTGATCCGCGGTACCGGATCGTACGCTCCCTCCCGCGTCCTCCGGAACGAGGATCTCACCGGGATCGTGGACACAACCGACGAGTGGATCGTCACCCGCACCGGAATCCGTGAGCGCCGGATCGCCGCCGAGGACGAGGCCACCAGTGACTTGGCCGTTCCCGCCGCCCGCGCCGCCATGGAAATGGCCGGGCTCGGCCCGGAGGACATCGACGCGGTCATCGTGTGCACGCTGACCCCGGACATGCTCTTCCCCTCCACCGCCTGCCTCGTACAGAGCCTCCTCGGGCTCCGCCGCGGCATCCCCGCCTTCGATGTCGATGCCGCCTGCTCTGGCTTTGTCTACGGTCTTGAGTCCGCCCGGGGTCTGCTCGCCGCCAGCCGGAAGTACCGGAATGTCCTCCTCGTCGGTGCGGAAAAACTCAGCGCCATCCTCGATTGGACCGACCGGTCGACCTGTGTCCTCTTCGGCGACGGTGCCGGCGCGATCGTGCTGACCCGGGGCGAGGAAGGGCCCGGCGGCCACATCCTCGCCACCGACCTCGGGTCGGATGGGGTCAATTCGGGCTTGATCCACATGCCGGCAGGAGGTTCGCGGGTCCCCGCCTCTCCCCACTCCCTCGAGGGTCGGCAGCACTTCCTGAAGATGAACGGGCGCGAGGTCTTCAAGTTGGCGGTCCGGGCGATGGTAGCCTCCGCCGAGCGAGTCCTCGAAGAGGCGGGGGTCTCCCCGCAGGACCTCGTCGGGATCATCCCCCACCAGGCGAACATCCGGATCATCGAGAGCGTCGCCCAGTACCTCAAACTGCCTCTCACCCTCTTCCCGAACAACGTCCACCTCTACGGCAACACCTCGGCCGCCTCGGTCCCGCTTGCCTTCGACGAGGCGATCCGCGCCGGCAAGCTATCCCAGCCGGGTCCCCTCCTCCTCATCGCTTTCGGGGCCGGGCTCACCTGGGGATCGACCCTCCTCCACTGGGAACCCCTTTCATGAAGCTCCGCCACGCCCTTCTCGGACTCTGCCTCGCCCTCCTCCCGGTCGTCCCCGCCGCCGGAATCCTCGACTGGTTCTCCTCCGAGCCGGAGGTCAACTACGCGCCGCCCACCCCCGAGGAGGTGGCCACCGCCAACGAGCTGTTCGACAAGGCTGTCGCCTTCCGGCGGGAGGGCCAGGTCGGTAAGGCCGTGGAGACCCTCGAGGAGATCGCCCGGGACTACTCCAACACCATCTTCGCCCCGGATGCCCTCCTGCTCATCTCCGCCTACGAGCGCGGACAGGGAAAGCCGAAGGATGCCTTCCAGACGACCCAGCGGCTCGTCCAGCGCTACCCCAGCTATGAACGCTTCGACCGGGTCATCGAGCTGCAATACTCCCTCGCGGCCTCGTTCGTCGGGAAGGAACCGACCGGCCTCCGGCGGCTGCTGCCCGGCCTCTACCAACCCCGGACCGCCATGGACCTCTTCGAGAAGGTCCTCCAGAACGCCCCCTACTCCGAGCTGGCCCCCCAGGCCCTTTACAACATCGCCCTGATCGCCCAACGGGAAAACGATACGGAGATGGCGATCGACGCACTCGACCGGCTCATCAACCGCTACCCGGGCAGCGAGGTCATCCCGACCGCCTATTTCAGTATGGGCCAGCTCTTCGCCGGCCTCATCCAGGGATCGCAGTACGACCAGGGGACCACCCTCGAAGCCATGAGCTACTTTGAGGACTTCCTCATCCTCTTCCCGGAAAGTCGCTTCGTCCCCGAGGCGGAGACGAGCCTGCGGGAGGTCAGCGAAATCTACGCGGGGAGCAAATTACTCCTCGGGGAATTCTACTACGTGGACCGGGGGGAGACGGAGGCGGCCGAGGTCTTCTACAACGAGGCCATCACCGTAGCCCCGGACACCGAGGCCGCCGCCCTCGCGCGGGAACGAATTGAGCGGATCGAGGCGGGCGAGCGCCGTCCGCGGTCCAAGTTCCGACTGAAGACCGAGCGCCTCAAGAAACAGGTCGAGGCCTATTTCGAGGCCCGCTGGGAGGAATGGCGGATCCGGCCGGACCTCGGCCAGGTGGAATGAATCTGTCCCGGACCCTCGCCCTCGCTTGCCTGCTCGTACTGGTCGGATGCACCGGCTACGAGAGCGTGCGCGTGGAACCGGAAGACCGGGTGGCGGTCGCCCTCCTCCCGGTGCGCAACGAGGCCTACCTGCCCGGCTTTGCTCCCGTGGTGCAGGAACGCGTGCGGGAGGATCTCCTTCGCAGTCGCACGGTCCGGCTGGTGACGAGGCCGGGCGAAGCCGACCGCACCCTCGCCCTGGTGCTCACCGACTACCAGGAGGCGCCCCTTTCCTTCGAATCCGATGACACGGGAATCCCCTCCTCGGCGGAAACCGAGCTGACGGTCCGCGCCCGCCTCGAGCATCCCGCCACCGGAACCACCCGGGAGACCGAAGTACGGGTGCGGGAACCCGTCTTCGCGGATTCCGGTTCCTTCGTGGGTCCCCTCGACCAGTCGCAAAGCATCCTCGCTGGCAGGGTCGCCCGCAAGGTGCGTGCCTGGGTGGAACAGAGCGTCCGCTAGTGCCCCGGCCCGCGGGGGCAGGCCCGCGACGAGGCCGTCCTCTCGGGAGTCAGCCCTCGTCGCGGAAGGAGGCACCGGCTCCCACCTCCACGACCGGGGCATCCTTCCAAAGCTGTTCGAGGCGAAAACGGCGGCGCATTTCCTCGGAAAAAAGGTGCACGACCACGTCGATACCGTCGGCGACCACCCAGCCACTCTCCCACTCCTCCGCCCGCAGGGACTGCTTGGCCGGCTTCCGGCCGAGCGCCTCCTCGGCCGCCCGGCAAAGGGCACGCAGGTGCGGAGTGGAATTGCCGGTGGCCAGGACGAGATAGTCCGTGACCGAAGACTTCCCCCGCAAGTCGAGCACGAGGACATCCTCGGCCTGACGCTCCGCGAGCGCTTCGACGACATCCCGAACCACCGGCAGGGCGTCCTCTTCCGGGGGGCTCGTCATGCCGGGCCAACTGCAAGGGAGGGAGACAGCACCACCTGAGCCTTCCCCGGGGTCCCCGTGAAGTCAAGGGAACCGCATGCAAGCGCTCCCCGCCTCAATCGTGCGTCCATGCGAAAAGCCTTCGGAACGGGAGCAGGCCCGTGCGCGCCCCCGCGAGAAGCCACCGCTGCCGACGGGGTGAAAGCAGCCAGCCGTGGAGGATCCGGGCCACCTGGAAGCGCCGCCGGAAACGCCGCTGGTGGGCCTCCTCAATCGCCGTGACCACCCGGGCCCACTCCTCCTCGCCGGCGGCCCAGCGGAGCAGGGGGAGCACCGCGATCTCCGCCGATTCAAAAGCGATGGACATGCCGTTCCCGGTGAAGGGCGGGATGAGTCCCCAGGCATCCCCGAGCCGGAGGAGACCGTCCCGCGAAGGTGCCGGCAAGGCGAAGGAGAGCGCGGATACCCCGACCCCACTTCCTGCCCGCACCGCCGGGAAGCGGTCCCCGGCGAGCGCCTCGATCCCGCTCGCCTCGGCGTACCGGCCGAGGAGTGCCTCCTTGCTCGCCCGTACCCCCGGCCGCTTCCGGAAGAGGCCGCAAGCGTTCCACCAGCCGCCCTCCACCGCCGACATCCCGAGATAACCGCCTTCCCCCAGGAATAGGGCGAGGTCCCCCTCCCGGTGCTCCCGGGGCGCCTCCGCGTGCACCTTCAGGCCGATCCACGGGCTGCCCCGCTCCGCCTTTCGACCGGTGCCAAGGACACTGCCCGGCTCGTCGAGGGAGCCCCGCCAGCGCTCCTCCCGGCGTACCCCGCCCCCGAGATCCTCGAGGCGGCGGGCAATCCGCTCGTCGAGGGCGTGGCGGGAGATGCCGAGGGCGGGTCGGGGCAGGCGGGCCCGGTAGCAGCGGTGCCCGTCCCCACGGTACCAGACGACGGTCTCGTGCCGATGCGCGTCCGCGAGGAGGTCGGCGATCCCCAGGAACTCGAGGGTGGCCGGACGCACCCCGCTGATGAACTCGCCGCACACCCGGTGCCGCGGCAGGGCGCCCGCCTCCCACAACTCGACCGGGACCCCCCGCGACCGGAGGGCTACTCCGAGGGAGAGACCCGCGAGCCCCCCGCCTACGATGCGGATTCCTCGCGCCATGCTTCCAGTCGATAGGCCCCCCGCGGACTCTCCTCCACCCGCATCCGCCGCCCCGGATCGCCGGCCGCCAACAGCTCGGGTAGTTCCTCTCCCCGGAAACCGGCGGCCACGCTTACCCGGGCGTCGTGCCGGGTGACCGGATGGGCCCCACCCAGCCGGAGCAGGAAATCCTTGGTGCGGGTCCAGCGGACGCGGCGGGGTTCGCAGAACACCCAGAGGGAAACCGGGCGGAAGAGCTCCCCGAGAGCAGCCAGCTCCCCGTCCTCGAAATGATGGAGGAGGAGGTGGACAAGGAGAAGGTCCGGCGGACCGTCGCGCCCCCAGCCCTCCCGCAGGTCGCGCTGCTCCCAGTCCCACGCGCCCGGCCAACCCGCCGGGCGCGGGCTGCGGTCGACCCCGGTATAGGCAAAGGGAGGAAGATGGTCCCGACGGCCCCACAGATAGCGTCCCCACGCCCCCTCGCCCGCGCCCAGCTCCACGATCCGCTGGTGCGGCCGGAGACGACGCCGGAGGAGCCCAAGGGTCCACTCCCAGTTGCCGAGGAAGCGATTGAGCAGCCGGAGATCGCGGCGGCTGGCCCGCGCTGCCGGGTCCTCGGGAGGAAGCTCGTCGAGAATCTCCGCCTCGACGCGTCGGGCCGAGGCATTCACTACGGAGAGCCGTCGAGACCGAGATGACGGAGCTTGGGCGCGATCACGTAGGCGCAGTAGGGAGCGCGGGCGTGGCGCTCGTAGTACCGCTGGTGATCGGCCTCTGCGGGGTAGAACTCTCCGAGGGGCTCAATCTCGGTCACGATCGGATCGGCGAAACGCTCGGCCGCCCTCTCCCGGGAAGCGACGGCCTCCCGGCGCTGCTCGTCGTCCGCGTAGAGCAGGATCGAGCGGTACTGCGGGCCGACATCGGCCCCCTGCCGATGGTAGGTGGTCGGGTCATGCGCCCGCCAGAACCAGTCGAGGAGGGACCGGTAGGCAATCACCTCCGGATCGTAGTGCACCCGCACCACCTCGGCGTGCCCGGTGGTGCCCCGGCAAACCTCCTCGTAGGAGGGAGAGGGTTGCGTGCCCCCGGCATAGCCGTTCTCCACCATGGAAACCCCGGGGAGCCGCGCGAAAACCGCCTCGAGGCACCAGAAGCAACCGCCGCCCAGCACCGCACTCGCCAACCCTCTCGTTTCCTCCGAACTGATCACGGCCCTAGGGTGTGCACACCTTCCCGCCCGAGGCAAGCGGTCCCCGGGAAGCCATTCCCGGAAATCGCGGGGAGAGGGATTGAAATGACACCGCGGGCGGGGTTTCCTCTCGGTATGCGATCGCTCGTCACCGGCGGGGCCGGTTTCCTCGGCAGCCACCTCTGCGAACGCCTCCTCCAACGGGGCGAGGAGGTCATCTGCCTCGACAACTACTTCACCGGCCGCAAGCGGAATATCGAACACCTGCGGGACTACCGCTTCTTCGAGACGGTGCGCCACGATGTCGTCGATCCCTTCAAGTACGAGGTCGACCGGATTTACAACCTCGCCTGTCCGGCCTCCCCGATCCACTACCAGCACAATCCCATCAAGACGGTAAAAACCTCGGTGATGGGGGCGATCAACAGCCTCGGGCTCGCCAAGCGGGTGGGCGCCCGCATCCTCCAGGCCTCCACCTCGGAGGTTTACGGCGACCCGGAGATCCACCCGCAGCCGGAGGAGTACCGGGGGAATGTCAACCCCATCGGGGCCCGCGCCTGCTACGACGAGGGCAAGCGCTGCGCGGAAACCCTGTTCTTCGACTATCATCGCCAGAACGGCGTGGACATCCGGGTCGTCCGCATCTTCAACACCTACGGGCCCCGCATGCTCGCCGATGACGGCCGGGTGGTCTCAAACTTCATTGTCCAGGCCCTCCGCGGCGAGCCCCTCACCCTCTTCGGCGAGGGTACGCAGACACGGTCCTTTTGCTACGTCGACGACCTCGTGGAGGGGATCCTCCGTATGATGGACCAGGAGGAGGAGCCGGGACCGGTGAACCTCGGCAACCCGGGGGAGTTCACCATCCGCGAGCTCGCCGAAAGGATCCTCGCGATCACCGGGAGCGCCTCGCCGCTCGAGCGCCGTCCGCTTCCGGAAGACGACCCCCTCCAGCGCCAGCCGATCATCGCCCGGGCGGAAGCTCTCCTCGGCTGGCGTCCACAGATTGCCCTTGAGGAAGGCCTCCGATCCACGGTTGAGTACTTTCGCGAGGACCTCGCCCGCCCGGTGGTTCCCCGGAGGACCATCGATCCCACCCCCGCTGCCTGACGATGTTTTCCACGGTCCTGAAATCCCTTGCCGGTCGGCACTACCGGAAGTTCCACCGGAAGAGCCGCGCCCTCGTCGAGCGCATCAATGGCCTCGAGGAGAGCCTGCAGTCCCTCTCAGAGGAGAAGCTCCGGGCGAAAACCGTGGAGTTCCGCGAGCGACACACTCAGGGGGAATCCCTCGACGATCTCCTCCCAGAGGCCTTCGCCACCGCCAAGAACGCCGCCCGCCGTCTCTGCGGGAATACCTACGAGGTCTGCGGTACCTCCACCACCTGGGAAATGGTTCCCTTCGATGTGCAGCTGATGGGCGGGATCGCCCTCCACCGCGGCTACATCTGCGAGATGGCCACCGGAGAGGGCAAGACGCTCACCGCCACCCTTCCCCTTTACCTCAACGCCCTCAGCGGGCGGAACTGCCAGGTCGCCACGGTTAACGACTACCTCGCCCGCCGCGACTCGGAATGGATGGGCATCCTCTACGACTTCCTCGGGATCACCGTCGGCTGTCTGCAGAACGGGATGGATCCCCCCTCCCGCAAGGCCGCCTACGAGGCCGACATCACCTACGGCACCGCCTCCGAGTTCGGATTCGATTACCTCCGCGACAACGGCATGGCCACCCGCGCCGAGGACCAGGTCCAGCGGGACCACTACTTCTGTATCATCGACGAGGCGGACTCCATCCTCATCGACGAGGCCCGTACCCCCCTCATCATCTCCGGCCCGGCCCAGGAGGACCGGCAGATGCCCTTCACCGAGCTGAAGCCGGGGATCCAACGGCTCGTCGCCGCCCAGAACAAGCTTTGCAACGAGAAGGTGGGCGAGGCGAAGAAGCGGCTGGAGGCCGGCGACGAAAGTGAGGAGGTCGACCAACTCCTCTTCCTCGCCAAGGAGGGAGCCCCCAAGAACAAGCAGTTCCTCCGCCTCATGGAGGAACCGGCCACCCGCAAGAGGATCGAGAAGTTCGACCTCGAGATGAACAACGACATGAACCGGACCCGCCGGTACCATCTCAAGGAGGAACTCTACTTCGTCATCGACGAAAAGCAGCACCAGGCCGATCTCACCGAGAAGGGGCGCAACTTCCTCCAGCCGGACGACCCCGATGCCTTCGTCCTCCCCGATCTGCCCCTCCTCTTCATGGAGATCGACGGGAACAAGGAGTGGGAAGACGACAGGAAAAGGCAGGCCCGCCAGGAGGCTCAGGAGCGCTACGAGAAAGTCAGCGAGGAAATGCACTGCATCAGCCAGCTCCTCCGCGCCTACTGCCTCTACGAGCGCGACGGGGAGTACGTCGTCCAGGAGGGCAAGGTCATGATCGTCGACGAGAACACCGGCCGCCTCATGCCCGGGCGCCGCTGGAGTGACGGCCTCCATCAGGCGGTCGAGGCCAAGGAGGGCGTGAAGATCGAGAAGGAGACGAAGACCTACGCCTCCGTGACTCTCCAGAATTTTTTCCGGCTCTACGAAAAAATTGCCGGGATGACTGGGACCGCCGAAACCGAATCAAGCGAGTTCAACGAGATCTACCGCGCCGATGTCATGGTCATCCCCACTCACCTGCCCAATCAACGGGTGGACGAGGACGACATCGTCTACAAGAGCCGCCGCGGCAAGTACAACGCGGTGGTCGAGGACATCCGCGAGGCCCACGGTCGCGGCCAACCGGTCCTCGTCGGGACCGCCTCCGTGGAGGCCTCCGAACTGCTCAGCCGCATGCTCAAGCGGGTCGGGATCGCGCACAACGTGCTCAACGCCAAGTTCCACGAGCAGGAGGCCGAGATCGTTTCCCAGGCGGGGCAACCCGCCGCCGTGACCATCGCCACCAACATGGCCGGCCGCGGAACCGACATCAAACTGGGCGAGGGCATCCAGGAAAAGGGCGGCCTCTACGTGATCGGTACCGAACGTCACGAGTCCCGCCGGATCGACCGCCAGCTGCGCGGCCGCTGCGCCCGGCAGGGGGATCCCGGGAAATCAAAGTTCTACGTCTCCCTCGAAGACGACCTGATGCGGCTCTTCGCCAACCAGGGCCCCCTCTCCAAAATCCTCGAGAAGTCCTTCTCCGACGAGGAACAACTCTCCCACCCCACCCTCAACTGGTCCATCGAGAACGCCCAGAAGAAGATCGAACAACGCAACTATTCGATCCGCAAACGGCGCCTCCAGTTCGACGATGTGCTCAACAAGCAGCGGGAAATCGTGTACGAGCTGCGCAACGGCGCCATCCGCGCCGAAGAACCCGCCACCATTGCCTTCGAGATGATCGAGGAGGAGGTGCGCGAGCGGCTCGAACCCCTCTCCGAGGCGGACCGGGGCGAGGAGGGGCTCAGCCAGGAGGCGGAGTCCTTCCTGAACTGGCTGAATCAGCACTTCCCGATCGGTTGGAAAGAGGGGGACCTCGACCTCGCCGACCGCGAGGCTCTCGCCCAACGCCTCATGGAAGCCATCCGCGGAGCCTTTGCCCAACGGGTCGACCTTGAGGAGGAGGGGGAGCTGCGCCGCCTCGCCCGCTACGTGGTCATTCGCTCAATCGACCGGCTCTGGCAGGACCACCTCACCGAAATGGAGGAACTGAACCGGAGCGTGAGCCTGCGCAGCTACGGACAAAAGGACCCCCTCAACGAGTACAAAAGCGAGGCCTACCGCTACTTCGAGGAGCTCATGGCCAATCTCCGTAACGAGATCTGCGGGGCCATGTTCCGCACCGCCACCAATCTTCAGGCCTTCCAGCGGATGCTCAGCACCTTGCAGGGCCAGTCCCGCGCCACCGGACCCACCGATCCCAGCGAGGGCAACGCCTTTGCCGCTGCCGTCGGGGCCGGACAACCAACTCCCCCCGTCGATCGGGAGCAGGCCGCCTCCGCCGTCGCCACCGCTACCGAGCGCGCCCGCAGCGCACCACCCGCCCCAGCCGTCCGCAAGCGGGCCGCGCCGGTCCAGCCGGTCCGCCGCGAGTTGCCGAAGATCGGTCGCAACGATGTCGTCCGCATCCGCAAGGACGGCGAGGTGCGGGAGATGAAATTCAAGAAGGCGGAAGCCCTCCTCCGCAACGAGGGCTGGGAACTGGTCGAACCGGCGGAAACCTCCTCCTGAGTCCTCGCCAATTCTTTCCTAACCATGGCGCGCGGACGCAAACGGATCGCCACTGAGGCCAGTGGTGCCCCCCTCGGAGCCGACAACCCCTTCGCCGGGCTGGATGACGGGACGCTCGGGGTCCCCGGTAGACCGGACCCCGAAACAGGTGCGGAAGCACCACCGGAACCGGTAACCCACCCAGCCGGGACACAGGCCACCTCGACCCCAAAACGCCCCGGCCCGAGACCCCGTCTCGACATGCGCCGCGAAGTACGCGGACGAGGCGGCAAGACGGTCACGGCCCTGCACGCGGAGGACCTTCGCCGCGAGGACTACGCCCGCAATCTTCTCCGCGAGCTGAAACACACCCTTGGCTGCGGCGGCAGCACCGACCCCAGCGCAGGCGCCCTCTTCCTCCAGGGCGACCGAACCGAAACGCTCCCTCCCCTCCTCGAGGCAAGAGGATTTCGGGTCGTGCGAACGGGCGGCTAAAGGCTTTCACCCACTCCCCTGCCGTGGGCCCCGCCCACTTCCCTGCCACGCCCCGAGCGTTCCCCTGCCCGCACGCCTGCGACGCCCCTCCTGCGCCCCCCGCCAAAATCCACGGACCATCGTCCACACCAACCCTGAAACCGAAAGCCGCGGAAACACCGGCACCTCAACGGGGAGACCCCGGAAACTTAGCACGGAAGCGCCGAAAGGCGCGGTATGGATGTGCCGCAGGCATAGAGCATGGGAGCGCCACAGAGCGCAGCAGAGATAGGCCGCAGGGCTGGCAGAAAAGGGCCGGAAGGCGCAGCCTCGTTGAATTCCCCGGTAAATCCCGAACCCACACCCTGCCGCGGCCCCCCCCGCCGTAGGCTCCGCCCACTCCCCTGCCGTGGCCCCGCCCACTCCCATGCCACCCCACAGGCGCTCCCCTGCCCGCGAGCCCGCTACGCCCCGATCCCCAAAGCCACCCCGGACGCCCCGCCGCCCCGCGCGCCCACCCCGAGCCGAAGCGCAGGGAAGCGCCGAAAGGCACAGCATCGATGCGCCGGAAGGCGCGGCATGGATGTGCCGTGAGGCACAGCAGGGAAGCGTTGGAAAGCATGGCAGGGATCTGTAGGAAAGCCCGACAGAGAAACACCGCAAGGCGAAGCATGGTTGAATTCCCCGGAAGAACCCGCACCCACCCCCTGCCGCGGGCCTCAGCCCGCTCCCCCGCCGTAGGCCCCGCACACTCCCATGCCGCGCCACAGGCGCTCCCATGCCCACGAGCCCGTGACGCCCCGGCCCCCTAGACACCCCGAACACCCCGCCGCCCCGCTCCACCGCCACCTTCCCCCGACCGAAAGACAGGGAGGCGCCGAAGACGTATCATGGATGTGCGGTGAGGCACAGCCGGGAAGCGCTGGAAAGCGCGGCCGGGATCTGCCGGAAGGCCCGACAGAGGAACGCCGGAAGGCGAAGCCTGGTTGAACTCCCCGGAAAACCCCGAACCCACCCCATGCCGCGGGCCCCCGCCCACTCCCCTGCCGCGCCGCAGGCGCTCCCATGCCCGCGGGCTCGCGACGCCCCGAGCAGAAGCGCAGGCAAGCGCTAGCGAAGGGCCGTGTATACGCCAAAGGCAGATCATCGGACCGCCGCGGGGCGCAAGAAGATACGTGGCAGGCCCAGCAGATAGGCGCCGAAGGCGAGGCATGGATGTGCCCGGGGGCATAGCAGGGATGTGCCGAAAGACACAGCAGAGAAACGCCCCAAGGCGCAGCATGGTTGAACTCCCCGGAAAACACCGAACCCATCCCCTGCCATGGGCCCCGCCCACTCCCCTGCCGCGCCGCAGGCGCTCCCCTACCCGCGAGCCCGCAACGTCCCGGATGCCCCAAGACACCCCGAACCCCCGGGACACCCCGAACCCCCGGGACACCCCGAACCCCCGGGACTTCGAGGACATTACTTCAGCATCGTCCGCCGCCAGGGCTGGGCGCCCCAGAGGGGGATGTCGATCTCCTCGACCGGTACCGCCCGCGGTGCGCCGGCCCAGCGGGCGCGGTGGCGGCGTACGTAGGCCTCGGAGCCGGCGATCACCCGTCGGGCCATCGCCTCCTCGATCTC
>CAJXLM010000044.1 GCA_913056175.1 uncultured Opitutia bacterium | reverse complement strand
GGGACCCGTCCCCAACCGCTCCCCAGAGTCCCCAAGCGCCCCCCACCGCCAGCGGATCGCCGCCCTTCCCCTTCCAGGTGCCAACCCGGGATCCTTCGGGCACCTTTGACCGTCTCCCCCCCACCGGCCGGCCCTTCTCCGTGGGCCGGGATCGACGAGGCCGGTGGTGCATGCCTTCTCGAAATCTTTTCTTACTGAAGTTGAGGGGCTTACGACCCTTTTCAGGCCATCCCTGCGTTCCCGGCCGAAGGGCTTCGGTCATGCCTGTGCCGCCACGGACGGGCCCGGAAACCCGCGAGGGGCCGCGAGGGGCCACGAGAGGGACGCTCAAACAAGAAAAAAGTAAGTTTTTTTATTTTTCTCGTATTTCCCGAAAGGCCGTATGCTATACTGCCTCCATGCCCGGGTAGATTCCTGAAAGCGCGTCCGCCCCACCCCTAAGGGAGTGCGGACCGATCGCGAAAACCGCCGGTCCCGTCCCGGTAGCTCCGCGCTGCGGAAAAACGGGATCTGCGGTCATGGGTGCATTATATCCGCACATTATTTTTGCGCTATGGGTTTTTGAGGGGTTGTTTTTCTTCCCGGTTTTGTAAAAGACTCATCAGCAATCATTCACAGAAAATCTGCAAAATCCCTCCCACTGCCCCGCCCTCCCCTTCAGGGCTCCCTAACCCCTCCGCCGAAACCCTCCACCTCAATCCTCCGCGCATGCTCGGGCCGTCCTCGTGCAATCTTCCTTCGCATCAGGACTTCCCGAGAAAATTTTCCTCCTTCCCCAATCCCCGGTCCCATGCGGCTGCCTGGGCGTCCCAACCACGGCCCCGTCCTGCACACCCACCCTCTCGCGCTCCCGGTCCTCCCTACCAGCCGAAGGATCACCCTCAAAAAGTGGGAGCTCCCCCGCACGCCTTCTCCACGCTTCCGGCGATACCCTGCCCAGCCAATCCCCGCTCTCCCTTCCACGAGCGCGGCGCACCCCGCAGGCTTGTCCTCTCCGGGCCGATGCCGCGCTTGCCCGGAGCGCGAACCCTGTCCCCCGGCTTGCCGTTCTCCGGCCGAGGAGGCGACGGCCCCCCTCCCCGATTCTCTCCCCGGCAAGAGGGAAACGGGATGCCCGCCTCCCTCGTACGGACCTCGCTCCCGCGGGCCCGCTCAGCAAAAACCTACACCGCTCGGTCCCTGCGACCTCCGGAGCGCGAAGGTGATCTCTCGGACCCTCTTCGATCCTGTACGGAATTTTCTTGAAAATTCCGCATTGACCTCTCCTTTCTCCCTTCATGTTCCCCGATCGTCCCGCCCCCGGGTCTTCTTGGGAGGGGGTTCCCGAGACCGTCAAGAATGCGCGATGAGTGCAGATCCCCCCTCCCCCCAGTGGCCCCAGAAGATCCGGAAGTTCGGCATCGAGGATCCCAGCCTGCGCTATCTCGCGAGCAAGTACGAGTCAGCGATTCCCTGGCAGCAGGAAGTCCGCAACGAGAAGGAACTGCTCCGCTATGTCCGGCGCACCCTGCTGCCCTCGCTGGTGGAGCGGCTCTCGGCCAGCGGCAATGGGCCTCCGGACCAACGCTACTTTGTGCGGCCTTCCCGGATTCAATTGGAACGGGTTCTCCACGGGGACGCCCACCTCACGGCCGCCGAAAGAACAGAGGCCGAGCAACTTCGCCAGGTCGAGGGAAAGCAGGCGGCCCAGCGGTACACGGCTGACCTCATCAACCGGAAGAAGGAGGCATCCTTCCAGGAATGGATTCGCAAGGTCCGGAATTACTGGTTCAAGAGCGAGCACGCCTTCGTATACCTGGTCCTGCGAGGCATGCTCGACGGGCTCGGCAAGGGCACCCTCCGCCTCCTGAACCCTCCCGACCGCCAAATCCTCACTTGGCTGCAGAATCGGGTCCACCACGAGCGCCTCCCCCCGCACGGCTCCGTGAGCGAAGAGTATCGTTGGCTGGCCACCCTCTGGACCGAGGTCCTCGGCTCAGGAAACTCCCGTGGCACGCCACCAGCCGCCGGAACCACGGAGACCGGCTGGGCCTTTTTTCCCAGGGGATACGACCCGCACGCCCTCAGCCGGCTCTGCCAGGGAAGCGGGTGGTGCATCTCTTCCCCTTCCATGGCGGAGGACTTCTTAAGGCAAAACTCCTTCTACCTTCTCTTCGAGGAACGCAAGCCGCGGATCGCCCTTCGAGTGAAAACGAGTGGTTCGCGGAAGAGAATCGTCGAGTGCGTGCGCACGCACAACCGATTTCCCGAGGGGTTCGAGGCGGATATTGAGCTTTTTGCGCAAACCCTCGAACTCAAGAACCGTTTTCGCTACGCAGACCAGCTCACACAAAACGCACAAGCCCTCCTCAGGGAAAACAGCACTTCCGTGGAATGGTGGCGACAAAGAATCACGAACTGGCCCTTTGCCCTCGGCCAAGCGATCCCCGCAATTCAGGAGGAGCTGCGATTCTATGCCCGAGGAAGGACATCCCTCTACCAAGGTTTCCCGGGAGTGCTGCATTCTGCTCAAAACTCCGATCAGTTGCAGGGCTCGGAGACCATGGACGCTGCAGTCCAACTCCTCCAAGAGAAACCGTTTCTCCTGCCCAAAATCCTCAAAAAACTGCATTTGCAGAACTCCCAAGTGCCGCGTGTTTTGACCGAGGCCGCCATCGATGGATGGGTCCAACTGCTGCGCGACGACCTCGTGCCCGCGCGAGCCTTCAATTACGTGCCCACCGCCGTTCTTCACGCGCCGGAGGTCCTCCGCCTGCTCGCCGATCACTACCCCCGGGAATTCCGCGAGCGCATTCGCACCCTCAAGAAAAGTCGGCGCGACCGGGAGAAGCCTTTTCGCCTGGAGAAATGGATCCCGGAACAGCCGGACGAACCTCCCCTGCTCGCGAGAGAACGGATGGTGGAAGCGCTACTCCACGACAAGACCGGGCTGCTCAACAACCACCTCTTTTCCACCCTCTCCCGGGAGCGGCCCGATTTCCAGGAACTGCGCCGAGAGGCCTGGAAGGAGGCCATGGAAGTGGAACCTCCCCTCTGGTTCGCGCTCCCGGACGATTTGCGGGAGACGTCCGGATTCCATACCTACGAGGGACGCTTTCACGGGAGAGCCAACGGCCCGCAATGGCTTCGGAAGATTCGGGCGAAACCCTGGTACCTGCTTCATTCCGGTTTCCCGACGAGCCTCCGGCGGCACCGGAGGATCCTCCGCGCCTACCGCGACAGCTGGGCCGAACGCCTGCGCGCCCACCCCTGGCGACTCTGGGAGCAGATCGATCCGCCCTCCCTGCAGGGGCGCAAGAACACTCTCGACCCCAAGGGAGTGAAGAACTACCGCCGCGTCTACCCTTCCTACGCTCTCCTCTCCGATCCGGTCGTGCTCAACGCCCTAACTGAGGGATGGAGGAATGACCGCCACGGATGGAGGAAAGTCTCGGCCCGCATGCAAACGATCCCGGCGATCCAGCTCTCCTTCCTGCGGGCGTTCCGGCAAAAGCTCGACCAAGGGGAAGAGTTCCTGGAAGACTTACGCTTTCGGCAATGCCTCGAAGCCTTCTGGAAGATGGAGCCCTATGCCATCCTCCACGACAAGTACGCCCGCGAGATCCGCGAGCTTCGCCTCGAGATCCACCACCGGACCCAAATCCCGCTCTGAGCCCTCCTTCCGCACAGGGGGGCTTCTTCGAGACTCTCCTCGCCGAGGGTGTCGCGGGATGAGTGCGCACCGATCGGGAGGACCGTGCCGGGCGGTCGAGCCGGAGACGGACGCTCGCGGAGGGCGGCACGGACGCCCGGCTCGAGCGCCGCCTCGCCGCGGAGCGGAGGGCGGAGGGGATCGTGGGAGGCGCCTCGCGCCCCGCCACACGCGGGAGGCCGCTGAGCCGACAACACCGCTCAGGGCGACCCGCTGCCAGCCTCCCCGCTCCCGGGGTCCACGACAATCGTGCGCGGGCCCCTCCCTCCGGAAAAGGGTCCCCCACCCTCTCCCCCGGACCTCGCCCACCAGCCCTCGTCCCGCCCCACCACGATCCGGTCGCCCTCCACCCGCAGCGGACCGCTCCAGCGATCACCGAGACCGATCGAGGCCACCTTCTTGAGGACGGTGCGCTCCGGGCCGGGAGCGAGTACGCCCCGCTCGCGGTCGAGCACGAGCCGGGACTCCCGCTCGGCCCGCAACAGGAGCAGGTCGCCAAACGCCCCCGAACCGCCCCCGGTCTCCCGGGTGCGCAGCACATGAATGCCCCCAGCAGTCGTCCCCACATACCGATACCCAAAGCCCGCCCGCCCCTCCCTGTAGGAAACCCACGGCCACCTCCCTCCGCCCGCATCCTCCACCACCGGTTCCGAGAAGTAGCGATTGCTGTCCTGCCCTCCCTCCACGTCGATCGCCACCACCTGGTCCCCCGTATCGCTCAGCCAAGTCACGAAATCCTCCACGAGGGCCGGGTTCAGGAATGGGGCCCGGTAGAAGGATGCGGGAAAGGTCAGGGGGATGGGTGGGGTGGCCGGGACCGGGACGGCGGTGAGGGGGAAGGCGAGGGTGAGCTGGGCTACTAACGCGAGACGAAGGGAGGAATACATATTCAAATTTACTTTCATCCAACAATCGATTCTTATCAATAAAGCTAAAAACATTCACTCTCACCTTGCGCCCCATAAAACCGCGCGTTGTTCTATTTTAAGGCGACTCTACCTGCAATGGCCTCAGCAGGGTCTTTCCCTGCCTGCCCTTCCCCCTGAGGGGGATACACCCCTTAGAGACTTTAGCAAGGCGATCGTCCGACCGCACAGCAATACGCAACCTCCCGCCTCTTTGACAAAAACCTAGAACGTGTCCGCTGCGCGGGAGCGGAAGATCCGTAGCAAGAACCCTCAACAATCGCTGGCGGAGGAGTCCTGTCGGACCCGGACTCAATAAACTCTCCTTCGCGCGTTTGATTCTGATCCAATTCCGCGGGAAAGTCTTTCCCTCTTTACTTTTCTGTAAACTGGCTTCGCAGATCGACGAAAGACGCCAGCACAAGTATCCCGCCTCCCTCTGAGTAGATTAACTTGCGGAGCTAGATCAAGAAGTCCCGCCCGACCGGGTCCTGTTCCCCGGACCGCGAACGGGACGGCAGTCTTTGACGGAAGAGCATGCGCGGTCCACGCCTCACAGAAGGACGTCTCGGATCGACCTAAACAGAATTTCTCTTTCTTCACCGCTCCCTTCACGGCCAAGGTGTATCCAGATACCCGCGGATTTCGTGCTCAAGGAATCGACGATCTACTGCATTCCCGATACCCGGAATCGTCAAGGTGACCTCGGTAGGTCCTGCACCGGCGTTGACGAGAGTGGATGCGAGTCGCTTAGCACGAAAACTGTTCCCCTGCAAATCCACGAGATAAAAACGCCCCTCCATGCCTCCCCTATCAACCGTATCCCTCATCTCCGTAGCGAAAGCTCGGACAAGAGCGGGAGCCAGATTCGTTATCGATGTCCAACTTCCGTGGTACGGAAGGAAGGGAGCCTCCAGAAAGAACCGCTCGACACCCAGAACAATCACATTTTCGCGATAGGGTTCTCCACAATACCAATCCGGCGCCTCACCAACCGGAACCTCTTCGTCGAGGAGCCATAGACCGCTACGACCATGGTTGAGGATCCAATCGCTGTTGCAGATTCCATTAGCCCGCGTCTCGCGCAACCACCAACTCATCGCTCTCCTGTACCGGGTATCAGCGCGGTAGTAGTCAGCGACGGCCATGGCAGGAAAAGATGAATTCGCGAGACCGCGCCGCAATCCACGGGGGGCTCGCGGATTCAAAATTCTGTGCGCTTAGATCGAAATTTCCCGATTTCACGACAATCAAAGAAGACGGTGACCGAATTCGCCCTCGACACATTTTACTGTCAAAAACTTATCTCAAAATCGGTTGTTCCCATTGGGGAGACGGCCGTGAGCTGTCAGAAAGCATTGTAGGAGGAGCCCCTCCAAGAAGGCGGGAGAACAGCAGCGTTCCGCCCCCTCAAGAAGAAAGCAATCAACGGCAATCTCACCAATGGGAATGTGAACCCGGTATCGATGTTCGACATCAGTTTTCAACAACTGGTTGACTCCTGCATTCGGGCCGTACTCAAAATAGTTCGCGAAAGGTCCCTGAGTTGTGAAACAATAGGGGTGCCAGCGATTCAATCGAGATTGCAAACCTCCCCCTCCGACGGAATAGCCATCACCATGATCATTCCTCTGAATCCTACCGGCCAGCCCAACATAGAGGATCTGCGAGGAATCGGGGGTAGCCAAGGCATTTTGATTACGAAGGTGTTCCTGCAAACACCGACGGACCACATAGACCCCGATTCCGCGAGGAAAGGCAAGATTTGCACATTGTTCTCCATGCACTACCTGCACCCGATTCTTCTCTGCAAAGGAATGAAAGAGGATCTTATAAAAGTCTTGATCATCCTGCCCAAGCGCTTGGCCGAGTTCCGAAATTGAATCGACCGACAAGAATTGTGGTTGCAGATTCTGCTCAGGATTGACAAAACCTTCCGGTTGATTTTCAAGGTCTTCTCGACGAAAAACATCTACAGATTGTCCATCATAAGGGTGCCCTTGCTCTGCCACGACCCATGCTGTCCACCCGCTTCCAGCCGATCCAGTGACCAGTACTTTTCCCGCGGATGGAGAAACCGTGATGTCTTGCTGCAGAATGTTGCCATCGGGTGTTGTTGCGAGACTTCCATTTCTAACCAATCTTCGGGCGTAATTGAAGTTCGATTGGGGGTGGCTGTGGTTATTCTCAAGATCAATCGAAAGCTTAGACCCTCGCCGGATCGTGACTCTCCTATAAACAGGATCGAATACGGCCGTCACTTCTTCTTCGTGATGAATGATTGTAACAGGGATCATATTTAAATTTTTAAAAGTTTTCTATTATGCAGGAAATCTAATCCCGCCTGATCGGTGGCGCTTTGTCTAAAAAGACTTCTTTCATTCACGTTAAAATGATTGGACGCTAACTGGATCCACTATCTCTCAGACCAGAAAAAATGAGAACCAAAAATTTCCCGTGTCCATCTGATATGCTTTAAAATTTACAGAATCTTAGAGTCCCAATTGCAGCAAACCAATGCGCCCCATCATGCTTTTAGGACCAACTGCAAGGAATTAAAAATAACCATACAATAGATTCTTAATCTCACAATGGAGAGATAGGAATGAACGAGTCCGTTTGGAAGTTATATGACGTCGGGTCAGGGTTCGAACGGATGGTACGAAGATGGGATCCATTGAGGCAAAGGCAGGGAGATGAACTCGCGAGGTATTTTGAGGGGCTGCGTCTCGGTGCGTTGGGTTCCCACCGATCCACGGCGGACTCCCGCCGGAAGGAATCGCTCTATCCAGGAGAGCACCCCAACCAAGGTCGACAATGTCGCATTTCTCACCACGGCACCACTAGCCCCGAAAGACCCGGAATCCCTCCGCGGGACTTCCCGCAGCTCGCAATCATCGTCCCGTTGAACCAAGAGCAGCCTTTCGTAGGAGGGGGGAGGGGTAGGTAGGTACTTTTTGAATACTTAAGTTCCTTTGATTGAATTCTTCGACGCTCTCACCGCCATGCAAGCCAAATTTTCTGGAATTTTCTCATTTTTTCATTCCTACCCTTTCCTTTTTTGTCCACCCGGGGCGCGAGGGTAGGCATCGACGAGCTTCGCGGGTGTTCGGCCGCCTTGGCGGAGCGGACCTGCGAGGAACGAAGGGAATCGCAAAGCTGCCGCGAGTGCATGGGCTCACGGGACCTCTCGAAGCAGCCCGTGGCATCGGGCCGGTACCGACGGGAGCGGGACTTCGATGCCTTCGTGGTTGAGCGCGAGGGCGCGGAGGGCAGGACCCGCGGTCCTTCCGCCGGCCCGCCGACCGCCCTACCCCCCGCGCACCGGGAGTCTACCCGCTGACTGGCGCGCCCGCGGCCTCGGCTGCCGTCGTGCGCTGGTTGTGTTTCCGCTGGAGGCGCAGCATGAGGAGGCCGGCGACGACGAGGAAGGCTCCTCCCATGAAGACGATCTGCATCGCGTTGTTGTCGAAGACTTCCCTCGCGATCAGGCCGAGGGCGAGGGCGCAGATGATCTGGGGCACCGTGATGGTGATGTTGAAGAGCCCCATGTAGAACCCGAGCTTCGACTCGGGCACTTCCCTCGCGATGAGGGCGTAGGGGATCGTCATGATGCTCCCCCAGGTAATCCCGACCCCGATCATGCAGAGGAGGAGGACGTACTGGTTGTAGATGAGCAGTGCCAGCATGAGGGCAAGCCCGCCGAGGATCAGCGAGAGGCCGTGGGTGGCACGGCCGCCGATCCGGTCGGCGACCCGGGCGATGCGGGTGGAGTAGAGGAAGGCGACGACTTGGTAGAGGGCGAAGGCGAGCCCGCACCAGGCGGTCCCTTTCTGCAGTTCCACGGAGTAGAGGTGGTTGCCGGAGACCTTCGCGCCGGGCGGCAGGTCGAAGATCTGCTGGGCGATCCCCATGCCGAAATAAATCCACATGCAGAACAGGCCGACCCAGCAGAACAACTGCACGGGAAAGAACTCCCGGATGACCCGGGGGAGGTGAACCACTTCGTGAAAGGCGGTTGCGAAGCCGCCCCCGATCGAGCGCAGGACGCCTCCGGGCGCCTCCCGGCGCTTCCGCTTTTCCTCGAGGAACTCCTCGAGGTTCTCGGGGGGAACTTCGGGGGTGGCCAGGATCGTGTAGACGACGCAGACGAAGAAGGCCGTGCCCCCGATGTAGAAGGCCGCGTGGATGGCGGCGGGCACCTGCGAGCCAGCGCTGTCGCCGGTCATCCCGAACACGGTGGTCATGATCCAGGGGAGGGCCGCGGCGATGGCCGCCCCTCCCGTGGCGAAGAAGGTCTGGACCGCGAAGGTCCGCGTCTTTTCCGCGCGGGTCACGCTATCCCCGAGCATGGCCCGGAAGGTCTCGGTGGCCCCGTTCTGCGAGGAATCCATTCCCCAGAGCAGGAGGGCCGCCATGAGGAGGTTGACCGAGTTCGGCATGAGGAACATGGACACGAAGGCGACGGCCGCCCACGCGAGCATGTAGGGAGACCGCCGGAACCACCGCTGGCCGATCCAGAAGCCGGTCCGGTCGCTGAGAAAGCCGAAGAGCGGCTGGATGACGAGCCCGGTCACGGGTGCCGCCAACCAGAGAAACCCGAGGTCGTTCACGTTGGCCCCGAGGAACTTGTAGATGCTGCTCATGTTCGCCATCTGCAGGGCACTGCCAAACTGGATGCCGAAGGCGGCAAACGTGAGGTTGAACATTTGCCGGGTGTTGGGGGACTTCTTCTTCATGGTGCAGGGGGATGGGTGAAAGGGCCGGGCCACGGGGCGCGCGGGGCTGCCCCTCCCGACTCCCGGCGGGTCCGGGAGAGACCGGGTGGAGATGGTGCCCTCCTCATGCGCGATGGGACTCCTGGTAGTCCCGGAAAATGCGGTAGACGGCGTTGGTCCAGCCGAAGCCGGACTGGGTGGGATAGCGGCCGGATTTCCCCGGGGCGCGGGCGACCACATCGTACTTTTCCCACAGCAACTGCGTGCTCGCGAAGACCTCCTCCACCATGGACTGCCAAGCGTCCACGATGTCCCGGGCCTCCGCGGTGAACCCGTACCGCCGCAGTCCGTCCACCACGATCAACTGCAGGTTCGGCCAGCCGTTCGGGTAGTCCCACTGGCGAAAGGGGGTGAACAGGTCGTGGTCCTGGGTGTTGGCGAGTCCCCCGGGCTGGCGGAACGACCCGAGGTGGTCGACCAACCGTCGGGCCTGCTCCGCGGAAGCGACGCCGGACCAGAGGGCGAAGTACGCGGCGAGGGACCGGAAGGGCACCCGGGCCTCCCGCTCGGTGTCGTAGTCGTGGAAAAAGCCGGTGTCCTCGTCCCAGAGGAGGGAGAGGAGCGCGGTCCGACGGGTGTCGGCCGCCTCCCGGTAGTGCCCGGCCTTTGCCTCGTTTCCCAGCTCCGTGTGGAAGGACTCGAGGTCTTTTTCGTACTGGAAGAGGAGGCAGTTGAGGTCGATCGGGAGGATGTGCAGGGCCCGGCCGCGGAACCTCGAGGTCATGTCCCAGCCACTCTCGTGCTCCGAGGTGTCGTTGGTGATGAAGTGGTCGCAGTACCGGCTGAGGGGCTCCCGTACCTGGTGCCGCTCGTTCTTCCAGTAACGGTTCAACTCCTGTTCGGCCAGTGGCACCTGCTGGCGCAGCCAGTCGCGGTCGCCGGAGACCTGGTGGATCTCCCGGATCATCGCGCTGAAAAAGGGCGGCTGGGAGATCCCGGTGTTGTACATCTCGTTGCGCATGGGGATGAATCCGAACCGCTCCAGCTGGTAGCCGAGGTTCTCGACCATCCCCTTCGCCAGGGCGAACTGGTCCCGGTGCAGGAGTCCCCGGATCGTGAAATAGGTGTCCCAGTAGAACTGGTTGTCCCCGAACAGCTCGGGATTCGGGGACACAAAGGGATGGGGAAGGTGGAGGAGGGTCCCCCGGTCTTCCGTCACCCGGCTGGGCTGCTCGGTCCTGTCGATGTAGTCGAGAATCTGCTTCATAGAGGGGGAGGGAGTGCCGCCACCGAACCGGGCGCCGGACGGGCGCACCGGTCCTCCCGGCGGGCCCCGGCGCGCGGTTGGGAAAGCGGGGAGGGCGTCGGGGGAGCCTTGGAACCGCGTGGATCCGCGGAAACGCCGCCGGCCGCAGGCGGGGGCATCTCCGCTGCGGGGTACCTCCGCAGTCCGGCAGGCCCTCCAGGGGGCACGGGGTGGCCGACCGGAATCCGATGCCCGGGGAGGAGGAGGAGACGGGAAGGTGGAGGGTGAGGGGAAGGCAGGGGAAAGGGGGGGCAGAAAGGGGGTCCGACGGTTGCTCAGGGGAGAGCGAAGGGGGCTGCCGTCGGTGTGGGGGAAGAGACCGAAACCCAAAATTTCCGTTCCCACCGGGTCAAGCCGTGTTTTCCCGGTGGAAATCCAGCTCGCCCCATCTCCGCGCGGTCGGGGACGATACTGGCGAGCCCGAGGGGTGATTTCGGGGTTGGCGACATCTGGGAAAATCTGATAAACTCAACCACAAATTTCTTGATGAGCCTACCATCTTCGGTTGCCCGGCCACCCCTCGCGCGGGCAGGGAAAGTCCTCCCGGCAGTCCCACCCCGCCGACCTGGCTCTTCCGGCAGCACGGGGACGGACGCGCCGCCCGCGGGCCAACCCCCGAATCCCGACCCCATCCCTTCCTTCCTCACCCCTCACCCCTCCAACCCAGAAAGGAGAAAGATAGGATACCATGAACGAGACCACCACCCCCACCGTCCCCCCCAACGAAACCATCCGCCCGGTCCCCGAAATCGAACCCTTCCTCTCCGCGAAGGAACTCGCCTACTACCTCGGGCGGCACGTCAACTACATCTACCTCATGAAGAAGGCCGGCTTCCCCATGCCGGGCCGCCGTGCCACCCTCAGCGACGCCATCCAGTGGCTGGAGGCAAACCCGGACTGGCGCCATTACCTGCCCCAGGGCTGCCGCTGATCCCCACGCAGGCGGGCACCCTCCGCGGTCAACCGCTACCGCTGGCTCGCCAGGATGCCCACGATCGTGGCGGTCACGAAGATCACCACGGGGAACCCGAAGAGCCCCTCGGACTCCCCGGGGGGCGGAGCCAGGGTAGCCACGACCGCCCCGATCCAGACGGCCGCGAAGGCGGTCCCTCCCCGGGCCCAGCTTTTCGTGTCCTTTTCCTCCGTCATGCTCACAAGGGGCGACCGTCCGCCCGGTGGAGACGCGGACCGCTCGACGTGATTCGACCGGTGCGCCGTCACGGAAAGCGCGGGAGAGCCCTCCCCCTGCTCTGGCAAGGAGAGATACTTCGGCCAGGATGCGGTGGCCTCCGCGACCTCCCCGCGCCAGCATCTGCACCGACCCGTCGCGCCCCGACCCCTCCGAGAGCGACGAGTACCCGCATCCGGCGAAAAACCACGAGCCGTTGCCATCGCTGTCCCACACGCAAAGGGCGTCGTCCGACGAGCAGCCGACGGCGAGCACCGTCCTGCCCTCCATTCAGAAGCTCAGGACCCCTTCCCTCCCCGCCCCTCTTCCCGCGCTCGCCTTCCGCTGCAAGTTCCGTGGCTTGCCCACTCCCCCCTTACACCCTGGAAACCGGGGATTCCTCACCTTCCAGCCCCACCCCGGCCTGTCCGAGCGTCCCCTGGTCTTGGCTCCGGAAGCCGGTCCGCCGCTGGCCGCACGACGTTGTTCCGAGGCCGTTGAGGACTTGGGAGCCCGGTTCAGGGCGGTCCGCGCGCGACTCGTCCCGCGGAAATCTCCGGGGAAAGGCTCGTCCTTTCGCCTCCTCCCATCCGTCCGGACGACTCCAATGGGCGGCCCGCGGATCACCCTCGCCTGAATCCCGGTGGAAAATCCGGGATCCAGTGCCACCGCCAAAGGGAGCCCTCCGGCGGAAGCCGGGCGTGTTCGACCAGCGGCTTGCGCCAGAGCGGGGGACAGTGGACCGGCGCGCCCGGGTCGACCGACTCCTCCTCCGGGCGGTCGATTGGCGACACGCACGGACGGGCGCGGACCGGCGCGGGAATGCGGCGCGAGTGGGCTTCGGCGTTGAATCGGGGCGCCCGGCGGGCAAGCTCGTCGTTTTTCCCGGATTCCTCCCCCTCCCTCGTATTTCCCTGACACCGTGCAACCGACGACCCTTCCCGCGACCATGGCGGCCGTCCTGCTCACCCGCCACGGCGGGCTGGACGCCCTCGACTACCGGACCGATGTACCCGTGCCGCAGCCGGCGGCGGGCGAAGTGCTCCTCGAGGTGCACGCCTGTGGCATGAACAACACCGACGTGTGGGTGCGGGAGGGAGCCTACGGCAGCGAGACGGACCCGCGGGCCGTCTCCACCTGGCGCCGCGGCCGCTCCACGCTGGCCTTCCCGCGCATCCAGGGCACGGACAGTGTCGGCCGGATCGTGGCCGTGGGGGGAGGCGTGCCGCCCTCCCGGCTGGGGGAGCGGGTCGTCGTGGACTTCAGTCTCTACAACCGCGCCGACGACAGTCTCGCCGACATCGACTACATCGGCCACGGCCGGGATGGCGGCTATGCCGAGTACCAGTGCGTGCCGGCGGAGAACGCCCACGCCGTCGACACCGCCCTCACCGACGCCGAGCTGGCCACCTTTTGCTGCGCCTACCTCACCGGGGAGCACATGCTGGAGCGGGCGGCCGTGCGGGCGGGGGAACGGGTGCTGGTGACGGGGGCCTCCGGCGGGGTCGGGTCGGGCCTGGTGCAACTCTGCCGGGCCCGCGGGGCGATCCCCTACGCGGTCACCCGGGCGGACAAGGCCGACGCCCTGCGCGCGATCGGTGCGGAAGCGGTGGTCGACCGACGGGCCGACGACTGGGTGGCTGCGGTGGAGGAGGCGACCGGCGGCGAGCCCATCGATGTGGTCGCCGATCTGGTGGGAGGGCCGCACTTCAATGACCTGCTGCGCATCCTCCGGCCGGAGGGCCGCTACACCACGGCGGGCGCGATCGCCGGGCCGGTGGTGGAGCTGGACCTGCGCACGATGTACCTGAAACAACTCCAGCTGCACGGCTCCTCCCAGGGCCGGCGTGGCGATTTCCAACGGCTCCTCGGCCATGTGCTGGCCGGACGCGTTCGGCCGCTGCTGCACGCCACCTACCCGCTCTCCGATTTCCACCGGGCACAGACCGATTTCATGAACAAGGACTACGTGGGCAAGCTGGTGGTGGTACCCGACCGGCACTGGGAACAGGTCGGCGCGCCCCATGCCCGCCGCTGACGACACGGTGCGCCTGGAGTGGATGGATGTCGCCGTCGGCGGGGATATCCACCGCGTGGTCCTCGCCGGCGTCAACCTCGACTCCCGCCGCAGCCTGCGCGAGCGCATGGAATGGCTGGCCGGGCCGGGGGATGGCCTGCGCCGGCTGCTCATCGAGCCGCCCTACGGTCGGCCGGCTTTCTGCGTGGACCTTCTCACGCCGCCCGCGCGACCCGACGCCGAGGCCGGCTTCCTCATTATGGAGGTGATGGGCTATCCCTACTTCTCCGGCTCCAACACCATGGCGACGGCCTGCGCGCTCCTCGAGAGCGGTCGGATTCCCCGGGAGACCGACGAGGGGGTCCAGTGCGTCCGGCTGGAGGCTCCGGGCGGTGCGGTGGTCGCCGGGGTGACCCTGCGCGCGGGCCGGGTGGTCGCGGTGGAGGTGGAGGGCGACGAGGCCTTCGTCGCCCGGGCCGACGCCCGGGTCGAGGTGCCGGGGCTCGGCACGGTGGCCTACGACCTTGTCTGGAGCGGGGGCCACTATGTCCTGGTGGACGCGGAGGCCGTGGGCCTCGCGCCGGAGCGGGCGGACGGGGACGAAGCCCTCGCGCTCGCCGCCCGGATCATCGAGGCGGTGCAGGCCGATTTCGACCTGGCCCACCCGGTCCTCGGCGATGTCGGCCTGCCCCGGTTCCTCCACTGGATGTGGCCCGCGCGGGAGGAGGGGGCCGGGCGCTGGGCCGCGACCGGCGGCACCTACGGGCATCCGGGCGTCCTCTGGAGTTGCCCGACGGGGACGGGCACGGTGGCACGCCTCGCTCACCTCGGTCGGCTCGGCCGGGCCGGGATCGGGACGACCCTGCGCAACACGAGCCCCGCCGGCACCACCTTCGAGGGCACGGTGGTCGGCGAGGGTACGGTCGGCGACTGCCCGAGCATCCGCACGCGGGTGAGCGGAGAGCCGCGGTCCGTGGCCCGGATGAGCATGGAGATCCCCGCCACGAGTCCGCTGGTCGCGGAGCGGGGGCTCCTCTGGCTGCTCGGGGAGACCTGAGTCCCGGGGCGGCTGAGGGGGAGGCGCGGTTCTGGCCGGGCGGGAGAAATTCCGTCGGCTCACGCGCCGCCCCACCCCGACCCCCGACCCAGTGCTCCTGCCCCCTCCCTTGGCGAAAGCCCTCCCAGAAAAAAAGTGGCCCAGCGACCCGCACGGTTTCCCACCCGGCTCCGCGCCCGCGGGCCTCGCGGCCGCGTTCCACCGGGCAGCCCGCGGGCTTTCTCTCCGCCTCGCAAGTGGCACGGGTCGCGGCCCGCAAACGCGCCGCAGCCCGCGGGGTGTTAGAATTTCTCCGGCCGGAGCACCTCCACCTCCTCGATGTAGACGATCCCCGATTGTTGCTTCAGGTACTGGTCGGCGACCGCCTCCGCGATGCGTTCGGCAGCGGCCCGGTCCTTCACGATCACCTCGATCCGCGCGAGGGAAAAGCCCGGCACCACGGAGGGGCGCAACCCGCCGGCATGCATCCCGTGGGCGCCTTTCCCGCTGCAATCGGTGACGGTGTAGCCTTTCGCTCCCTCCGCTTCGACGACGGCGCAGACCTTCGCCCGCAGGAGCTGCTCGACGACGAGGACGATTTTCGTGGCTTGGTGGAACATGAGATCACCTCCCTTTGGACACGACTCCTACCGCCCAAAGACGGCTTGGGCGAGGGCTACGTAGAGCGGGATGCCCACGGCGATGGCGATCGGGGTGCCCACGGCGGTGGACGAGCCGATGTAGGCGGAGGGGTTGGCGTCCGGGATCGCCGCCCGCAGGGTCGGCGGGCCGGAGATGTCCGAGCTCGAGCCCGCCATGACCGCGAGGAGCACCACGCCCCCGGGACTGAAACCGGTGAGGAGGTGCGCGAGAGAGCCGAGCGCGAACGCGGCGAGCCCGTTCATGAGGGGCGCGACCGCGGCGTAGACTGCATACCAGTGGGCGACTCTCGCTAACTCCGCCAGGCGGGACCACGCCTCCATGCCGAGGATGAGCATGAGGACCGAGAGGAGGCCGTGGAAGAGTGGGTCGTAAAAGCTTTCCACCACGCTGTCGGGCCGGGTGAAGAGGCCGAGCGCGAGGCCGAGGAGGAGGGCGGACAGGGCGGAACCCTTCAGGGAATCCACGATGATTCCCCGCAAGGGCACCCGGCTCCCACCGCCGCCGTCCCGCCGCTGGCGGGCCAGCCGGGCGAGGACAATCGCCGTCAGGAGGGCCGGCAGGTCCATGAATGGATAGAGCGCGGGCACCCACGCCTCGAAGGGGAGGTCCACGCCCTCCAGCACCACCATGGCCGCCGCGAGGGTCGAGGCGGACACCGCGCCGAAAAGGCCGGCGGTGGCGATGCCATCCTCGGCCTGCAGCCTCGGCAGGCGGGTCAGCAAGGCCGCCCCTATGGCCACGATCCCCACGCCAAGAAGCACCGCGAACCCCATCGGCAGGAGCATCGCGGCCCACTCGGCCCCACGGATCTCCATGCCCGCCTCCATGCCGATGGTGATCAGCAGGAGGAAAACAATGAAACGGTAGATCGCATCGGGGATGGTCAACCGGCTGCCGAGCGCGGCGAGGACGATGCCACCGAGGAGAAAAGCCAGGGTCGGTTGTTGCAACTGCGACACGAAGGTCGCTGCGAAGGTTTCGAGGGTTTCCATGCCTGGGGGCTGGCGGGTGGGAGATCAGTCGGGGGGGGGGGCTGTGGTTACTTTAAATGTATTTTCCGCGGCAAAGTCCAAGACAGGACGGCCACCTTCCGTTTTCCGCAACCGGAGGGATCGGTTCGCGAGCCGGGATCCGCTTCACGTTGGTCCTCGCCTTCCGCCACGCGGCTTCCTTGACGGTCGCCCGGATCCTCCGTCAGCCGGAGGAGGGGATGGAGGGATTCCGGCCTGCCACCTGTGAAGGAAGGGAGGCTTCCGGTTCACGGGCTCGCCTACCGCCACCGATGGGGGAACCAGTCCCCGAACCTCCGGGCAAAACCCGCTGCGGGAGGATCCTCGCCGGATCCCGTCAGCTCCCGCCTCCGACAGTTGCCGGAAACTCCCTGATCGGCTCAGGTTGAGCAGAAGGTACGATGAAGGAAATTCCCCCGAGCCATTCAACCCAGAGCACCCGCCCTCCCCACGAGACCGCCCTTCTCCCGGGATCGGAGGATCGGCTGGACTTGCAGACCTCCCACTCCGCGAAGGCGGCCGCCGGGTGCGGGGACGCTGCCGAAGCCGGAACAACCGGGCCCGTCCACGGGGACGGGCCCAGCGCCCCCGCGGCCCCCACCTGCTGCGGACCGGCAGCGGATGCCGAGACCAGCTCCCGCCGCCGCATGGACTGGCTCCTCTGGGGCTCCAGTACGGTCATCCTCCTGGCCTACGCTGCCGCCTTTTTCCTCCCGCACGAGGCACCCCTCCGGCTGGGCGTCTTCGCGCATGCGGTCCGCGACCTGATGAACCTGATGGGGTGGGGCATTCTGGTCGGGATGCTCGCCGTGGGCCTGATCGACCGCGTGCCGCGGGAGTTCGTGATCGGATTCATCGGCCGCGACCAGGGCGCCCGGAGTCTTGTGCGAGCCGTGCTGGCCGGTCTCCTCCTCGACCTCTGCAACCACGGCGTGCTCATGGTGGGCGCCAAACTCTACGAGCGCGGCGCCAGCCTCGGACAGGTCTTCGCCTTCCTGATCGCCTCACCCTGGAACTCGCTCTCGCTGACGATCATCATCGGGGTGCTGATGGGCTGGGTGTGGATGGCCGTCTTCCTGGTGGCCTCACTGGTGATCGCCCTGCTCACGGGACTCGCCGTCGAGGCCCTCGAGCGCACGGGTCGAGTCCGGCCCAATCCCCACCGCGTCCAGCTGCCCGCGGACTTCCACCTCTGGCGGGAGGCCAAGGCCGGCCTGCGCGCCACCCGGTTCAACGCGGCTTTCGCCAAGGACATCGCGAGCCGGGCCTTCCCGGCCAGCCGCTTGGTCCTGCGCTGGCTGTTCTTCGGGGTCGTCCTCGCCGCGCTCCTCGAAGCGACCGTGCCCACGGAAATCTTCCAGCACTGGTTCGGCCCCACGCTCCTCGGACTCGGTGCCACCCTCCTCGCCGCCACGATCATCGAGGTCTGCTCGGAAGGCTCCGTACCGATCGCCGCCGACCTGATGACCCGCGCGGCCGCCCCCGGCAACGCCTTCGCCTTCCTCATGGCCGGCGCCGCCACCGACTACACCGAGATCCTCGTCCTCCGCGAGACCACCGGACGACTGAAGGCAGCCCTCCTGCTCCCCCTCCTCACAGTCCCCCAAGTCCTCCTCATCAGCTGGATCCTCAATCAGGCAGGAGGTTAGCAGGGAAGAGCCAAAGGCGCGGCAGGGATAGGCCAGGAAACCCGGCAGAGAAACGCCGCAGGGCGTAGCCCGGTTGAATTTCCTGAACAAACCCCAAACCCATCCCCTGCCGTGGGCCCCACCCCCTCCCCTACCACGCCGCAGGCGCCCCCTGCCCGCGAGCCAGCAACGCCCCGTATCCCCCAAAGACACCCCGAACCCCCCACCAGTCCGCGTCACCGCACGACCACCAGCTTCCCCGGACCGAAGGAAAGGGGTGCGCCGAAGGCGCCGCAGGGATCTGCCGGGAAACCCGGCAGAGAAACGCCGCTGGGCGTAGCCTGGGTGAATTCCCCGAAAACCCCGAACCCATCCCCTGCCGTGGGCTCCCGCCCTCTCCCCTACCGTGGGCCCCGCCCACTCCCCTGCCGCGCTGCAGGCGTTCCCCTGCCCGCGAGCCCGCAACGCCCCGTATCCCCCAAAGACATCCTGAACACCCCACTATTCCGCGCCACCGCACGACCACCAGCTTCCCCGGACCGAAAGGAAGGGATGCGCCGAGGGCGCGACAGGGATAGGCCGGGGCACAGCATGGGAGCGCCGAAAGGCGCCGCATCAATGTGCCATGAGGCACGGCAGGAAAGCGCGGCGTTTCTCTGCCGGGAGGCCCGGCAAAGAAACGCCGCAAGGCGTAGCCTGGTTGAATTCCCCGAAAACCCCGAACCCATCCCCTGCCGTGGGCTCCCGCCCTCTCCCCTACCGCGCCACAGGCGCTCCCCTGCCCCGAGCCGTCGACGCCCCGATCCCCCCAAAAACACCCCCAAAATCCCCGCTACCCGGCGCCACCTCCTCGAACCGAAGCGCAGGAATGCGCCGAAGGCGCAGCAGAGGAACGCCGCAAGGCGCAGCATGGCTGAGTTCCCCGTAAAATTCCGAATCCATCCCCTGCCGTGGGCCCCGCCCACTTCGAAGCCGCGCCGCAAGCGTTCCCATGCCCGGGAGCCCACACGCCCCGGAATCTCCCTGAAACCCCGAACCCCCACCACCCCGCGTTACCACGCCGAGCCGAAGTGCAGGGAAGCGCCGAAGGCGCGGCATGGATGTGCCGGGAGACAAAGCAGAAAAGCGCTGGAAAGCGCGGCAGAGATCTGCCGAGAGGCCGAACAGAGAAACGCCGCAAGGCGCAGCCTCGTTGAATTCCCCAAAAAACCCGAACTCATCCCATGCCGCGGGCCTCAGCCCGCTCCCCTGCCGTGGGCTCCGCCCACTCCCCTGCAGCGCCATAGGCGCTTCCAAGCCCGCGAGCCCGCAACGCCCCGGATCCCCCATGACACCCCGAACCCCCGGAACCACCCAAACTCACAGGACACCCGAGAAGCCCGGGAACCCGAAGGCCTTACTTCAGCATCGTCCGCCGCCAGGGCTGCGCGCCCCAGAGGGGGATGTCGACCTCCTCGACGGGGACCGCCCGCGGTGCGCCCGCCCAGCGGGCGCGGTGACGGCG
>CAJXLM010000043.1 GCA_913056175.1 uncultured Opitutia bacterium | reverse complement strand
AAGGACCACGGCAGGGCTCGAAGGACCACGGCAGGGCTCGAAGGACCACGGCAGGGCTCGAAGGACCACGGCAGGGCTCGAAGGACCACGGCAGGGCATCAAACGGCCCACCACCGGGCTCGAAGGCGTGCGGCTGGGCTCAAAGGCGTGCGGCTGGGCTCGAAGGCGTGCGGCTGGGCTCGAAGGCCCGCGGCCGGGCTCAGGGCTCCCCGGGGTGGGGGCATCTGGAATCCTCACTGGAGGGGGGCAGGAGTTGTTCGGCCGTGGGCCCACCCCCGGCCGCCTGCTCCAGTTCCTCGTCGGTGAGACTCGACCCGAGGGAGGCCCAGTGATCGCGGAGGTCCGCATGGGTGATGGAGAAACCGAGGGATGCGGCGACGGCGACCGGGTCGGTCCCCGGAGAGCGCAGGGTCTCCTGCAGGGAGGGATTCCAGCGGACCGCGTCGAGGAAGGCCTCCAGTCCCTTGGCGGAGGGTTCCGGTGCATCCTCGGTATCGGAGGGAGGGAAGGGAATCAGCTTGGATGCGTCCCCCGCCGTCGGGGCATGGATGTCGGCGGTCGGCGGCGTGTCGTCCGCACGGTCCTTGTCCGCTTCCGCTTTCACCAGCCGGTCCCGGACCTGGGTTGGGGCGGTGATTTGCTGGAGAGCCTCTTCCGCGGCGTGGTCGGCCCTTTCCAGCCGTTCCTTCCAGGCCCGAAGTTCGGGATCCCGGGCCACAAGACTCTCGGCTTCGGCGAGTTTTTTGGGGGGGAGATCCTCACGGCGACCCTGTGCGGCCGCGAGAATGATGCGCGCTTCTTCGGGTGTCATGGTTGCGGGTCTCCTTCTTCTGAGGACCAGGCCCCGTGAAACTCTGCGGTCAGTAATTCACGGGCCCGGGCGATTCGTGACATCACGGTACCGAGGGGAATCCCCAGCACGCCCGCGATTTCCCGGTAGGTCAGCTCCTGCAGGTAAAAGAGGGTGAGCGGGGCCCGGTATCTTTCCTCGAGGCGGGTGAGGGCCGCGAGGGCGCGTCGGGCATCCATCGCGCGGGAGGGGTCGCTTTCCACCGGGGGCAGCTCGGCCCCCAGTAGATCCTCGTCGTGAGGGGATTCGCGTCGGGACCGCTCCTTCTGCCGCAGGAAAAGACGATACATCGTCGTAAAGAGCCAGCCCCTCGCCTTTTGCGGGTCCCGCAAGCCAGCTCCCTTGCGGGCGTACTGGAGAAAAGTGTCCTGGAGGAGGTCGCGGGCATGGGCCTCCTGATGGGTCAAGCTGTAGGCAAAGCGGTACAGGTTGTCACCGTAGGCGTCGAAAAGCTCCTGCAGGTCGTGGGAGGAGGGAGCGCGCGACGGGGCATTCTCAATCGGGGGGGGATCCATGGTCTTGCGGTCGGAAAACAGCGGGTGCGGGTTGCCGTCCAGGCGCGCGCTCCACGGTTCGCAGCCCAACGCGACCATGGGTGAAGGCAATCCTTTTCGGAGCGCTGCCGAGGCGGGCCTTTGCGGTGGCCGGGGACCCTTCCGGGAGGCCAGGATTCCCGGCAAGCCGGGTAATCCCGGGCGGAATCGTTCTCCGGAGCGGACCCGTGGGAGCGGGAGGCGCAGAGGTTGCCGCCGTCCGCGACTCTCCTGGCGGGCCCCTCTCGGACTGGCTTTTCCCCGGGTGGTGGCTTCGCCGGCGGATTGCCGGGGAGATGGTGAGCTGATCATGGGGAAAAGCTAGAAGGATCCGGAGGCGCTCCCTTGGGAGAGCCCAGGAACACTCCTCGATTGGCGAAGAGGACGCGGAATTCTCCGCCGCGGGCTTCCATCCCTCCCCGGCGGTAAGAATCGCGCCTGGCCGTAGACGATCGCTCTGCCCGTATCGTGTCGGTCCTGCCTCGACGAGCCCTCCAGCTCGTCCTCCCCCGGGCGCCCGGCAGCGCTGGGGAAGGCGGCCCCGGACTCCCCGAGGGCGAAGGGGTCACCGACCCACTTCCCGAGGCGCACCGGGTCGTCGTCCTTTGGCTGGAGGTCCCTTGGCAAGCGAAGTTCCTGGCGGATCGCTTGGAGGAAACGGGTGAGGTCTTTCTCGCTCATGGGGTGGGTTTGCGGAGAAGGTTTTCGGGGATCCGGGCGGAGGAGAGAAGGGATGGTTCGCAGGTAAGAGCGTGAACGGGCGGGTTTGATTCGAAAAAAAGCCAAAAGATCGGGGCGGACGGGATGGGTCAGGCGAGGATCCGCCGAGACCTCCCTCTGGGACCGGCAGATTCAGACCGGCCGTCGGAGGAGCCCTCGCCCGGGCCGAATTGCCCGGGGGGGAATCCTCCGGGGAAGAGGAGCTTCCCGGAGGCCTGCTGGCGGGCCGGCCGGCTTCTTTTGACGATCGGCCCGTGAAGCCATCGGACCGGTCGCCGGGGGGGCGTGCCACCGTCCGTGGCGTGGCCGTCCCCGACGAAACGAGTGGACGGATGCGCGGGCAAGGAGGCTTGGCCCCGCGGCCGCCCCTCCTCCACTGGGTTCCCGGGCTGTTTTCCGGGGGCGCTTGCCTAGCGACCGGGAATCACCCGACCCCCCGAGTCCCGGGGCAGGAAGAGGATCGTACCGGAGAAGCGGTCCGCGTCCGGCACGAGGGATTGGAGGGCGTCCGGAGCGGCGATCGCGTGGAGCAGTTCGGCAACCGTTTCGGCAAGGGCCGCCTCGGCGGCGATGCGCTGGGAGCGGGCCTCGGCAAGATCCTTCTGGGCGGTGAGCAGGTGGAGGAGATCGGTGGTGCCGGCGCGGTAGCTGGCCTGGCTGGCTTGGAAGGTCTTGCGGGAGGCTTGCTCGACGGCCCGGGCGGACTCGAGCTGGGCGCGGGAGGAGCGCAGCCCGTAAAAACTCTTCCACACCTCGGAGCTGATGCGCAGCTCGTCCTCGCGCAGTTGCTGGGCGGCCTGGCGGGCCTCGTTGCGGGCGGCCAGCCACTGGTAGCGCTTGCGGAAGCCGTCGAAGGCGTCCCACTGCAAGGTCAGGCCGACCGTGTAGTCGTCCAGCCGCTCCCAGGAGGTCTGCTGGGTGCCATCGATCCACTGGATCTCTCCCTGCCCACTGAAGAGCAGCCGGGGCAACTGCTGTCCGAGGGCTGCCTCGGCCCGGGCCCGGTCGGATTCGAGAGTGGCGAGGCGGGCGAGCCGGTCGGCGCGGTTGCGCATGGACTCTGCCATGAGGTCCTGCACCGAGGCCCAGGTTTCCGGGTCGATGCGGAGAGGATTGGGGTCGGTGACCCGGATTCCACTGCTCACCGGCATTCCGAGGAGCAGGGCGAGGTCGGCGCGGGCGTCCTCGTATTCGCTCCGGCTTCTCTCCAGGTCGAACCGCGTCTGTTCCAGCCGTGAATTGGCCCGAAAGGTGTCCTGGATCGTTCCCGTCCCGGCTTCGAAGAGCTGGGTGGCGGCGTCCGCGGCCGTCTGTGCCTCCTCCACGGATTGCTGGGCGGCCTGGATCTCCGCTCTCTTTTCGTGCAGGTTGTAGTAGGCTCGCTGGGCTTGCAGGACGATATCCTGCATCTTGCGGTTGTACTGGAAGAGCGAGGCGTCGAGAGCGCGTTCGGCCGCGGTGATAGTGTCCCGCCGGCTGCCCCCGAATTCGTAGAGCGTGTAGGAGAGATCGGCGACCAGGTCGTAGGAGGTCTGCCGGAAGGACTGCAGTCCACCGGAACTTCCCTGGTCGTCCCGCCGACCTCTTCCTGACAGGCGCAAGCTCGGGAAGAGGTCGGCCTCGGCCTCCCCGAGACGGGCTTCCTGGTTGCGGGCCTGCAGCCACGCCAGCCGGACTTCCGGGTTATTGCGGAGGGCGAGGTCGACGACCCGGTTGAGAGTGAGCGGTTCGCCCGTGCCGCCCGTCCTCGCCGGGCGGAGGGAGGCCGGAGGTGCGGCTGGCCCCATCGGACTGGCAAAGATCCCCGGTTCCGTTGTGGAGGAAAGCTCCGGCATGGGTTCCGGACTCTGGCAGGCCCCCAGGAAGCCCACCACGCCCGTGCCGAGGAGGACCCGTGCCCAAAGGCATGGACTCCGACGGCCGCGGTCGGAGGAGGGGAAAGGGCGGATGCCGAGCCGAAGGGGGCGGAGGGCATGGCTTCTGAGGAGGGACTTCATTGTGCTCGCCACGGGGAGAAAACGGGGAATGCGGGCGGAGGGGAAGGAAGAAGCGGAAAGAGGCGGTGGAAATACCGCTGGCGGGAAACCGCCCAACGCGTCAGCCTCCCTGGGAAATGGTGTCCGACAATCTTCAGGAATACCTGCGCGGTTTTGCCCGGGCTGGTGAACCGTGGCCGGAGTTACCCCGGCCGGATCCCGTGGGGACTTCGTGGTGGCGGGAGTTTCTCGGGAGGACGGCACCCGGGGAGCGGTTTGCCGGGCTGCGGGAGGGCTTTCCTCAGCTCTGGCTGCCCACGGCGGAGGGGCAGCGGCAATCGCCGGACTACCAGCGACTCGTCCTGCGAGGTGAAGCGCCCTCGGAGGAAGTGCGGGCGCGCGCCCCTGCTTTGCGGGACCCCGAAGGCTTGGCGATTTCCCTCGAGGAAAATCCCTGTGGAGCCATGCCGGTCCTGCGCGTACGCGACCGGGAGGATTTTCTCTTCCTCCTGCACGCCCTCGCCCACCACGGCGAGCCCGTTCCGGTGGGGGAGGGCGTGCACGCGCAGGCTCTCGGCGGCGTCATTCACTGGGGAATCGTGCGCGCGGAGGGTCCCCGCGCCCGGGCCCGGCTGATCCTCCTCCACCATTCCCCCTACGGTTCCGTCCCGGCCAGCGAGGTGCCGGGCGAGTGGAGCGAGGAGGGCTGGTCCGAGGCCAGCGACGCCCTCCGCCTCGAGCACGAGCTGACCCACCAGGCGACGAAGGCCCTCCTCGGGGAGATGCGGATCAATCTCCTCGATGAACTCGTCGCGGACACCATGGGCATGATCCATGCGCTCGGCTTCTTCGATGCCGAACTCTTCCGGAAGTGTCTCGGTGCCCGGCCCGATGGCACCGCGGCTCCCCGCGCCCGCCTGCCCACCTACACAGCGGGGCTCGGTAAGGAGGACGCCGTCAACGCGGTGCGCCTCTGCCTGGCGCGCGCCGCCGAGATCGAGGCGGCCGACCGGGCGGGCCGGATTCCGGCGGACCGCTGGGAACGCTTGCGCTGGCTGGTGGGGCTGCGGCTGGACCTGCCGGTGGAGGGATAGGACCACGAGAAAGCCCCGGCTCGAGGGAGCGCGGGGCAGGAGAAGGACGGCGTGGTCCGGGGTACGGAGGGCGTTTGACCGAGCCGGGAATTGCCGGGTACGGAACGGCCTCAATGATAGCAGAGCGTCTTCATGGTGGACTTTACGCATTCTACGCAGACCGTCTGCGACTCCACAGGTTGCCAGGAGAGGAAGCATCCTCCGGCGACTTTCTCGAGGTCCTCGTCCGAGAGTCGGGAAATTGCCTCGGCCTCCTTGCGAATCAGGTAGGGCTTGCTGATGGCGTGTCCCTGCTCCGCCGCCATGGAGGCGACCTCGTCGTGGCTTCGGGCGGAGGAGAGCCGTTCCTTGAGGGCGGGATCGTTCTGCGCTTTCGCGAGGAGGGATTGGAGTTGTTCGTCGCTCATAGGGGATGGGCTGTTGAGGTTGCGGGTGACGGATTGGGGGTCAGATGACCCCTTTGGTTAAGGCCTGAATTCTTCTTCATAAGCAACAAGAATTTTCCGCCTCCCCGACTTCTCGAGGATTCACCCGGTCGGCCCCGCCCATTGCCGGAGTTTCTCGGTGGGGCCTCCGAGGAAGACGCATTGGTTCCGGGGGAAGTCCCGCAAAAAGGGGGGATCCGGAGCCCCGGTGAAGACAGCGGAGGGCCAGGGCCAACCATCGACCGGGAGACGGGGACTCGAAGTGAAGCCGCACGGTTCTCGGGGAGAGAGGAGGAAGGGGTCGCGGGGAGGAGAGGGTCCCGGGTGCGAAAAATCGGGTGCTGCGAGGAACTGCCCCCGGGTCCACCCCTCCCGCGAGGGTCGGTCCGCGACCGTGGGCAGCCGGATCCGGGACCTCCGAGGGCGGAGGGGGGGACTCCTTTGCCAAGGGTCTCACGGATCCTCGCTTGTTCCTCCGCTTGGTTGGCGTGGTGCGGCTTGCGGTCGGGTTGCGAAAGATCAGGCGGGACCAGGCATGGAACCGTCGGGGCGGAGAAACTTTCCGCGGCCAAGGCAGGGAGGACCGGATCCCCCACGGCGGCGGAGATTCTTGCCCACCGCCACTCGTGTGCAGCCCGAGCGGCTCATCGAATTCTTCTACAACCTCCGTGGGAACCGGGGTTGGGAAGGAGGGAACGGCCGTGGAGCAAACCCGCAAAAAAAGCCCCGACGCAGATGCGTTCGAGGCGAAGCGTGAGGGTGCGCGAGTGCTCTCAGTTACTCTGCGATTTCCGCCCCCAACTCTCCGGCGGCTTCAATGTCACCGCTGTGATGGGAGACCCAATGTGCGGCACTGCCAAAGGCATGCCCAATATCGCTGAAAATTCCACCCCCAGCGACTTCATCGAGTTGGTCGTCGGACATCTGAGAGAGGGTCGCGGCGTGATGGCGGAGCACTTCGGGTGCCGTGATCGTGTACCCATGCTTGGAGGCGGTCTCCACCACTTGGTGAGGACCCTGACCCTTGAGTTCGTCGACGAGGTCCGGGTCTTTCTTGATTTTGGCAACCAACGATTCGAGGTGTTCTTGGCTCATGACTTCCCTTTTTTGATTGGGTAAAGGAGACTAATTTCACCGACCATGAGCGAAAATGGTTTCGAAGAAACGGTCAACCATTTTCCGAATCGAACCCTCCTCTACGGTACCATCGTACGAAAGAGCCCCGCAATGTCCGACCCGTCGGGGAAGCCCCGACTTCCGCGTGGGGCGGTCCGTTGCGGTCGTTGCCGAGTCGGGCGGACCCACCGGAGGCGATTGCCCCCCGCGGCCTGTTCCAGCCGGGGGCTTTCCCTAAAGTCCATCTCTCCCGCCGGCGCTGTGACAGAAGCGAAGATCGGGAATCGCTGCTGGCCGAAGGGAGAGCAGGCGTGTGGGGGCGCCGCAGGTACCAGTGGGGGGCGCATCGTTCCGGAAAAGGAGGCGGCCGACCGGTCGCGCGGAACCGACCGGCCGGGCTGGGAGCGGGTCGTTGGGCCGCGGGAGGATAGGGGGACCCGGATTGCTGTCTGGATCCGGCCCCTCCCTCCCGTGCGCCCCCGCGCGGTCAAAACGAGGTATCGAGAAAACCCTTGTGACCCTTGGAAGCGTTCTTGAAGAAGTCGTCGGAGGGTCCGGATCCGTCGATCCGCACAGGCGAGTTGTTGGAGAGGCCCGCGTCGATCGAGCGACCTCCGGCGAGGGCGTCGAGCTCTTCCGGGGAAAGCTCAGCCATCTTGCGGACGTCCTCTTCGGAGAGCGCGAAGCCGGCCTCGCGGGCGATTTCCACGGGGTTGGCGCCCGGCTCCCGGAGCTTGGCCTGGAGGGCTGGGTCTTCGGCCACTTTTTGGAGGAAGGAGGGTGTGTTCTTTTTTTCCATAGGAGGAGGTTATTGTGATCGTTGGTGAAGAATGCGGGGACCCGTCGTCGCTGGCTCCGACCCTCCGGCCCGTCGCTTCCGGGGGAGCAAGGGGCCGGGAGGATCGGGTCGTCGGGAGATTCAGGAGAGATGGGAAACGGAGAGGGGGGAGGAGGAAGAACTGCCCCTGTCGAGCGGCAGGCCGACCGAGAGGATGTGGAGCAGCGAATCCCTCCCCTCCGGAAGAAGGGCCAGCCCGATACCTGCGTGCCCCGTAAAGAGCCCGGGGAGGGAGAGGTTGGACTCCGCCGTACGGAAGAAGTGGTAGGAGGAACCGTTCCCCGCGGACCCGGCGGCGACCGTTTCCGCGCGGAGGGAGGCACCGGCTGCCTCGAGTTCCCGCTCGCCGAGCAGCGCACCGACGGCCTCCAGGATGACCGCTTGGCCCATGCGGCCACAGCAGAGGTGATCGATGGAGGAGGGACGCCGGGCCACGTTGCGGAGGGCGGCGAGGCTTTCCTCGCGCGCGGTTTCGTCCCACAGATCGGTACCCATGAGGGAAGCCCTGCCGAGGGCAATTCCAGCGGATCCATGGCACCAGCTGCTCATGAAGGTGGGCTTTCCGGTCGGGGCGGAGGTGTGGCTGCGGAAGTCCGGCCAGTTGCCCTCGTCCTCGTCGAAGCAGGAACGCTCGTAGGCGAGGCCCCGCCGGGCGGCGTCGCCGAAGGAGCGTTTCCCGGTGACGGTGGAGAGCCGAGCGAGGGCCGCCGCGATTCCGGCGGCCCCGTGGGAAAGCCCGGTGAGGGGAGGGGATCCGGGGGCCTGGATGCCCTGCCATCCGCCGGACTCCCCCTGCTGGGCCACGAGGTGCTCCCCGAGGCTTTCCAGCAGCTCAGCGGGGACCTCGCCCGGAACCGAGAGGAGAGGTCCGACCAGGCCGGAAGTACCTCCCATCAGGTCGAGGGTGTGGTCCTTCCGGACGAACTCCGGGTGGAGGGCGGCGAGGGCCCGTGGCCAGCCCTCGCGGAAAATCGCGTCGACCTCTTCGTCGAGCTGCGCAATCGAGGTGAGGGCGAGTAGGACTCCCCCGCATCCGCTCAGGCCGAGGGACTGGTCCCTCCACCAGCGGTGCCACTCGCCCGGGGTGCCCTCGCCGAACAGGCGCAGGATCGGCCGGAGAGCGGCCCGGGCCGCGGCGCGGTAGCGTTCCGGCTGTCCGGCCCCGGTGGAGGCGAGCACCTCGAGGAAGAGGGCGATCCCCGTGGATCCCCCGTAGAGGGAGGGGCCGAGCGGCCCGAAGGTGAACTTGTCGTTGTCGGCCCCGAGATCCATTCCCAGCCACTCGAGGTCCCCGTCGGCCGAGGCGGAGCCGAGGGCCGACCCGAGCAGCTCGTCGGCGATCCGGACCGCTTCCGCTCGCCGTTGGTGGGGGGAGGGCGGGGCAGGGCTCGGTGCGCGCGAGGGCTCGGCGGGCGCGTCCCCGACGGGCTCCGTCGTCCGCGCGGACGCCCTCATCCGGCGGGCGGCGACCACGCCGCGGATCAGGGCGCACTGCAGGTCGATGGAGTCCCCGGAGAGCTCACGGAAGTTGCCGAGGACCGTATCGTAGCCCGTGGTTTCGATGAGGCCCTTGAGCGAGCCCTGCCCGCCGAGGAAGATTTCGCCACTGTCGATGCGGTGCTCGAAGAAGGGAATGTCGAGCTGCTCCATCTGGGCGATCTCGGCAAGGCCGACCGGCCAGTTCGGGGGGCGCTCCGGGGCCACCAGCGTGGCCCGGTGAAGCTTTTCCAGCACCAGGCCCTGGGTCCACTCCGAGCGCAGCCGATCCGGCAGGAGCGCTTCCTCTTGGAGGGTGAAGTAGATGCGGGTGGCCCGGAGCACGATCCGGCGGGTGAGTCCCTTGAAGGTGGCGAGGATTCCGTCCGCCCCCGTCCAGGAATCGGCGTCCTCCCGGAGCCGGGTGGCCTGGTCGCGGAAGCCGGCGAGGAATGCCTCCTGGAAGTCGGCCAGCCGGTTCCTCTCGCCGACTCCCGTCGGCAGGGAGGTCGGGAGGAAGGCCGGCACCTCGCGGGTGCCCACCATCATCCCGTCGGAATTGCGGCCGAGGTAGTCGGGGACCGTGCGGGTGGCCTCCGTGGGCGGGGCGATGCCGAGAGCGGAGATGTCCATGGCCGTCTTGGCCTTGCCCATGAACATCCACTGCGGGAGCAGCCCGGAGCGGAGCACCGAGCGTCCCAGCCGTTGCTGCAGTTCGCTCTGCGCCGGCGGCTCCTCCGCGGCGGAGAGCGCTCGCGCGTGCTCACCCTCGAAGAGGGTTTCCGTGTCGATGAGGATGAGCTCCTCGCCCGCGGCGATCAGGTTCTCGTGGTGGCAATCCGTGCAGGCGAGCAGGTGCAGGAAGGCGGTGAGCCGGCCCGCGTTGCGGTAGAAGCGGGCGAGTTCCTCCTCGCTCCCGCAGGTGCGGTGCTCGACGAATTCCATATAGCCATACCCCTCCCGCGGCAGGACCTGCAGGGAGCGCAGCGGAGCATCGTCCGCTCCGAGGCCCGTGTGCCGGAGGGCCTCCTGGTAGGCGGCATCGAGGCGCATGTCCTTCGGCTTGTAGACCACTCGCACGGGGGCCTCGTCCCCTTCGGCGGCCGGGCGGAAGGAAAGGACCGCGACCGCCCGACCTCCCCGGTGCGGGTCGCTCAGCTCCTGGCGGACTGCAACGAGGACGGATCCCGGCGGAAAACCGAAGGTGGCCGCGAGGTCCTCGCGGTCGGCGCTGACCCGCTCCAGCATTTCACGGCTGCCCAGTTGCCAGAGCGTGATGACCGTATGGAGGTGGCGACCCAGCACGGGGAACTCCCGCAGCAGCCCGGCCAGACCCTCCGCCCGCAGCTCCTCGAGAAAGGCGAGGTACTTGTCGCGGCGGGGTCGGGCCGGCGCGTCGCCCCCCAGACCCAGGTGGGCGAGGAAGACCTCCCCGGGCGTGCGTCGCTCCTCGAACTTTTTCCAGAGAACGCCTTGGCCGATGCGGGCGAGACGGCGGAGCAGGCTCTGCTCCAGGTCGCGCAGGGGTTCTCGGCCCGGTGCCATTGCCGCGAAGGTCGCGGGTGGGAGGGCCGCCTCCAGCTCTTCCCGGGCACGAGCGGCCAGCCGGCTCCAGAGTTCGGCGAAGAGCGGGGCCCCCTCGGGGTCCTCGAGTTCCCCGTCCACGACCGGGGCGGCTTCGCGCAGCCAAGCCTGTAGGGGGAGGGGATCCCGCGCTTCCTCCCCGGTCGCCTCCGCCTCCGTTGCCACCGTGCCCGCCAACCGAAGCGCGGCCTCCGCGGGATCGAGCCCCTCCCAGTGGAGTCGCTTCTCCAGCTTGCCCGGCTCGTCGGCTCCGAGGGCATCCCGCCAGGCGGCGAAGTGGTCGTCCCGGAGGGCTGGGGGAGGCGTGCTCCCAGCGGTTGGAGGACGCGTGAGGGCCTCGTGAAAGGTCGGGTCAGAGAAGGGTTGCTGATTCATCGATAGGAAAAAGGTTAGCGGTCGGCGGGCCGGGCGGTTGGCGGAAGCCCGCGGTCGCCCGCGCCAGCGCGAAGACTCCCGGGGAAAGCCTCTTCCCCGGCGCTCCCGGCAACCCGGAGCCGAGGGCAGCGGGCCGAAAGATCCGGCCACCGGGAAGACCTCCCTCGCCCGGGGAACACGGTGACTTGCGGTGCCGCCGCAGGGCAGCGGGAAAGGGGGTCATAAGGGGGAGTGGTGGGATCCGGGCGGAGTCGGCAAGGGCCGGACCGGCGCGTGGCGGGGGATACGGATGGGCTGAGGGATTCGATGGGGGCAAGCCACAGGGATCGGAAAAGGGGAGAAAGGAAAAACGGGAGAAACGCCATGTGAGAACTCGCTCTTGGAGGGTAAGAGTCGCGAGCCGCCGATTTATTCAAAAATAGGGCGCTGAATCTTCCGGACGGTCCCTGGTCTCTGGGGGATGAAATGCGGTTCCGGAGAGGCAGTTGGGTCCCCGGAGGTAAGCGGAAGTCCCGGACGGAGGAAGCACGGGCCGTCGGGACCGATCGGGATGCGTACAGGGACGGTGCCGGGGAGAGCCAAGGCTCCCGATCCGGGACCGGGAGGGAGACCGGAGAGGGCGATCGCGATGTCGCTGTGCGGAAGGGGCGTGAGCAGCCCGGGAACCTTCCCGGCCGGTGGCCCCTCGTTTCCGCCCTTCGCTCCGGCGACGCTCGCGGGGAACTTTCCGGCTCCCCGCCACCCCCACCGGGTCGGTCGAAGGGTTCAGTTCGACTGGTGCAGCGGGAGCGAGCAGCAGGACCAGAAGCACCGCCCCCCGGCGACCTCCTCGAGGTCCTCGTCGGAGAGATCGCCCGCCCGCGGGACGCCCGCTGCGGAAAGTTCCTCCGCTGTGAGGGGGAATCCCTCCTCCTTCGCGATGGTCAAGGGGTCGGCTCCGGGCTCCCGAAGCTTCTGCTGCAGGGCGGGGTCCTGCTCGACGCGGGCGAGAAAGGCTTGGAGGGAAGACGAGACCATGGCGGCAGGGGGGGCGGGGATTGGCGAGGGAGGTCGGGAGTGAGGGTGCCCGATCACGGGCGGCGTGGGCGGGGATTGGGTGAGGTTTCGATCGTCGTGGCCCGTTGGCAAGCCCGGATCACGGGGCCGCCCCGGTCCCCGGGGGAGAGGGCGGGGGTGCAGGTCGTCGCTTGCCTTTCCGCCCTTCTCCCGGTCCCTTCCCCGCCGTTCCCGCACCCGGCCCGCCGCTGTCTAGGCCAGCTGCCGGCGGGCCAGCTCTGCGAAGGTGCCGTTGCGGTCGAGCAGCTCCCGGTAAGTGCCGCTCTCGACCACGGATCCCTTGTCGATGACGTAGATCCGGTCGGCCCTCTCGATGGTGGAAAGGCGGTGGGCGATGACGATCCGGGTGGCCTCGAGCCGCTCCACCGAGCGGGAGACGATCGACTGGGTGCGGTTGTCGAGGGCGCTGGTGGCCTCGTCGAAGAGGAGAATGCGGGGCTGGGAGACGATCGCGCGGGCGATCATCAGCCGCTGGCGCTGCCCCCCGGAAATCGTGGAGGCCCCCTCCGCCAGCATCGTGTGCATGCCCATAGGCATGGCCTCGATGTCCTCCTGCATCCCCGCCCGCTTGGCGGCCTCCCAGGCGTCGTCGAGGGTAAGGTTCTTGGAGCCGATGATGTTGGTGAAGATGTCGCCGAACATCAGCTGGCCATTCTGGAGGACCACCCCGAGCTGGCTGCGCACCGCGGCGAGGTCCAGCTTGGAGAGGTCCCGGTCGTCGTAGTAGACGGCGCCCTGGCGCGGTTGCTCAAAGCCCAGCAGCAGCCGGAAGAGTGTGGACTTCCCCGAGCCCGACGGTCCGACAATGGCCACAAATTCTCCCGGCTCCGCCCGCAGGCTGACATCCCGGAGGATGTCGGTGCCCTCCGGGTCGTAGCGGAAGGCGACATGGCTGATCTCGATCCTGCCCTGCAGCTTGCCCGGGGAGGCGGCGGCCTGTTCCCGCTCCGGGACCGCTTCGAAGATCGGTTGGGAGCGCTCGTAGAGGGGGATGATCCGGAGCGAGGAGGCGAAGGCGCTGATGATGCCGGTGGTGGCCACGAAGAACTGGGCGAAGGCCGAGTTGAAGGCGACGAACTTGCCGGTGGGCAGGTCGGGCACGACGTAGGCGACGAGGGCGAAGATGAGGATCGAGTTGAAGACGGTGTAGCCCGCGTCCAGCGAGGTGAGGAAGTTGGTGAGCCGGCGCGTCCGGTAGTTCAGCCGGTTCTGTTCGGCGAAGCTGCCCGCCCAGCGCCCGAATCCGCTGCGCTCCGCGCCGGCGGCCCGCAGCTTGGCGATCCCCTGGAGCAGTTGGAGGACGAGGCTGCTGATGCGGCCCTCCAGGTTGATCATGTCGCGCTCGTAGCGGAGCTGGACGAGGTTGATCGCGAAGGTGATGCTCAGCAGCACCGCCACGAGGCCCGTCGCGAGCAGGGCGAGGGGGACATGGATGAAGAAGAGGTAGCCGTAGCTGAAGAGGGCGAAGATCCAGCTGAGGACGGCCGCCTGGGTCGTCGTGCTGACAGTCTTGAGGATCCCGCTGATCCCGAAGGCCCGCTGGGCGAGGTCCCCGGCGGAGAAGCGCCGGAAGAAGGAGGCCGGCAGGTGGAGCAGGCGGTGGATGACCGCGGACTGGGAGGCGACATCCATCCGGCTGTCGATGCGCAGCATGGCGACCGAGCGGAGCAGGTCGAAGGCGCTCACGCTGAGGGCGGCGGTGACCAGCAGGAGTACCAGCTGGTAAAGCTCGTGGAGGCGCTGGCCCGGGATGATCCGGTCGACGAGTTGGCCCGTGGCGAAGGGTGTGAAGAGCCCGAGGGCCCCGGCGAGGGCGCCGAAGATGAGCACGCGGCCGAGGTCGGCCCGGACCCCCCGCAGCCCCAGGCGGAGCAGGTCGCGCAGGCCGACCCGTTTCTCCGGGAAGGCCGGGAAGAAGGTGAAGGCGGTGCGCTGGAGGGCCCGGGCGCGCTCCTCCGTGAGTGGGCCTTCCTCCCCGGTGGCCGGATCGACCCGCAGGTAGGAGTGGTCGTTGCGGGGGAGCAGGGCGACCGGGCGGTTGTCCTCTCCCTCGAAGGCGAGGAGCGGCCCGTTGTCCTCCCGCCACCAGCGGGCGCGGTCCAGCTCTACCGAGCGGTGGAAGACGCCGGCCTGCCGGGCGAAGACCTCGACCGCGCGGCCCTCGGCGGCGGCCTGGGGGTCCGACTTGAGGGTCGGGCGGGGAACGCCGGAGGCCTCCAGCACGAGGAGGCAGGCCGCCCGGAGCGCATCGCTCTCGGCCCCCTCGGCGGCCTCCCCGAGGTCCGGCCCTCCCTGGGAGGGGAGGACGGCGGCCATGCGGGCGAGTCCCCCGCGCAGGGCTCCCCGCTCCTCCTCTTCCTTGCGGCGGAGCCGTTGGGTCCGCTGGGCCCGGTCGTCCCCGAGGGCCCGCTCCAGCCGGGGCAGCCAGGCCCTCGCGTGGGCTTCGAGGGCCGCCCGCGCGGACATCGCGTCGAGCTGGGAAAGGGCTTCCGAGGAGAGGGCGGCCGGGAGGGATTCCGGATCGCCGTGGAGCTCCGCGTCCCGCTCCATCCACCGGCGAAGGGTGGTGAGCCAGCGGCCGAGCCGGTCGAGGATGTTGGTGCGGTCCCCGGAGGCATCCTCGATGGCCTCCCACGGACCGGCGTGGCGGGCGAGTTCCGTGTCGGGCACGGCGACCCCAACCACGCCTACCCCGCCGGCGAGGTCGCCGAGGTCGGGCAGGCCGAAGAAGGCCTGCCCCGCCTCGACCCGGAAAAGGGGCAGGCGGGCACCCGGGCGACCCCCGGCGAGCGGGACCGCGAAGAGGTCGACCGCGCCCGCCCGCACTTCCCAGAGATCCGGGCCCGTGCGCAGGTCGAGGGGCGCGCTGGCGTCCCGGCGGTTGTCGTCCTCGCGGCTCATTCCGCCTCCTCCAGCATGCGTTGGTAAGCACCGCCGGCCGCGATGAGTTGCTCGTGCCGACCGCGTTCCACGATCCGGCCACGGTCGAGAACGATGATCTCGTCACAGTCGCGGATGGTGGAGAGCCGGTGCGCGATGATCACGCAGGTGCACCCGCGCCGCCGGATGTTGTCGTCGATCGTCTTCTCGGTGAGCGGGTCGAGGGCGGCGGTGGCCTCGTCGAGGACGAGGATGCGCGGGTTGCGCACGAGGGCCCGGGCGATCTCGAGGCGCTGGCGCTGGCCCCCGGAAAAGTTGCGGCCGCCTTCCTCGATGGGGCCGTCGTAGCCGCCGGGGCGCTGGTTGATCTCCTCGTGGATGCAGGCATCGCGGGTCGCCCGGAGGACGTCCTCCTCGGGGAGGGAGTCGTCCCAGAGGGTGAGGTTCTCGCGGATGGTCCCCTCGAAGAGGTCGATGTTCTGGTCGACATTCGCCTGGGTGCTGTTGAGCACCGGCAGGGGCAGGTCCTCGCGGGATTCCCCGTCGAGCAGGATCTCCCCCGACCAGGGCCGCTGCAGGCCGTTGACGAGCTTGGCCACCGTGGATTTCCCGCTGCCGGAGGGCCCGACGAGGGCGACCCGGCGGCCCGGCTCGACGGCGAGGTGGAAGTCCTCGATGAGGGGGGCCTCCAGCCGACTGTAGCCGAAGACGATGTCCCTCATCTCGAGCCGTCCCTCGAGGACGCGGTCGTCGCCGGTCTCCTCGCCCTCGCCGAGGTCGGTGAGCCGCTCGTCCACCTCGTAGTGGAGCACGTCGTCGAGCCGGCGCAGGTCCCCCTCGGCCTCCTGGGCCTGCCCGGCGAGGTCCATGAGCTTGGTGATCGGTTGGGTGAAGCTCTGCATGAGGCTCTGGAAGGCCACGAGCATGCCGACGGAGAGGTTACCCTGCATGACCAGCCAGCCCCCGAAGCCGAGGATGGCGACATTCGTGAGGGTGTTCAGGAGGATGGGGAGCTGGGAGAGCAGCCGGGTGAAGACCTCCAGCTTCTGGCGGGAGTTGTTCACCTTCGCGAGGTAGCCCGACCAGCGGAGGAAGAAGTCGGCCTCCGCTCCCGTCGACTGGATCGTTTCCACGCTCTGGATTCCGTTCATGGTGGTGGCCATGAGTTTCCCGTGGTCCTGCAGCATCTTCAGGTTCCCGTCCTTCCGGACCCGGCCGACATACTTGAGCGTGACGAGGTTCAACAGGGTGATCGCCACGCCGACGAGGGTGAGCACCCAGCTGTACTGGATCATCACCACGAGGTAGAAGACGAGGGAGACGATGTTGACGAGGTTGGTGGCGAGCTGGCCGGAGAGGAGGTTGGCGATGCGGGCGTTCGCGGCGACCCGCTGGCTGAGGTCGGAGGCGTAGCGCTGCTCGAAGAAGCCGACCGGGAGCCGGAGGACATGCCAGAAGAAATCGGCGGAGGAGGTGAGGGAGAGCCGGGTCTCCAGCCGGAGGAGCTGGGCCTGCTGCAGCCAGGTGAGCCCGGCGCGGAGGAGGGCGGTGAGTCCCATGCCGACGAGCAGGGGGAGCACCCAGCCCTTCATCTGCCCGATGAGGAAGTCGTCGATGAAGACTTGGGAGAACAGGGGGATGACCAGTCCGGGGAGGACGAGCCCGAGGCTGGCGAGGACCGCGAAGGTGAAGGCGGCCCGCGATCCGCGCAGGCGGGGGAGGAGGGCGCGGAAGAGTCCCTTCGGCTTGCCCCCCTTCACGAAATCCGGACCGGGCGTGAAGAAGAGGGCGACCCCGGTGTAGCTGTTCGCGAATTCCTCGTTCGTCACGGTGCGGGGACCGCTGGCGGGATCGTTCAGGTAGACGATATCCTTCCCGAAGCCCTCCACGACGAGGAAGTGGTTGAAGTTCCAGAAGACAATGAAGGGGAGCGGCTGCTCCTTGAGGGCGTCGATGTCGAGCCGCTTGCCGGAGGATTCCAGCCCGTAGGTGCGGCCGGCCTTGACGACATTGCTCGCCTTGCTGCCGTCCCGGGAGACCCCGCAGGTCACCCGGAGCTCCTCGAGGGGCAGGTAGCGCCCGTGGTAGGCGAGGATGATCCCGAGGGCCGCGGCCCCGCATTCCACGGCCTCCATCTGAATGACCGTGGGCGTCTTCACCCGCTTGCCGACTTTGGCCATGCTCCTGCTCGTGCTGCGACTCGCGCGTGATTGTCTTCCGGCGGACGGGAGGTCGCCGGCTCAGAGCCCGACCGCCCTCTTCAGCAAGGGGAAGAGCAGGCTGATCGGGCGGCGCTCCTCGACGACCACGGTCACCCGGCAGGAGCTGCCCGCGGTCACCTCCACCTCGCGCCCGTTGCGCGAGGACCAGCGGTAGCCGTTGGCGGCCTCTGGGTCCCGTTCGAGCGTGGCGAAAACCGCGAGGGAGGCGCCCTGTTGGAGGATGTTGTCGGCGAGGGTCTCGCTGCCGACGAGGTTGACGACCCGGGTCCGCGTGGCGGGGTAGGGGGAGACGGTATGGACCTCGCCGAGGATGAAGCCGAATTTTTCCTTTTCGTAGGCGGCGAGGGCCACCTCCGCCTTCATGCCCGGTTCGATCCGCTTGGCGATGCTGTTGTGGGGGACGAAGAAAACCGCCTCGAGGGTGGTCTCCGCGGGGACGGTGATGAGGACCGTCTGGCCCTCGGTCACGCGGGAGCCATCGCTGACCTCCAGGTCGATAATGATCCCGCCCCGTTCCGCCACCACCTTCGAAGCGAGCTGGTGGCGGCTTTGCAGTTGCTCCAGCTGGTGGCGGGCTGCGGTGAGTTCCCGCTGTTTCTGTTGGAGCTGGTTCTGCCGGCTGGTTTCCTCCTCGGCGAGCCGGGCCTGCCGCAGCTCGATGGTCGACTGCGCCTGGAGGATGGCGTTGCGGGTCTCGAAAAGGCTCGTGCGGGTCTGCTCGTAGGACTGCCGGGAAATCAGGCCCTGTTCGACGAGGTCCTGCTGGTTGGCGAAGAGCTCCTCGAGGAAGGTGAGCTCCTTCTCCCGCGCGTCGATCACCTTTTCCTGGGACTCTTTTTCCGCCTCGAACGAGGCCTGCTGCCGCCGGCCCTGCTCCTTGAGGTCGGACTGCAGGTCGGCGAGTTCGTCCTCGAGGAGCTGGATCTGCTGCTGCTGGTTGCGGATTTCGATGTTCAGGATGGGCTGCTTGACCGTGGCGATCACCTCGCCGGTCTCGATGGTCTCCCCCTCGGCATATTCCTTCGAGAACTCGATGATCCCGGAGCCCTGGGCCACGGTATGCAGGGAATCCCCCTGGGGGGTGAGGATGCCTTGGCCGATCACGGTGCGCGGGAGGGTGCCAAAGATGCCCCAGAGAATGGCGGCGAGGAGGAGGAGCCCGCAGATGGCGAGGCCGATCCACGAGACCGCGGGCGTAATCCGCACGGTCTGGTTGAGCTGCTCGGGCGAAGAGAGCTTTTCGAGGGCGGTCTTGCGAAACTCGATCTTAGCCATGGAAGCGGGGGTCCGCGGTCATGAGGGGAGAATTGACCCGGGTCGCCGATTGACAATCGATTTCCGCCGGAGTGCCGCGGGTCGGGTGAAGTCGGCCGAAGCGGAGGGGATGCCTGTTGGTTTCCTCCTGGCAGAACGGGGATAAGGAGGAGGGTGGCGGAGCGAAGGCCAGACGGGAGCCGGAAGGGTGGGACGCATTGATCCCGTGATTCCCCACCCGAGGAAGATTCCTACCGTTGGGGACAACGGATCGGCGGTCCTCATGGGGTGGGTCTGCGACGCCCTTCGGGAAGGCGGCTCACGGCTGCGGTCCGCGGTCCGGGTGGGGGCTCCAGCGGGTCCTCTGGGCTCTCGCGCTTGGCTTCACCGGAGCCCGGCCGGATTCACCTCAGGCATCCGAGTGCCCCCAACACGACTCGAATCGACCGTTGTTGGGATAGGACGGAGGTACGCAGCCGATGCCGGTCATGACGGCATGATACTGCCCGTCCGCGCCGAAGTAACCACCGCCGGCGATGGATTCGAGCTCTTCGTCCGGCAAATCGACCACGCCGTTCTTGAGCTCGGCGGCCGTTATGTCGAAACCCGCCTCTTTTGCGATTGCGACGGGATCGGCGCCCTCGGCGCGGAGCTGATCCTGCAGGGTGGAATCCCGGAGGGCGGCGTGGAGGAATTGGGTGAGGTCTTTCTGAGACATGGTTGGTTCTTGGGACCAGGGAGGGGAGGCTTGGATGCGGACAAAAGAGGCTCGCCAGGGGTGAGAGGGGCGAAAGGGCCCAATGATTCGAAAATCGACGAAAAAAAATTCCCGGGACGCCCCCACTTTCCGGCCGCTCCCGAGGAATCCTCCGGGCCGCGGGCGTCGTGCCGTCGTTCTCGTCGCCCGTCGCCGGTCGTCGGGGGCGCGGGCGGATCCGGGGGGGCCGGGGAGGGAAGAGCTCACCGGTCGGGGGGCCGAAAAGGTTCGCTGGTGGGGAGGGACCCGGGCGATTTCCGGCGTCTTTCGCGCAGGTTCCCCGGGATCCGGTCCACCTACCGTCCACGGGTCAGGGTAATCGCTCGGGGACCGAGGGTGGTGCCGGGCGATTCACACCCCCGCAAAGGGAGCGACCGTACGGTGTCCGCGAACCGGGCCGTGGCTACGCACTTGCCGGGACTGCCGCGATGCAGTCGATCTCCACATCGAGGCCTGCATCGAGCCCCTTCACCGCCATGGCAATGCGGGCGGGGGGAGCGTGGGGAAAGAAGCGCTCATAGACCTCGTTCATGGCGGGCTTGTGGGACCAGTCGGAGAGGTAGACGTTCACCTTGACCACCTGCTCGAGGGAGGATCCGGCCGCCTCGAGGATAAAGCGGATGTGGGTGAGGATCCGCTCGGTCTGGGCCGCCACCGAATCGTGGACGGGCTCGTGGGTGACGGGGTCGTCGGAGGTCTGCCCGGAGACGAAGACGAAGCCGTTGCAGGCGATCGCCTGGGAGTAGGGGCCCGGTGGGGGGGCCTTGTTGGTGTGGATGACGGTGCGTTCCTGTTTCATGCGAAGGAATCGGCGGGATGGGCGAGGGCGATGCGGGCGAGGGCGGCGGTGTCGACATTGCTGCCGCTGAGGAGGACCGCGGTGGGCTGGCCCCGCGGATCGTACTTCCCGCTGAGGAGGGCGGAGAGCCCGGCAATGCCCGCCCCCTCCACGACGAGGCGGTGCTCGTGGAAGGCGTAGGCCATGCCGCGGGCGAGATCCTCCTCGGAAACAAGGACGACTTCGTCGACGAGGTCGCGGCATACGGCAAAGGTGTAGCGGTTGTCGAGGCCGATGCCCCCGAGGAGGGCGTCGCCGAGCGAGTCGACCTCCTCGATCTCCACGGGTTGCCCGGCCTGTAGCGAGGCGTGCATAGGGGCCGAGACTTCCAGGGAGACCCCGATCACCCGTAGCGAGGGCTGGAGCGCCTTGAGGACCAGGGCGATGCCGGAGGTGAGCCCGCCCCCGGAGAGCGGGATGAGCACCGCCTCCAGCTCCGGCCAGTCCTCGGCCAGTTCCAGCCCGATCGTGCCCTGGCCGGCGATGACGCGCTCGTCGTCGAAGGGGCTGACCAGCGGCAGTCCCTCCTCCCGCTGGAGGCGGTCGGCGACTTCCAGTGCCTCGTCCTGGCTTTCCCCCTCCTGCACAACGATGCCCCCCAGCTTCCGCATGGCCTCGACGCGGTAGGCGGGCACGCGCCGGGAGAGGCAGATGCGGGCGGGGATGCCGAGCTGGTGGCCGACCCAGGAAATGGCCCGCCCGTGGTTGCCGGTGGAAAAGGCGAGCACCCCCGTTTTCCGTTCCTCCGGGGAGAGCTGGAGGAGGGCGTTGGCGGCCCCGCGCACCTTGAAGGAGCCGGTCTGCTGGAGCGTCTCCAGCTTGCAGCGCACCTCGGCCCCTACCCGCGCGGAGAGGTCGGGCGCAGCCACGAGGGGCGTGCGCCGGATCATCGGGGCGATGCGTCGGCGAGCCAGGTAGAAGTCCTGCAGGTGCATGGGCGGGAAAGGGAGGCGAGGTAGTCCCGGACAATAGAAGTCGGAATCGGCAGGCCCGGCGGCCCTGAGACCCGCCCGCATAGGGTGGGGGCGGCACTCTGGGCCCGGCTAGTAATCGAAGGGCCGCGACGGGGTCGTTTCAAGCCTACTTCATCACCGGGCCGACAAGCCCGCATTCACTCCGGCAGCCGGATCCCAGCGAGAACCTCCATCCCCCTCCCGACAGGAGGCACCTGCGCCCAGCGATCGCTAGCAGGCTGTTGAAGAAATCCGTCTGGCCAAGTTGGCTGGAATCGGTGGAATTGGGTCATGCGAGGCAAAGCAAGACCGCAAACGGACATGGCATTTCTGGTGAACCTTGAGGAGCTCGTGGAGCGGGGTCACCCGTTGCGCGAGGTGAAACGGATGTGCCAGGAGGTGCTGGAGAGTCTTGAGGGGGAACTTGCGCAGATGTACG
>CAJXLM010000042.1 GCA_913056175.1 uncultured Opitutia bacterium | reverse complement strand
CGGAGGACGCCGGGGGTTCGCATCGCCCGGCCAAGCCATCCCCCCAACCACCACCTCCTCCCCTCCCCAACCGCCCGAAACCCCGACAATCGCCACCCACCTCCCGACCAGCCACGCCACCACCTCTCTCCAAGAACGCCCTCCCGCCTCAAGAGCTCTCACTGCAGCGAATACGGGGGACAGACCGTTTTACTTGCCCCAGCAACCCTCACCTTCTCCCCTCCCCAAAGCGCTCAGAACCCGTGCAATCGCCACCCACCTCCCTTCAGCCACGCCACCACCCCTCCCCGAAACCACCCTCCCCTCTTCAAAGCTCTCACTACAAAGCTCTCACTACAGCGAATGCGGGGGACAGACCGTCCTAACTGCCCCAGATCTCCCTCTCCTTCCCCAGACCAGCTCCGGTGAGCCGGCCGTAATACGTCGGGGGGTTCCCATCGCCCGGCCAAGCCAACTCCCTCAACCGCTACCTCCTACCCTCCCCAACCGCCCGGAATCCCGACAATCGCCCCCCCCACCTGCCCTCCAGCCACAACACTACCCCTTCCCAAGACCACCCTCCTTTCTTCAAAGCCCCCACTGCAGCGCATACGGGGGACAGACCGCTGTAACCGCGTAGCAACCCCCGCCTTCCCCGGACCAGCTCCAGTGAGCCGACCGGAGGACGCCGGGGGTTCGCATCGCCCGGCCAAGCCATCCCCCCAACCACCACCTCCTCCCCTCCCCAACCGCCCGGAATCCCGACAATCGCCCCCCCACCTGCCCTCCTGCCACGCCACACCCCTCTCCAAGACCGCCCTCCCGCCAAAAAAGAACCCACTGCAGCGAATACGGGGGACAGACCGCTCTAACTGCCCCAGCAACCCCCTCCTTCCTCGGACCAGCTCCGGTGAGTTGGCCGGAGGACGCCGGGGATTTCTCATCGCCCGACCAAACCAAACCCCAACCGCCACCTCCTCCCTCCCCAACCGCCCGCCACCCCCACAATCGTAACCCTCCTCCCCTCCAGCCAATCCACCAGCCCTCCCCAAAACCATCCTCCCGCCTCCAAAGCTCCCACTGCAGCGAATGCGGGGGACAGACCGCTCTAACTGCCCCAGCAATCCCCGCCTTCCCCGGACCAGCTCCGGTGCGCCGGCCGGAGGACGCCGGGGATTCCCACCGCCCGGCCAAACCACCACCCAACCCTCACCTCCTCCCCTCCCAAAGCGACCCCGCGACCCTCGCAATCGCCACCCTTCTCCCCTCCAACCACACCACCACCCCTCCCCAAAACCACCCTGCCGCCTCCAAGGCTCCCACTGCAGCAAATACGGGGGACAGACCGCTATAACCGCCCAGCAACCCCATCCTTTCCCGAACCAGCTCCGGTGAGCCGCCCGAAGGACGCCAGGGGCTCCCCTCGCCCGGCCAAGCCAAGCCCCCCGAACCACCGCTCCCCTCCCTCCCCAACCGCCCGGAACCCCCACGATCGCCACCCTCCTTCCCTCCAGCCACATCACCACCCCTCCCCCTTCCAAAGTTCCCCCTGCAGCGAATACGGGGGACAGCCTTTTATAACCACCCAAAGACCCCCTCCTTCCCCGGGCCAGCTCCGGTGAGCCGACCAGAGGGCACCCGGGGCTTCCCATCGCCCGACCAAGCCGACCCCCAACCGCCGCCTCCTCCCCTCCCAAACCGCCCTCCCGCCTCAAGAGCCCCCACTGCAGTAAACACGGGGGACAGACCGTTATAACCGCCCAGCAACCCCTCCTTCCCCGGGCCAGCTCCGGTGGACCGGCCGAAGGACCTAGGGGGCTTCCCATCGCCCGGCCAACCCAACCCGCTCAACCGCCACCTTCCCCCCTCCCCAAAGCGCTAAGAATCCCCGCAATCGCCCCCCACCTCCCGCCAGCCACACCACCACCCTTCCCAAAGACCGCCCTCCCGCCTCAATAGCTCCCACTGCAGCGAGCACGGGGGACAGACCGCTCTAACTGCCCCAGCACCCCCCTCCTTTCCCGGACCAGCTACGGTGAGCCGCCCGGAGGGCACCCGGGGCTTCCCATCGCCCGGCAACCCCCCCTGGACACCGCTCCCCTCCCTCCCCAACCGCCCGGGACCCCCGCAATCGCCCCCCACCTGCCCTCTAGCCACACCACTACCCCTCCCCAAGACCACCTTCCCCCCTCTAAAGCCTCCGCTGCAGCGAATGCGGGGGACAGACCGCTCTACCGGCATCAGCAACCTCTTCCTTCCCCGGACCAGCCCCGGTGAGCTGGCCGGAGGGGGGTGAGGACGGGCCGGTGGGGGTGCTGTAGGTAAGACTTGGGGACCGGGGAGCTGCGAAGGGAGAGGGAGCGGGTCTGGGGAGGGGTAGGAGTGCCGGGCTGGAGGGGTCGGTGGCGGAGGGAAGGGTGGAAGTCGCCCGGTAAAGATCGTCCCCGACCGTTTCCCCCTCCTCCCAACGGAGCTCCGCCCCGATTCCCGGGCTGACGTGTTCCTCACCCAAAGCTCGGGCTTTCCGCCCCTCCCGGTCCCGATGGAGCCTCAACCGCCCCGTTCCTCCCCTCCCTCCCTCCTTTTTTTCCGGGCCCCGCGTGAAAACCCCTCAGCGGAAAATCCAGCTTTTGCAAAGCACGATGAATCGCCGGTCGAAGGCCCTTCGCGCCTACCCAAGCAAAGGACAAGCAAGGATCCCTCTCCCCCCGTGCCCTCACAAGGAGCGAGCGAGGAACCGGCAGCGTTGTTCGGCCGACCCCCGCGTTCACCTTGGCGCCGGCGCGAGTGGAGGGCGGGTCAGCGCGGGGAGAGGCGGGCGGGAAGGGATTGCCCGTCGGGGCCGGCGCCGGGAAGGGAATAGTCCCGGAGGACGGCTTTGAACTTGCCGATGGTCGCCTCGCTTTCCAGGCGAACCGGAAACAGGTAGCGATCATCGGTGAGCCAGAGGGTGATGAGGGCACCCTCCGGCCGGGCAAAGATGGCGCGGACGGCCCCAAAATCGGCGACGACCGGGAACGCGCGGAACTTGCCGGCGGGGGTCCGGATGGAGCGGGGTCGTCCTACCTCGAGCCGAGCCTCGACCAGCTCCTCGCCGTCCGTGACCGGCAGGGAATAGGTGCCCGGGTTCCGGGGCACCCTTCCCTCGCGAAAGGCGTAGACAATGGAGAGGGGGTCCTGCACCGGACCCGGCAGCGCGAGGGGCGGACGGAGGTCCTCATTTCGCTGGTAGCGGACCTCCCCCGGTTCCCACTCGAAGAAGGTGAGGTGAACGACGTCGCTGGGCCGTTCCTCCCGCTCGTAGTACCGGGAGAAGGGAGCCCCCTCCGGGAAGCGGGACTGGATGGTCGTGTGGAAGTCGTGGAACTGGCGGAGAAAGGCATTGGCACGGGCGTCCAGGGTGGCGATCCATTCGCCTTCGCCGTTGGCGTCGAGCCGCAGCTCGGTGGTGCCGATCCCGACCCAGTTCCAGCGAAGCGAGTAGATTCCCCACTCCCCCGGTGCCACTGCCTCGGCAGCCCGGAGGGCCCCGGCAAGGGCGAGCCATCCGGCGAGGGCGAGAAGAAGCCCGCGAAGCCCTAGCGGCTCCATGCGAGCATGCGCTGGAGGGGAATCTCGGCCTGCCGGCGGAGCTCCTCGGCCATGGAGATCTCCGGCTGGCCGCTGCGGAGGGCGTCCCTCACCTTCTCGAGGGTGTTGCGCTTCATGTAGCGGCAATAGTTGCAGGCGCCCCGGTCACTCGTGCCCGTGCGGTAGTCACCGCAGGCCACCCGCTCGGCCGGGGCGGCGATGAAGCGCTTCTCCGGGACGTCGCGTTGCAGCCGGTGGAGCATGCTCGTCTCCGTGGCCACGATGATGTCCTCGCCCGGATACTCCCGGGCGAATGCGACCATCTTCTCGGTGCTGCAGACATGATCGGCGGCGGTCCGGACCGCTTCCGTGCATTCCGGGTGGGCGACCACGGGAGCACCTTCGTACTGGGCCTTCACGCGGGCGATGGATTCCACGGTGAAGAGCACGTGCACATAGCAACTCCCCGGCCAGAGCCGCATTTCGCGGCCCGTCTGGCGGGAGACCCACTGGCCGAGGTTCTGGTCCGGCACGAAGAGGATCTCGCGGTCTTCGGGTACCTGCTGGACGATGCGGGCCGCGTTGCCACTCGTGCAGATGACATCGGAGAGCGCCTTCACGCCGGCCGAGCAATTGATGTAGGCGACCACATAGACCTCCGGGTGGGCCTCCTTGTAGGCCGCCAGCTTTTCCGGGGGGCAGGAGTCGGAGAGCGAGCAACCCGCCTCCAGATCCGGCAGGAGAACCGTGCGGCCCGGATTCACGATCTTGGCCGTCTCCGCCATGAAGTGGACCCCGCAGAAGAGGATGGTGTCGGCTTCGGTACGGGCCGCCTCGTAGGCCAGGCCCAGCGAATCCCCGAGATAGTCGGCGATCCGCTGGATTTCCGGCACCTGGTAGTTGTGGGCGAGGAGGACCGCGTTGCGCTCTTCCTTGAGAGCAAGGATTTCCTCCTGGAGGGGGGAAAGGGGTTCCTCCGCCTCGCCGGGTTCGACGACAAAGGCACGGAAGGGAGCAGGGTCCGCAACGGTCATGGCAAAACCCTAACCATGGCCTCCGCAATTTCGAGTCCCAAGGCGTGATTCGGGAAGGTCCCCCGCAACTTTCCGACCAGAGCCCAACCCCCCGGTAGCGCCCCGCCTCCGGGGGATGGATTTTCTCCCGGCGACCCCGAATCCCGGGCCCCTGCTTTCCGGCCGCCGCATTCCACCCTTTCCCCACGCTCCCTTCCGTGCTTGCCTGCGGCCGTGAACTTTGCCCCCGTCCTCCTGCGCCTGCTCGCCGCCGCCCTCGGGCTCGCGCTGGCGCAGTGGACCGCGGAGGGGGTCGCCTTTGCCAGCACGCCGGTCTTCGTGTTCGCGGTGCTCCTGCTGACCCTCCTGAACACCCTCGTCAAGCCCCTCCTCGTCCTCCTCGTCCTCCCCCTCGTGGTGGTCACGCTCGGCCTCGGGCTCTGGATCGTGAATGCCCTCCTCGTCTCCCTGACGGCGACCCTTGTGCCCGGTTTTGTGCTCGCCGGTTGGGGTTCGGCCTTCTGGGCGGCCCTCTGGGTGAGCCTGTTCAGTGTCGTCTTTCCCCTTCTTCTCCGCCAGGGCGACGACCTCGAGCTGCGGCGGCGGGTGGTCGTCCGCCGCCGGGGTTTCCCACGCCGGAAAAAGGACCAGGACGACGACGACATCATCGATGTTTGAATCCGCCGCCAATCCTGCGAAGCTGGCGGCATGACCGAGGCAACCGAGAACAGGGATCTTGTCGTGATCGGGGGAGGCCCCGCCGGGTACGCTGCCGCCATCCGCGCCGGGCAGCTCGGCCAGCGGGCCACCGTGGTGGAGGTGGAGCGGCCCGGGGGCACCTGCCTGAACTGGGGCTGCATTCCGTCCAAGGCCCTCCTGCGCAGCGCCGAGCTCTACCAGCAGATGCTCCACGCGGAGGATCTCGGCCTCTCCTGCAAGAATCCGCAGGCGGACTTCGCGAAGGTGATGGCCCGCTCCCGCACCGTGGCCGACCAGATGGCCGGCGGCATCGAGTTCCTCTTCCGGAAGAACAAGGTCGAGTACCTCCGCGGCCACGGGCGGCTCGAGCCGGACGGGAGTGTGCGGGTGACCGAGGGCCCGGACGAGGGGAGCGTCCGCCGGGCCGGCAAGGTCCTCCTCACCCCCGGCTGCGTGGCCCGCATGATCCCCGGCGTCGAGCACGATGGCACCCGGATCATGACCTCGCGGGACGCTCTCGCCCTCCAGCACCAGCCCGCCTCCGTCGCCATTGTCGGGGCCGGGGCGATCGGGGCGGAGTTCGCCTACTTCCTCAACGCCATGGGCACCGAGGTAACACTCGTGGAGATGCAGCCCCGCATCCTTCCCGTGGAGGACGAGGACATCTCCGAGGCCGTGGCCCGCGCCTTCGCGAAGCAGGGCATCGACGTGCGCGCCGGCACTTCCGTGGGCGAGATCCAACCCGGCAAGAAATCGGTCCAGCTGACCTTGGAAAAGGAGGGCGCCACGGAATCCCTCGAGGTCGAGTCCGTCCTCGTGGCCATCGGTGTGCAGGCCCGGCTCGAGGGACTCCTCGCGGAGGGAGTGGAACTCGAGCTGGAGAAGGGCTACGTGAAGACCGGTGCGGACTACCAGACCAGCCAACCCGGTGTTTACGCGGCGGGGGATGTCATCGGCCCCCCGTGGCTCGCCCACGTGGCCACCTACGAGGCCCTCGAGGCCGTGAACGGGATGTTCGCCGGCCATTCCCCACAGAAGGTCCAGCACTTCCCGGGCTGCACCTACTGCCAGCCCCAGGTGGCCAGCGTCGGCCAGCGGGAGAGCGACCTCAAGGAGGCCGGCACTCCCTACCGCGTGGGCAAGTTCCCCTTCACCGCTTCGGGCAAGGCGGTGGCCGCCGCCCACAGCGAGGGTTTCGTGAAGCTCCTTGTCTCCGAGGACCACGGCGAGATCCTCGGGGCCCACATCGTCGGGGCGGAGGCCACCGAACTCATCACCGAGTACGTTCTCGCCATGGACCTCGAGGCAACCGCCGACGAGATTCACCACTCCATCCACGCCCACCCCACCCTTTCCGAGGCACTCATGGAGGCGGCCGCCGCCACCCGTGGCGAAGCCATCCATATCTGAGCGCGGTCTTGCCGGGCGGGGCCGGGGGCCCCGGACGGGCACGACGGCTCCGCGGTAACCCGGGCGCCTCCCGTGCCGTGCACCCCGGTCTCCCAAAGGCCCCGGGCCTCCCTCCCCTAGTCCGTCTTGCCCATCCAGCGGCGGGGCGGACGCTGCAGCCAGATGCGGTCCTCCGCTGAATCGCGGGCAATGTCCGCGGTGAGCTGGCCGTAGGTGACACGGAGGGCCTCCTCGAGGACCGCGGTCGGTGGTGCCTCCCCCTCCGGCCCCCGCTCGACCGGCGGGCCGATGCGGAGGAAGGCCTCCGGACGCGGGTACTTGCCGAGGAGCAGGCGCTTGGCGTACGGGCGGGCCCGGGCATTCTCGATCAGCCGGAGCAGCCCGTGCAGTCCGGAGGCAAAGGGCGGCCACTCCTCGACCTCGGTGACCAGCCGCCCGTGCGGGTAGAGGAGAAGGGTTCGGCGCGGACTTTTCTCCCGGAGCAGGCGGGCCGCGTAGAGGAGGCCCTGGCTGCGGCCCTCCCGGGACTCCAGGTCCACCCCGAAGACCCCTGTCTTCTGGAAGTAGGAGAATTTCCGCAGGTTCCGCGCCTCCATCATGACGTAGTAATCGAGCTGGAGCCGCTCGAAGAGCAGTGTCTCCATCAGCCCGTCCCACCAGCTCGAATGGTTGCCGAAAAGGATCAGCGGAAAATCCTCCTCCGCCCCGAAGGATTCGAGGTCGGAGTAGAGGGCGATGGAGAAGAAACGCCGCCGCAGTAGCCCTCGGGCGTAGCGGAAGAGCAGTCCCATGCGGAGACGGTCCTTCTCGGCGGGCAGGTAGTGCATCCCTCCGGCGGATCATCGGGCGTGGCCTCCCGGCTGTAAAGCCACCTCTCCCGGGACGGCGGCGTTGCTCCCCCCGCCCGGCAAGCGACAGTCTCGACCGCGCGCCCCCGCAACATGTCCGCACCCGATCCCCCGTTTACCGCCGGTCCCCCCGAGGGACCCCTCCCGGCCCTGCCCGGCGCCTTTCGCGTCCGGTGGAGGCAATCCGGCGCTGCCCCCGTCGTGGAGGCACACGACCCCGCCGGCCGCGCCTACGGGGAGGACTGGGCGGCCCGGCTGCCCGTGGCGGAGCGTCCCGGTGTCCCCGGCTACCACCAGGCCGTGCCCCGGTTCGCCGAGCGCGGCCTCCTCCTCGACTGCAGCCGCAACCGTGTTCCCCGGCGGGAGAGCCTCACCCGGCTCATCGCCGACCTGCGCCGTCTTCGCTACAACCGGCTCCTCCTCTACACCGAGCACACCTACGCCTATCCCTCGCACCGGGAGGTCTGGGAGGGCCATTCCCCCTTGCAGCCCGCGGAGATCCGGGAGCTCGAGGAGGAATGCCGGGCGCACCACATCGAGCTGGTTCCCTGCACGAACACCTTCGGCCACATGGAGCGCTGGCTCCGGCATGACCGCTACCACGCACTCGCCGAGTCCCCCGGCGGGTTCGTGCACCCGCACACCGGCCGACCCACCGGCAGCTCCACCCTCCGTCCCGGCCGGGAGAGCCTCGCCCTCGTGGAGAGCCTGCTCGGGGAACTTCTCGCCGGCTTTTCCGCGCCCGCCGTCCACATCGGCGGGGACGAGCCCTGGGAGCTCGGGGAAGGGCGGAGCCGGGAGGAGGTCGAGCGCCGGGGGAAGGCGGCCGTCTACCTCGATTTCCTGCGCTCGATTCTCTCGGTGGCCCGCGCCCACGGGCGGACTCCCCTCTTCTGGGCGGACGTTGTCCTCTCCTCTCCGGAAACCGTGGCCCGGCTCCCCGCCGACTGCCATCCCACCCTCTGGGGCTACGAGCCCGGGCATCCGTTCGAGCGTGAGTGCGCCCTCGTGGCGGCGGCCGGGTTCGCCGGGAACTACACCATCGTGCCCGGGAGCGGCACTTGGAACAGCCTGACCGGCCGCCTCGTCGCCTGCGCGGCCAACCTCGCGGAGGCGACCGTCGCCGGCGAGCGGCATCGCGCCCGGGGGCTCCTCCTCGCCGCGTGGGGCGACAACGGCCACCACCTCCCCGATCTTTTCCTGCGCCCGCCCCTCGTCCTCGCCGCGCGGGCCGCCTGGGGAGCTTCCCTGCCGAACGGGCCGCGGGACCTGGCTGCCCCGGGCGCACCCTGGGAGCGGGAGCTCACCGGGCTCACCGGCCACCCCGGAACGTCCCGGGCGCTCCTCTCGCTCGGGACCGCGGACACCCTTCTCCCCTACCCCGGGCCCAACCGCAGCTGGCTCCACCATGTCCTCTTCGCCCCACCCGGTGATTGGCAGGCCACGGAGGAAGCGCTCTCCACGGAGCGGCGCGCCGAGGTGCGGGGCCTCCTCGGCCGAGCCCGGGAGCTCTCCGACCACCCCGACCCGCGCCTCGCCATCGCCATGGCCGGGGCCGCCCTCGATCGCTGGGAGCGCGGGCGGGGACTGCAATCCACCTCGCTGGCACCCTCCCTCGCGGACGATGCGTTGCGGGAACATTTCCGGCTCCACTGGCTCCGCCAGAGCCGTCCCGGGGGCCTCGAGGATTCCCTCGCCCGCTTCTGCCCCTAGAGGTACGGCGCCTCTCGCCCGCGCGGCGGATTCCCACGGCGGTGATCGCTTTCCTCCCGTGCCGCTTCCCCCTCTGCACGGGCCGGATCCCCTTTCCCGGCGCCCGCAACGCTGCCCCTACACCGCGGAGCCGAGCCCGTTGTCCACCGGTTCTCTACCACCCCCGCCACTTGGCGTATTCGCGGAGGAAGTCGTCGAGAATCTCCTCCTCGGTCCACTCCTCCAGCCCGTGGGTCCCGTTGAGCCCGCTCCGCAGGATTGTTTCCACGCGCAGGATCCTCTCCCCGCCCGCCTCGTCGAGCTCCGGGAAAATGGAGGGCACTGCCCGGAAGGCGCGCCCCCGCAGGCTGTAGCGAAACTCCTCCCGTCCTTCCCGCTGCACGATGAGGGTGGCCGCGGTCTCGTAGTCGATCACGCTGACGGTGCGTCCGCTCGACTCCAGCTCCTCGCGAATCTTGTCGAAGGCCGGGAGGACCGTCTTCGCGAAGTATTCCTGCAGGGCAGCGTGCGCCCGGTGCAGGGCCGGGCTCTCCCCGGCGTCCTCCTCGTCCGCCATGATCCGGCGGAGCCTCGTACGCCAGTCGGAGAAGGGACCGCTCTCGCCCTGGGTCTCCCGCGGCGCGCGGAGGACCGGCCGGTAGGGCACGGAGAGGTTGCCGGTGCGTCGTTCGGCGCGCAGCCCGCTGAACAGCGAATAGGAGAGCAGCAGCAGGATGAAGCAGAAGGGCAGCCCGGTCACGATGGCGGCGGTCTGCAGGGCGCGCAGTCCGCCCTCCGGATCCGCCGTGCGCGAGCCCGCCCACACCAGCACCGCCGCGATGGTACCCTCCATGGTCGCCCAGAAGATCCGCGTACCGAGGGACGGATTCGGGTGCCCGCCGGAGGTGAGGATGTCCACCACCAGCGAGGCGGAGTCGGAGCTCGTCACGAAGAAGGTGGCAATGACGAGGGCGGCGAGGACGGTGGCGATCACCGTGAGCCAGGCCGGTACCGGCAGCCCCTGCAGCATCTGAAAGAGGGCCGTATCGATGGACCGGGCGACCGCCTCCACCATGCCGCCCGCCCCGAAAAGCTCCTGGTGGAGGGCGTTGTTTCCGAAGACGGTGATCCAGGCAAAGGTGAGGAGGGTGGGCACGAGGAGAAAACCGAGGGCGAACTCCCGGATGGTGCGGCCCCGGCTGATCCGGGCGACGAACATGCCCACGAAGGGCGACCAGCTGATCCACCAGCCCCAGTAGAACAGCGTCCACTCCGATTGCCAGGTACTGCCGCTGTAGGCGTGGGTGGTAAAGGTGAGCGCGGGCAACTCGGCGAGGTAGGTCCCCAGGCTCTGCACGTAGGAGGAGAGCAGGAACACGGTCGGGCCGACCCCGAGCAGGAAGGCGAGGAGAAGGCTGCCGAGGAGGAGGTTCAGCTGGGAGAGGCGCCGGATGCCGACATTGATCCCCGTGATCACCGAGACCGTGGCCGCGGCCGTGATGACCAGGATGATCGCGATGACCGCGACGGGGGAACTGGGAAACAGGTCAAGATAAGCGGCCCCCCGGTTGATCTGCATGGCCCCGAGCCCGAGGGAAGCGGCCAACCCAAAGAGTGTCCCGAAGACCGCGAGGATCTCCACGGTGTAGCCGATCGGACCATCGATGCGGTCCCCCAGCAACGGGTAGAGGGTGGAGCGGATGTTGAGGGGCAGGTTGTGGCGGAAGGAGAAATAGGACAGCGCCATCCCCATCAGGATGTAGATGCCCCAGGCGTGCAGACCCCAGTGAAAGTAGGTGAGGTTGAGAGCCCGCTCGGCGGCCTCGCTGGCCACGCGCCGGGCCCCCTGCGCACCCGTGAGGACTTCTTCGGCGCGCTTCTCCCAGCGGGCAGCCTCCTCCGGGTCCGCGGTCTCCGCTGCCCGCGCGCGGAAGTCGGCCGCCTCCGCGCGGGCCTCCCGCGCCTCCCGGGCCGCCTCCGCTCCGGATTCCCCAAAGGGCGGATCGGCGAAGTGCTGGATCGGCTCGGCCACCCCGTAGAAGAGCAGGCCGATGCCCATCCCCGCGGAGAAAAGCATGGAGAACCAGGTAAGGCGGGAGTACTCCGGTACGTCGTCGTCCTTGCCCAGCTTTACCTTCCCGTGCGGGCTGACAAAGAGGTAGCCGACGAAGAGGAGGAAGAAGGTGACCGAAAGAACGTAGAACCACCCGAAGGTCTCGGTGATCCCCCTCTGGAGCAGGTCGAAGATTCGCCCAAGGGTCGCCGGGAAAAGGATGCCGAGGAGGACGAAGAGCAGCACGATCCCCGCGGCAAACGGGAAGATGACCGGGTGGATCCTCCGGTCGGGAGGGGCGGGCGCTTTCCCGCCCTCGCTCACCGGGCCCCTCGCGGTTGAGTCGCCGCCGCGGCCGGGGTGCGCCGGATTCCCCAGAGCGCCTGGAAAGCCGCCCCGAAGTGGGCCGGGTGGAGGAGTTGCTGCAACTGACTCTTTCTCTCCCAGGCGTTCGGCCCGGTATCCTCGATGAGCGGCTGGAGGGCGGCCCGGGAATGCTGGAGGAAGAAGGCCTCCTGGCGGATCGGTCCACCCACCACGAAGCCGTGACGGACGAGGGCCGCGGCCAAGCGGTCCCAGCAAACGTTGCAGGTGAGGTCGCGCTCGCCCGGCTCCTTCAACAGGTCGGCCTCCTCGCGGTGGTTCCGGTAGGAGCGGGCCGTGCCCGCCGGCAGGTAACGGGAGAGGGCCTCCCATTCCGATCCGTAGTCGAGGGTGAGAAAGGATCCGGTCCAGCCTCCCCCCAACCATTCCCCCAGCCGGTCTTCCGCCTCCACGGAGAGGTCGAAACGATAACCCTCGGGCGCCTCCGCCGGGAGCAGGGCGACCGCCCGGCGGCCGTCCCCGCTGGCCACGGCGTCCTCCACCTCCCGCAGCGGCGGTCCCTCAATGCCGCCCGCTTCCACAAAGACCTCCCGCCACTCCCCGGCGCGGAAGACCAGCCGCACGAAGGGCTGGGCGTCGAGGACCTCGTTCGCGAAGACGATCCACCGACCCTCGAGTACCGGCAGCGCCTCCCCCACGCCGACCACGCGGCATTCCCGGAAGCCCGGGTTCCCCTCGCGGAAGAGTTCCTCGCCTGGCTCCGCCCCGATCTCGAGGAAGCCGTGGTCCGCGAGGGAATCCGGGGCGAGGAGATCCTCGAGGGCCGCCTTGACGAGGGGCGCCAACAGGGACCGGACGCTCAGGTTGGTGGCGAAGTCGGTGCCCCGGCTGGTCCCCACCCGTTCGCGCTGCTGGCGGTAGTAACCGCACTCCGGATGGTAGAGCGCCCACCGGACGAACTCCGGATAGCTCCACCGCCCCTCTCGCCGGAGGGCTTCCTCAAGAACCGTTGGACTCATGCCTTCTTCTCCCAGAGCTTGCGTTGCGGATTGTCCGCCCGCCAGCTCCCCACCCAAAGCACTGCGGCCACGACGAGGCAAACGGCGATGGCCGCCCGGTAGCTGCCCGTCCAGTCCATGGAGAGGCTGAAGAAGAGGGGGCCGAGGGCGCTGGAGATCACGATGGTCGACATGTTCAGCCCGCTGATCGCCCCGAGGTGCTCGCGCCCGAAGTAGCGGGCCCACACCGTCCCAATGAGCGGGGTGAAGCAGCCGTTGCCGATGGCAAAGCCCATCACGAGGAGGGGCAGCCCCGCTGCGGCCGGGGCGAGGAGGAGGGAGGCCGGGAAGAGGACCATGCCGGTGGCGAAGAAGGTGAGCACATACTTGAGGCGGGTCCGGTCGATCATCCAGCCGGCGAACAGGCTCACCATGATCGCGAGGACGCCCCCGGGCAGGAAGAGGTTGAGGATCATCTCCCGGCCGATCCCGAGGTTCTCGCCGATGGAGAGGACGTGGAAGGTGTACCCGGTGATGAAGAATGCCTGGTAGGCAAGGGAGAGGTTGAAGAGCCAGTAGGGGAGCGTCCGCACGGCCTCCGCGCGGGTGAAGGCGCGGACGATGCGATTGTCGGGGTTGCCACCTCCCTCGCTTTCCCCCGCGCGACCACCGTCCATCTCCAGGCCGCATTCCTCCGGGTTGTCACGGAAGAAGATCCAGGCGATCAGGACGAATCCGATCCCCGAGGCCACCGCGAGGCCGTACCAGGCACCCCGCCACCCGACCGCCTGGATCAGCTCCTCGAGAAACCAGGGGGCCGTGGAGAAGCCGAGCGACACGAAGATTCCGCTGAGCGCGTTCACCCGGCCGCGCAGCCGGTCGAACCACTTGGCGATCATGTTGCGGGAGGAGAGGGTGAGCAGCCCCTGCCCGAAGAAGCGGAGGAAGAAGAAGCCGACGGTGACCACGACCATTCCGGGCAGGAAGGGGTCGCTGATGCCGAGGGTGGAGCGGGCGAGGTCGACGATCGCCCCGGAGGTGGCGAGGAGGGCGAGGGCGAGCGCCATCCCGAAGGCGGCGAGCATGGCCCCGGCCCGGATCCCCACCCGGTCGAGGGCCCGGCCCATGGAGGGCACGAGGAAACCGGAGAGGAGGGTGCCGATGAGGTAGGCGAGGGAGATGGTGGTGCGGCGCAGCCCGAGGTGATCGATGAGTCGCTCGGTGAAGACGCTCACCCCCATGGTCTGACCGGGCAGGCTCATGAGCACGCCGAGGGTGGCCGCGGCCGCGATCACCCACCCGTAGAATACGGGGAGCCGGTCCGGCCGGAAAGGACGCTGCGGATCGAGCAGGCCGGATCCTTCCCGGCCCGCGGGCTGCGGTGGCGCCATCCTCGTGGTCTCCGCGGTCAGCCCTCGGAACCGCTGAGGACGGTTTCCTCGATGTCGTAGTTCGCGAAGACGTTCTTCACGTCCTCGACCTCCTCAAGGGCGTCGATGAGGCGCAGGACCTGCTGGGCCTGGTCGGGATCGGTCAGCGGCACGAGCGTGTGGGGAAGGTAGGCGAGCTCTGCGGATTCCACCGGGATTCCCGCTTGTTCGAGAGCCTGGGAAACCTTGTCGAAATCGGCGAGGGCACAGAGCACCTCGAAATGATCGCCGTGGTTGAGCACGTCCTCCGCTCCGCCCTCGAGGGCGACTTCCATGAGCGGGTCCTCCGCGGTGGCCTCCCGGGCGATGAGGAACTGGCCGCGACGCTGGAAGGTGTGGGCGAGGGCGCCGGACTGGGCGAGGTTGCCTCCGTGCTTGGTGAAGGTGCTGCGTACCCCGGAAGCGCTACGGTTCTTGTTGTCGGTGGTGACCTCGACGATCACGCCGACCCCGCCGGGACCGTAGCCCTCGTAGGTGAGTTCCTCGATGGTCTCGCCGGGAAGCTCGCCAGTGCCCTTCTGGATGGCCCGCTCGATGTTGTCCGCGGGCATGTTCGCTCCCTTCGCCTTGCTGATCCAGGTGCGCAGGCGCGGGTTGAACTCGGGATCGCCCCCTCCCTGCCGAGCCGCGAGGGTCAGCTCCTTGCTGAGGACGGCGAAGATCTTGCCCCGCTTCGCGTCCACGGCCGCCTTGTGGCGCTTGGTGGTCGCCCATTTGCTGTGTCCGGACATTCCAGAAATCCTAACGGATCGGGAGAGGGACTCAAGCCCGCAGGGGCCACGGTTGATCCGGGGAAGGGACCGGCAAACCGGACGGGCGGGCTTCCCCTCCGGTCAGCTCTTCTTCTTTTTCCCTCCGCCGGCAGCAGTGGCCACCTCGGCAGCCCCCCTGCCACCGCTCTTCTTCTTTTTCTTCTTGGCGCTCCCCGGCACGACCACCGGCTCATTCGCCACATCGCTCCGCTTGTTGGTGATGTACTGCTGGAGGATGGTCAGGAGGTTCTGCACGGTCCAGTAGAGGACGAGGCCGGAGGAGAAATTGTAAAGGATGATGAGGAAGACGAAGGGGAGGAACTTGAAGATCTTCGTCTGCAGCTGGTCGGCGCTGGCCATCGCCGGGGTCATCCGCATCTGGAAGAACATCGTCGCCCCCATGATCAGCGGGAGGATGTTCAGGGGGAACCCGGCGATCTCCGCGACGGTGTCCGGCCGGGAGAGGTCCTGGATCCAGAGGAACTGGGCGAAGCGCAGCTCGGAGGCGGTCCGCAGCATCCAGAAAAGCCCGATGAAGATGGGGAGCTGGATGAAGATGGGGAGACAGCCGGCCGCCGGATTGACCTTGTTCTCCTTGAACAGGCGCATGGTCTCCTTCTGCACCTTCTGCGGGTTGTCCTTGTGCTGCTCGCGGATCTCCTTGAGCGGCTCCTGGATCTTCTGCATCCGCTTCTGCGACTGGGCGGCCTTCGCGGTGAGAGGCCAGAAGATCAACTTGATGATCACCGTCATCACGACGATGGACCACCCCCAGCTGGGGATCACCGAGTGGATTCCGTAGAGGAAGAAGAGGAGGATCTTGCTGAAGAAGCCGAACCAGCCGAACTGCATCACCTGGGACTGGCTCTCCCCGAGAGCCTGCAATCGGCGGAATTCCTTCGGTCCGGTGTACACCTCCATGCGGAGGGTGCGCGAGGCGCCCGGCGCAATCGGCTCGATCGGGAAGTGGAGACTCCCGCCGACGGCGTCCTCCAGCCCCGGCGCTGGCTCGGCCCCGTCCGCAGCCGGCGGGTTCACCCGGGTGTTCGCGGCGAAGAATCCGTTCGCCTGCATGCCGTCCCCGAGGGTCCCCACCATCGTGAAGAATTGGTTCTTCACGCCCGCCCAGCGGAGATCGGGAACGTCCTCGGCGATGGTCGGCCGCGGGAGGGAGGACCCGATGCCGAGGAAGCCCTGGCTGCCGGTGAACTTGTTGATCTTGAAAAAACGGGTCTTCCCGCCCTCGTCATAAACGAAGCTGAGGAACTGCCCGGCCTGTCCGCCGCGGCCGAGCTTGTACATGGTCCCGAGCTGGAGATAGGCCCCGGTGCGGGACTGGAGGGTGCGGTCCGACCGGTTGTGGAAGGTCGTCTCGTGCTCGATGACGTAAGGGTCGCCACCGTCCGCGTCGGCCGCCGCCAAGCGGTACGTCCGGCGAATCTCGATGGCCTCACCGAGCTGCCGGACAAAGGTGACCTGTTGCGGGTCGTTGTCTTCTACCAGTTCATAGGAACGGGTGAAGGGCGGAACCAGCTCCGGCCCTTCAAGGGAGAGGCCGAGAGCCGGACGCGGCGTATCCGCGTTGAAGACAAAGTCGTCCTCGGCCCCGCGCTTGGTCTGGAGGAACTCCACCTTGTCCACCGCGCCCCCCCGGGAGGTGAGGTGCACCCGGAGGTGATCGTTGGACAGGATGGGAGTCACCGCCTCGGCGACGGGTCCGGGTGCGGCTGCGTCGGCTTGCTCCATCGAGGAGGCCTCTGCCCCCTCTGCCGGTACCGGTGCGAAGGCATCGGTTCCGTCCTCGCCTTCGCTTGGGGCTTCCTCGAAGGGAGTGCCGTCTCCTCCGCCGGTCCCGCCGGGCGAGGTTTCCTGCGGAGGGGTGGGCTCGGGCGGGGGCTCGATCTGGCTCGTCTGGTAGAGCATCAGCCCGAAGGCCGAGGCAATCAGGAGAACCCCGATGATGATGTTCTTCTTGTCCATGCAGGTCGCTCAGGCCGGCGAGGAAAGCCATGGTCGCAAGCCGTGCCGCAGGTCCCGCTCGAGCTCGGAGAAACTAGCCTCGGCGGCGCCCCGTCGGGCGATCACGACCACGTCGACTGCCACCGTCAGGTCCGCCCGGAGGCGCTGGAAGAGGGCCCGCACTCGCCGCTTGACGCGATTGCGGCGGACGGCATTGCCGACCTTGCGGGAGACTGCCATCCCGAGGCGGGAATGGGTCGGGTCGGCCGATCGCTCCCCCACCCGCAGATGCAGGAAACGACCGGGAATCCAGCGACCGTTTTCACGCAGGTAGAGGAATTCGCGGCTCTTGCGGATGCGATGAGCCCGGGAAAACCGCATCGGACTCAGCCCGAAGCGGAGAGCCGGGCCCGGCCCTTGCGGCGGCGGGCGGCGAGCACCTTGCGACCCGCGCGGGTCGAGTTCCGTTTGCGGAACCCAAACTTGCGGGCCCGCTTGATCTTGGAGGGACGGTAGGTCGGCTGCATGGTGAGTGCGAAAACCGGGGAGACAACCCGGGGGAGGAAGGCGTGTCAACCTACATCCCTCCTCGCCTTGACACGGGAATCGCCGCGGACATGCTCCATTTCGATTCGGTACTGCTTGACCCCCCACCCTGCCTCGTGCGCCTCCTCACCTGTCCTTTTCCCCGCATCGCCGTCTCCGCCTCGGTGAGGCACCTCTGCGGCGCCGGGAGGGCCGCGGGACTCCACCCTGAAGGGACCCCCGTGACCCTCTACCCCTCCGGTACCGCAGGCCGGTGGGACAGCGGTCGGGAACATCGGCACTCGTTCGGCCGGGGAGAACCTCACCGCAAGGTGGGCCTTCTCCCCGGCCGGCGGGCGCCCCAGCAATCGGTGGACACAGTCGCCTCCTGGATCCTCCGCTTTCGGATTTGACCCGCCGGAAACCGCGGCGGCACCCTCACCCCCGATGCCCGGTACTCCCCTTACCCCGTTCCTTTTCCCCGTCGCCTCCACCCCTCCGGACTCCTTTGCCCCGCTCCCGCTCGTCCTCATCGGGTTCTCCTTCGTCGTCGTCGTCCTCGCGGTTCTCGCCCTGCTCACCTTTCTCGGGGGCAAGTTCTTCGCACGGCGCGGAGAGCGCGGGGACTCCCCGGGGAGAGCCGGGGTTGCGGCTCAGCCGCCGGACAACGAGGTCGATCCCCTCACCCGCGCGGTGATCGCCGCGGCCCTCTACACGGCGCTCCCCGGGGAGCGCGTCCGCATCGGAAAAATCACCCCCGTGGAGGAAAAGGACGCGGCGGACTCCACCCGCCGTTGAAGCCGGCAACCCTCCCTCGCTCTCCGCCTCCCTGCCCATGAAGAAGCTGCGCATCACCATCGACGGGACCGCCTACGATGTGGAGGTCGAGGTCTTGGGGAGCGGGGAGGCCGCCGCTGCCCCCGCTTCCATGCCCTCCCCGCCATCGTCCGGTTCGTCCCCTGCGGCCTCCGCCTTCCCCTCCTCACCGACCGGGACCGACGCGGGAACGGACATCCCCAGCCCGCTTTCCGGGACGGTTGCCGCGATCCATGTGGGGGCCGGTGACTCCGTGCACGAGGGCCAGCAGCTCCTCACCCTCGAGGCGATGAAAATGAACACGCTGGTGACGGCCCCCTACCCGGCCCGCATCGTTTCGGTGGCGGTCTCGGTCGGCGATACCGTGGAGGAAGGCGCGGACTTGCTCCGCCTCGCCCCGGCCTAAGGACGGCACCCTCCGGCCCCTTCCCATGGAAACCCTTCGCGCCATTCTCGCCGAGACCGGACTCGTCGGCCTGACCCTTCCCATGGTCGCGATGTGGATCATCGTCGGCTTTCTTTTCTACCTCGCCATCGTCAAGGGCTTCGAGCCGCTCCTGCTCATCCCTATCGGATTCGGGGCTCTCCTCGTGAATCTGCCGGGCACGGGCCTCCTCGCTCCCCCGGTCTACGGCCCGGAGGGCGACCTCGTCTCCGCGGGGGGCCTGCTCTACTACTTCTACGAGGGCATCCACATCGAGTTGTTCCCCCCTCTGATCTTCCTCGGGGTGGGCGCCCTCACCGACTTCGGACCACTCATCGCCAACCCGAAAACCCTCCTGCTGGGGGCCGCCGCCCAATTCGGGATCTTCGGCACCTTTCTCGGGGCCGTCGCCCTCGGCTTCCTCCCGGCCGAGGCCGCCAGCATCGGGATCATCGGCGGGGCGGACGGCCCCACTTCGATTTACCTGACCAGTAAGCTCGCCCCGGAGCTGCTCGGCGCCGTCGCCGTGGCCGCCTACAGCTACATGGCCCTGGTCCCGGTGATCCAGCCTCCGGTCATGCGCCTGCTCACCCGGCCGGAGGAGCGCCGCATCCGCATGGTCCGGCTGCGCACGGTCGGCAAGCTCGAGAAGATCCTCTTCGCCCTGGTGGTCGCCCTGGTCTGCATCCTCATCGTGCCGAGCTCGGCCCCGCTCATCGGCATGCTCATGCTCGGCAACTTCCTCCGGGAGTGCGGGGTCACCGAGAGGCTCGTGAAGGCGGCCCAGAACGAGATCATCAACGTGGTCACGATTTTTCTCGGCCTCGCCGTGGGCACGAAGCTCGCCGCCGACGAGTTTCTCGACCCGGCCACCCTCCAGATCCTCTTCCTCGGGATCGTCGCCTTCGTGCTCGCGACCGCCTGCGGGATTCTCATGGCCAAGTTCCTCAACCTCTTCCTCAAGCGCAATCCCATCAACCCGCTCATCGGATCGGCCGGAGTCAGCGCGGTCCCCATGGCCGCCCGGGTCTCGCAGACGGAGGGACAACGGGCGGATCCGGCCAATTTCCTCCTCATGCACGCGATGGGACCGAACGTGGCCGGGGTGATTGGTTCCGCTCTCGCCGCCGGTTTCTTCCTCACGGTCATCGGCGGATGAGCCCCTCTCCCTGGCAGGTGCGCGCCCGCACCACGGTAGCGGACTGCCGGGTCTTCGCCGTCGAACGCCAGGATGCAGTCCGCGCGGACGGGCAGCGCGCCGGCGATTTCTATGTGCTCCGCAGCCACGATTTCGTGGTGGTCGTGGCCCTGACGCCCCGCGACGAGGTCGTCCTCGTGCGGCAGTACCGCCACGGCGCCGAGGCCCTCTCCCTCGAGATTCCCGGGGGCCTGGTCGACCCGGGGGAGGATCCGTTGGCCGCTGGACTCCGTGAATTGGAGGAGGAAACGGGCTACCGCGGTGGAGAGCCGAGCCTGCTCGGCTGGTGCCACCCGAATCCCGCCATCATGAACAATCGCTGCCACTTCGTGCTCGTGCGGGGGGTGACCGCGGACGGGGCCGCCGCCTGGGACGAACACGAGGAGCTGGAGGTGGTCCTAAAGGACCGCAGGACCGTCGACCGCCTCTGCCGGGAGAACACGATCACCCACTCCATGACCCTCGCCGCGCTCCACCGATTGGCCCTCGCCGAGCGGGGATGAGGGTGCGCCGGGCTCTGGCCTTGCCATGACGCCCCGCTTCTTTAAAACTCTCACTCTGATGCGTGCTCTCGGTCCCTTTCTCCTCGCCGGCTTCGCGCTGGCTGCCCTCGGTTGCGCCTCCACCCCCCCTGAGTACCGCATGAAGGGCGACCCGGTCCTCAGCGGCGGTGCCAAGAACCTCTCCGAGCTGGAGCAAAGGATTGCCGAGGAGAATCGTCGGGCCCGGGAGCAAGGCGAGGCACCGATTTTTCAGTACGAGGAGGACTAGGCTCGACCACCCCTGCGGCGGAAATCTCCGGCCGAACGGGGGCGGAAACGAGAAGAAGACCCGCACCACGACCCCGACCGGAGGGCAGGGAAAAGCCAAAGGGGTAGCATGGATGTGCCGTGAGGTACAGCAGGGAAGCATTGGAAAGCGCGGCCAGGATCTGCCGGAAGGCCCGGCAGAGAAACGCCGCAAGGCGCAGCCCGGTTGAATTCCCCGAAAAAACTCGAACCCATCCCCTGCCGCGGGCCCTAGCCCGCTCCCCCGCCGTGGGCTCCGCCCACTCCCATGCCGCGGCGCAGACGCTCCCCTGCCCGCGAGCCCACAACGCCCCCGATCCCCAAAGACACTCCGGCGCCCCATGTCGCCCGCGCCACTACCCCGAGTGATGCACTTGGAAGCGCTGAAGGCGCGGTCCGGATGTACCGAAGGAACAGAGCATGGGAGCGCCACGGGAAGCAGCAGAGATAGGCCACAGGCCAACCAGAAAAGCGCCGAAAGGAGCATCATGGCTCCATTCACCGAAAAACCCGAACCGACCTTATGGCACGGGCCCTCGACCAGCTCACCCGCCGTAGGCCCCGCCTACCCCCCTGCTGCGCCGCAGGCGTTCCCCTGCCCGCAAGCACGCAACGCCCCGAATCCCCCACATCCCTGCGACACCACCCGGAGCCGAAGCGCAGGGTAGCGCCGAAGGGCGCAACATGGATGTGCCGTGAGGCACAGCAGGGAAACGCTGGAAAGCGCGGCCGGGATCTACCGGGAGGCCCGACAGAGAAACGCCGGAAGGCACAGCCTGATTGAATTCACAGAAAAAGCCCCGAACCCATCCCCTGCCGTGGGCTCCGCCCACTCCCCTGCCGCGCCGCAGGCGCTCCTATGCCCGCGAGCCCGCACCGCCCCGAATCCCCAAAAACACTCCGGCGCGCCCCTTCGCCACGCTCCACCCCCCGCCGAACGATGCACTGGGAAGCGCCGAAGGTGTGGCCTGAATGTACCGAAGAAACAAAGCATGGGAGCGCCACGGAGCGCACCAGAGATAGGCCGCAGACCCAGCAGAAAAGCGCCATAAGGCCCAGCCTGGTTGAATCCCCCGAAAAATCCCAAACCCACCTCCTGCCGCAGGCCCCCGCGTGATCCCCTGGCGTGGGCTCCGCCCACTCCCCTGCCGCGGCGCAGGCGTTCCCCTGCCCGCGAGCCCATGACGCCCCGAACCCTGGAAATACTCAGGACCCCGGGACCCCGAAGGAGTTACTTCAGCATCGTCCGCCGCCAGGGCTGGGCGCCCCAGAGGGGGATGTCGACCTCCTCGACGGGGACCGCCCGC
>CAJXLM010000041.1 GCA_913056175.1 uncultured Opitutia bacterium | reverse complement strand
GCGCACGTAGTACACCCCCGACCAAGGCACCTTGTAGCGACTCATCCTCATGATACAGGGTATTCCATAGGGGAAGACCCACCCCGTCAAGCCGATTAATAGGGACGTAGCTTACAAAAGCGATTCACGTCAGAAGAAAACTCTCTTTGGAGGAGCGCTTTTAGGGGATTGCCTTGGAGGGGCGGGGAGGGGGTTAGGGGGATTGGGGAGGGGGGAGGGACTCGAGGAGGGATTGGTAGGCGGCGGGGGCGGTGGAGGGGTCGGAGGGGGTCCAGGCGTTGGGGAGGCGGGACTGGAGGAGGGGGAGCGGGGTGGACTGGCCTGGGGAGACGCGGCGCGGGGCGAGGACGGCTTCGGCGGACCCGTTCTCGAGGAGGAGGAAGCGGAGGACGCGGAGGCGGAGTTCGGTACCTTCGGGAGGGGGCTGATCCGAGCCGAGGAGGAGGGAGAGGGAGCGCTCGAGCGAGTCGGCGGGGTTGTCGGCCCAGAGGAAGCCCGGGATGGGGCGGAGGTTGCCCCGGGTATCGGCGGCGTAGACCGTGCGTTCCTGGAGGTAGCCGGGGGTAGCCACGACCCGGACCGGGTAGGTGTAGCGGGGCAGATCGTCGGCGGGGGGCTCGAGGAGGACGCGCTGGTCCTTGTCGCGGGCCGGCTGGAGGCTCACGCAACCGGCGAGAAGGAGAGAGGTGGCCAACAAGGTGAGCGCGGCGAGGGCCCGGCGGCCGGGGACGAGGGGGATGCGCCGGGAGGAGGTGGAGCGGTAGGGCTGGTTCATTTCAGGGACCTTCCTTTCCGAAGAGGAGGGCATTCGGGTGTCGCTGGAGCATTTCGAGGAAGCGGTCGAGGGAGCGGAGGGTTTCCCGAAGTTCCCGGAGAGTCTCGCTGGCATTGGAGACCGGGCCATCGGGCTCCGTACCGATGGCCCGCAGTTCGTCGCTGAGGCTACCGAGGGACTGGAGGGTGGTGGAAAGATCCTGGAGAGTGGTACGGACTTCGGGGGCGAGGGCCTCGCTCTCCTTGTTGAGCCCGTCGGCGAGGCTGCCGATTTCCGTGGACGCCTTCTCGACCGCCTGGAAGGTCTTCTCCAAGTCCCCGGACTGGAGGAAGGAGTTGAGGGACTGGAGCACGGAAAGGAGCTCCTTGTTGGCCTCTCCCGGGTCGAGGCTGCCGACGAGGCCATTCAGGTTCTTGAGAAGTTCCTCGAAATTGGAACCGATCTTCCCGTAGTCGATGTTGCCGAGTTCTTCCGCGACCTTGACGGCCGTCTTGGTGACATCCTCCAGGGTGGAGGGGGTGGAGGGAATCCAGTAGCGCCCTTGGTATTGGACCGGGGTGGCTGCGGGCTCTCCTTTCGGAGAATCGTAGTTGAGATTCACGAAGAGCTGTCCCGTCAGGATGCTTTCGTTCTCCAGCTGGGCGCGGAGCCCCTTTTGGACGGCCTCCTCGTACTTGGAGGCGTTGAAGAAATTCGTATCAAGGCCCAGCTTGTTGTTCAGGCGAGTCTGGTTGATGCTGTACACCACCGGGATCCGCCCCTTCGCCTTGTCGGCGGGAAAGCCCAGCAGGACGGCCTCGACCTGTCCAATCTCCACCCCCCGGTACCGCACCTTGGAACCTTCCTCGAGCCCGCGGACGGACTCGTCGAAGAAACTGACGCAGCGAAGGCGTTGCTGGAAAAGGTCGGCGAGCCCGAAGAAAAAGAGGCTGGCCACGAACAGGGCGACCACCGCGAGGACGAAGAGTCCGATGCGAATCTGGAGTTGGGCCGGTTTCATGGTTTACGCTGGGGTGGCGGGCGGCTCCTGCTTCGCCGAGTCATCCCCACCCCGGGCGAGAAACTCGCGAACGGTGGCGTGGGGGGAATCCGTACGAAGGGTCCGAGGGTCGCCCACCTCGAGTTGCTGGCGGCTGGCAGCATCCAGAAAGACGATCCTTTCGGCGAGCGCAAAGATGCTGGCGAGTTCGTGGGAGACCACCACCACCGTGGTCCCGAGGGAGTGGTTCAATCTTCGGATGGTTTCGTCGAGCTGGTGGGAGGTCACCGGGTCGAGCCCGGCGGAGGGCTCGTCGAAGAAGAGGATTTCCGGGTCGAGGGCGAGGGCGCGGGCGAGGCCGGCCCTTTTCATCATGCCACCGCTGATCTCGGAGGGGAACCGGTCGCCGGCCATCCCCAGCTCGACCAGGCGCAGCTTGTAGTCGGCGAGGGCGAGGATCGTCTTCTCGTCGAGCCTCGTATGGATCCGGAGCGGGAGGGCCACATTCTCGCGGAGGTTCATCGAGCTGAAGAGGGCACCGCCCTGGTAGAGCACGCCCGTCCGCTGGAGGAGGGCCTGTTGACCGCGGGGATCGTCGCCGTCGAAAAGCTGTCCGAAAAAGGAGACTTTTCCTTTCAGTGGAGGAATCAGGCCAATCAGCGTTTTCAGGAGGGTACTCTTCCCGCTGCCGCTGCCCCCGAGGATGAAGAAAATCTCTCCCCGGCGGAGGCGGAAGTCGATCCCCGCCATGATCGCCTTCGACCCGTAGCCGATGGTGAGGGATTCCACGGCGAGGGCCGGTGTCTCCTCCGGCGCGGCCTTTTCCTGTTCCGTCGGCCCGTTCACGATCCGTAGAGGTTCATGAGAATGGCGAAGAGCGCGTCGGCAACAATGATCCAGGTGATGGCCTGGACCACGGCGGAGGTGGCGGCCCGTCCGACGGAGGAAGCGCTGGCACCGGCGGCCATCCCCTGCTGGCAGCCGATCAGGGCGATGAGGGCCCCGAAGACGACGCTCTTGACCGGGCCGATCAGGAAATTGGCGAGGTCGAGGGACTGGGCCGTCTGGGTCACGTAGGTAGCGGGGGTGAGCCCGAGGAAGCTGACCGACATGAGGAAGCCCCCCATGACCCCTGCCCAGCTGGCGAGGAAGCCCAGCAACGGCATGAGCAGGACCAGGGCGAGCAGTCGGGGAAGGACGATGAAATCGAAGGGGGAGACGCCCATGGTCTGGAGCGCGTTCAACTCGTCGTTGGCCTTCATGCTGCCAATGCGGGCGGCAAAGGCGGAGCCCGTGCGCCCCGAGAGGATGATGCCCGTCATCAACGCGCCCATTTCCCGGAACATGGCCAGCGAAACCAGCGGGGGCACGAAGATCTCCGCGCCAAAGCGCTGCAGTTGGGTGGCGCCGATGAAAGCGAAGATCAGGCCCGTAAGGAAACTGATGAGCAGGACGATGGGAAGGGCCCGGCCGCTGCATTCCCAGAGCACCTCGAGGAAGTCCCGGCCCTGAAAGACTGCGCGGCCGCGGAGGAGTCGTCCTACCGAGAGGACCGTCTGCCCGAGAAAGAGGGGGAGGGAGAGTTCCCGCTCGGCCACTTCCTCCGTCGTTCGCCCGACCGTCTGCAGCAGGGATTTCCGGGGAGGGGCCCCGGGATCGGCCTCCCCGGGCGTCTCCGGCCCGGCCCCGGCAGCGCGGGCCTCGGCCGTGATCCGGTTGCGTTCCTCGAGCAGGTCCTCGACGCCCGCGGGCAGGTCCTGCCACTCCAGGGAAAAACCTTTCCCGGCCGCCTCGTCGGCCAATCCGCCCAGCCGCTCCACCAGCAGGCTGTCCCACTGGGAGATTCCGGCCCCGTCGACCCGGAGGGCGGCGTCCCCGGGATCGCCCGGGGGCGGCGGAAAAGGGTCGGCGCCCGAGCGCACCGTGAAGGGCCCCTGCAGGCGGAGGACCTTGCCCCCGGAATCCCAGGAAGCTTCCCCCCCCGGCTCTTTGGTTCCCTGCCGCTTCGCCATGACCCACGGGAGCAAACAGCACAAGTCGTCCGAGGCAAAGTCCGATCTCGCGATCCACGACGAAATTCCTCCCGTCCGCGCGGCGACCTCCGCCGGCCCTCCCCTACTCCGTCGGGTGCCAGCCGTGGGCGTAGTACTCGCGGGCCATGGCGAGTCGGTGGATCTTGGCGTTGTGGCGCGGGTCGACCGGAAAGGAACGGCGGAAGAAGAAATGGCGGACCGCGCTCGCCGCTGGGTGGGCCTCGGCGAGCTCGCGGAGCTCGCGTTTCCAAGTGGCGAGGTCGGTTTCCGAGCGCGGGTAGGCGCCCTCCACCGGCTGGACCACCAGGGCCGGCGTGCGATGGGCGGCCGGGCCGATCCCGAGGAGGGCGCATCGCTCCACCCGCGGGTGGCGGAGGAAGACTTGCTCGACGCATTCGGTGTAGAGGACGGCACCGTCGTCGAGGACCACCCTTTCGGCCACCCGCCCCACGAACCAGAGCCGGCCCTCGCCGTCGAGGTAGCCGGCATCGCCCATCCGGTGCCAGAGGCGGCCGTCCGGCCCGCCAACCTTGGAGCGCCGGGTTGCCTCCGGGAGGGCGTCGTACTCCGCAGTGACCACCGGCCCACTCACCACGATTTCCCCGATCGTGCCCGGTGGTTCGGGGCGGTCCAGGTCGGCGGGCGCGAGGGTTTCTCCCGCCACGGGCAGGATGCGCAGGTCGACCCTGGGGAGCGGGCGGCCCACGCAGACTCCCCGACCCTCCCGGGTGGCCTCGGCCCCGCGCTCGATGGAATCCCCGTCGATCAGGGTGAGCGGGAGAGCCTCGGTGGCACCGTAGGGGCTGTAGAGTTGGGCCTGGGGGAAGACCGGGCGGAGCTCCCCGACAAGGTCCGGGGGCACGGCGGCCCCAGCGGCGAGCATCCGGCGGAGCGAGGGGACCGTGGGGGCCTCCTCAGCCGTACCCGCCCGGGCCAGCTTCCGCCAGAGGACCGGGGATCCAAAGCTGTTGGTGACTCCCGCCGCCACCATCACCTCCAGCAGCAGGCGTCCGTCGGCCCGGGCTGGCCGGGCCGGGTGCATCGGCGGGATCACCGTGGTCATCCCGAGGGCTGGATTGAAGAGCGCGAAGACCGGCAGCATCGGAAAATCGACCTCTCCCTCCTCGATGGAGAAGGCCGCGCGGAGGGCCTCGAGCTGGGCGGCGAGGTGCCGACTGCGGTAGACCACCCCCTTGGCCGGGCCCGTCGAACCCGAGGTGAAGAGCAAGGCGACCGGGTCGTCCGGCGCGACCGGAACCGGGCGGGCCGCCGGATCCGGTGGGGAGGTGTCCGGGCGGAGGAGTGCCCTCGTGGAGAGACGGGCCCGCACCGTGGCAAACGGGCGGGGAAAGAGGCGGGAGAGGGCCAGGGCCAGCGGGATGCCGACGACGGCCTCCGGGCGACTCCGCTGCACGCAGGCGAGGAAGCGGCGGCGGCCCATCCCCGCGTCGATGACCACCGGGACGGCACCGCGCCAGAGCAGGGCGAAGACCGCCGTGAGCAGTTCCAGCCCCGGACGGGCGAGGACGAGGACGCGGGTACCCTTGCCAATCCCTTGCCGGCCCAGCCGTGCCTCGGCCGCCCGCACCTTTTGTTCCCAGGAGCGGAAGGATTCGTCGGTGAAGGCGATTCCCCCTCCAGAGCGCCGGGGAACCCGCACTGCGGTCTGCCCCGGGTGGTCGGCAGCCCTCTGGACGACGGCCCCGGCCACATTGCCGGCTGCTTTCGCCCCTCCCCCGCTCATCCGGCCTTGTCGAGGGCTTCCTCGAGGCGGGCGAGGTCGTCCGGGTGGTCGACCCCGACCGTGGGGGTTTCCGTGCGGGCCACCGCGATCCGCTCCCCGTGCTCGAGGGCGCGGAGCTGTTCCAGTTTCTCGCAGCGCTCCAGCGGGGACGGTTCCCAACCGACAAAACGGCGCAGGCAGTCGGCCCGGTAGGCGTAGAGGCCGAGGTGGCCGAGGACCGGGCCCGCGGCGAGCTCTCCGGCCCCCGGCTCTCCCCCGCACTCCCGGAACCAGGGGATCGGGGCCCGGGAAAAGTAGAGCGCCTCGCCCCCCGCCCCGACGACCACCTTCACCTGATGAGGATCCCGGAAGCGATGCGGATCGCGGAGGGGAAAGGCGAGCGTCGCCATGCCGGCGCCCGACTCCAGGCAGGCGAAAAGCTGGCGGACTTGTTCCCCGGTCACCAACGGTTCATCGCCCTGCACGTTGACAATGGCCTCCGCCCCCAGTTGCTCATTGGCGGCGGCGATCCGGTCGGTCCCGCTGGCGAGGGCGGGATCCGTCCGCACGCAGGAAAAGTCCTCGGCGGCGAGCACCTCCTCCAGCTCGGCCTCGGCCACCGCGAAGACCAGCGGAATTTCCGGGCAGGCGGCGCGGAGCCGGCGGGCGGTGTGCAGGACCAGCGGGACCCCCCGCACCGGGTGGAGCAGCTTGCGGGGGAAGCGGGAGGAGCCCAGGCGGGCCGGTACGACGATCGCCCGTTGCATCCCCGGTACGAAGCAAGCGGGCTTTCCCCGGGTCAATCCTTCCCGGCCGGGCACCCCGGGCCTCGCCGCCGCCGTTCGCCGGCCAGGGGTCCACCCCTGGCGATCCGCCCGCCCTCAGAGAAGATCCTGCTGGAGGCCCGCGGGCACCGGCAGCCCGATGGCGCGCCAGCCCTTCGGGGTGAGGCAGCGGCCCTGCGGGGTGCGCTGGAGGTAGGCCTCCTGGATGAGGAAAGGCTCGTGGACATCCTCAAGGGTCTGCTCTTCCTCCCCCACCCCGGCGGCGAGCGCCTTGATCCCGGCGGGTCCCCCATGGTAACCGTCGGCAAGATAGCGGAGCAGCCGCTTGTCCATGTCGTCGAGGCCGTTCGCGTCGATCTCGAGCAAGTCGAGGGCGGCGGAGGCCGTTGCCCGGTCGAGGGTACCGCCCGCCTTTTCCTCCGCGTAGTCCCGGGCGAAGTGGATGAGGTTGTTCAGGATACGGGGAGTGCCCCGGGCGCGCCCGGCCAGCTCGTCGAGGGCCTCCCCGGCAGCCTGCACTCCGAGAAGCTCGCAGGTGCGCCGGGCGATGCGGAGGAGGTCCTCCCGGTCGTAGTAGTCCAGCCGGCTCTGCAGCTTGAAGCGGTTGCGCAGCGGCGCGGTGAGCAGGCCGACCCGGGTGGTCGCGCCGACCAGGCAGAAGCGGGGGAGGTTCAGGCGGACCGTGCGGGCGTTCGGCCCCTGGTCGATGAGGATGTCGATGTGGAAATCCTCGATCGCCGTGTAGAGGTATTCCTCGACCGTCTTCGGGATGCGGTGAATCTCGTCGATAAAAAGGATCTCGCCCTCCTCGAGGGAGGTGAGGACCCCGGCGAGATCCCCCGGTTTGTCGATGACCGGTCCGGAGAGGACGCGGAGGCTGACTTCCATCTCGGTGGCGAGGATGTGGGCGAGGGTTGTCTTACCGAGGCCCGGGGGGCCGCTGAGGAGGACGTGCCCGAGGGCGTCGCCCCGCTTGCGGGCGGCCCGGGCCATGACCTGGAGGCGCTCGCGGGTGCGCGGCTGACCCGTAAAGCTCGCGAAGGAGTCCGGGCGGAGGCCCGTGTTCTCCGAACCCCCAAAGGGATCCGCGGAGCGGAGGAGGGAGGACCCGGGTGCAGGGGTGTCGCTCATGGACGGCTGGGCAGGTGTGGCGAGCGGGGAGGGGAAAAGGGTGGGGATCCTGCCTTCTCCCCGCTCCCACCCGCCGGAAACCGTGGGCGGAAATCCTCTATTGGCAGGCCTCGCATTCCTCCCCGTTGGCCATCGCCTCGAGGCTGCAGGCCTGGACTTCCGCGGCGGTGGGCTGGCCCGGCGAGGCGTCCCCCCCGACCGCGCCCTCCGGGACGACGTCCTCCTTGCGGGCGGCGTGCCCCCGGACCTCCTTCTTCACGCTGACGGTGGCCTTCTCGATGTTGGAGGCGCCGAGGGAGCGGAGGTAGTAGGTCGTCTTGAGCCCCTTCCGCCAGGCGGCGCGGTACATGTGGGAGAGGGTCTTGAGATCCGGCGAGGCGAGGAAGAGGTTCACCGACTGGGCCTGGTCGATCCACTTCTGGCGACGGGCGGCCGCCTCGATGACCGCCTCGTAGGAGACCCCGAAGGCGGTCTTGTAGAGCTCCTGGAGGTCGGCAGGAACCTCCTCGATGGTGGCGAGCTCCCCGTCGAAGTACTTCAACTGGTCGCGCATCCCCCGGCCCCAGAGGCCCCGCTCCTTGAGGTGGCGGGCGAGGGGGCCGTTGAGGACGACGAAGTCGCCGGAGAGGTTGCTCTTCACGAAGAGGTTCTTGTAGGTCGGCTCGATGCAGGGGGTGGTCCCCATGATGTTCGAGATCGTGGCGGTGGGGGCGATGGCGAGCACGTTGCTGTTGCGCATGCCCTGGCGGGCGATCTTCGCGCGGAGCGGGGCCCAGTCCATGCGGCCCCCGTGCGGGATGCCGAGCTCGCTGCCCCGCTCCTCCTCGAGGAGGCGGAGGGTGTCCTGGGGGAGGAGGCCGCGGTCCCACTTGGAGCCGGCGTAGCTCGAGTAGGTCCCCAACTCGGCGGCGAGGTCGCTGGAGGCCTCGTAGGCATAGTAGGCGATCGCCTCCATGAACTCGTCGTTGAACTCGACCGCCTCCGGCGAGTCGAAGGGCTCGCCCCGGCGGTAGAGAGCGTTCTGCAGGCCCATAACGCCGAGCCCGACCGGCCGGTGGCGGAGATTGGAGCGGCGCGCCGCCTCGGTCGGGTAGAAGTTGATGTCGATGACATTGTCGAGGGCCCGCACGGCGATGCGGACGGTCTCCCGGAGGCGGGCGTGGTCGAGCTGGCCCTCCTCGTCGAGGTGGGAGTCGAGCACGATCGAGCCGAGATTGCAGACCGCGGTCTCGTCCTCGCTCGTGTTCAGGGTGATCTCCGTGCAGAGGTTGGAGGAGTGGATGACTCCGGCATGGTCCTGCGGGGAACGCAGGTTGCAGGGATCCTTGAAGGTGATCCACGGGTGGCCCGTCTCGAAGAGCATCTTGAGCATGCGCTTCCAGACCTCGATGGCGGGCTCCTTGGTGGCGGCGATCTCGCCGGCCTCGGCCCGCCGCTCGTACTCCTCGTAGCGCTCCTCGAAGGCCTTGCCGTAGAGGTCGTGGAGATCCGGGACGTCGCTGGAGCGGAAGAACGTCCAGTCCTCACGGGCCTCCATCCGCTTCATGAACAGGTCGGGAATCCAGTGGGCCGTGTTCATGTCGTGGGTGCGGCGGCGGTCGTCGCCGACATTGCGGCGGAGCTCGAGGAAGTCGTTGAGGTCGTTGTGCCAGGTCTCCAGGTAGGCACAGCCGGACCCGCGGCGCTTGCCGCCCTGGTTCACCGCGACCAGCTGGTCGTTGTGCATCTTGAGGAAGGGGATGACGCCCTGGCTCTCACCGTTGGTGCCCTGGATGTAGCTGCCCGTGCCGCGCACGGAGGTCCAGCTCCCCCCGAGCCCGCCCGCCCACTTGGAGAGGAAGGCGTTCTCGGCGATCCCGCGGGTCATGATGGACTCGATGGAGTCGTCCACCTTGTAGAGGTAGCAGGAGGAAAGCTGGCTGTGCTGGGTGCCCGAGTTGAACAGGGTGGGCGTGGAGGAGCAGAAGCGGCGGCTCTTGTAGAGACCGTAGAGGTCGATGATGCGGTCCTCGCTGCCGGCGCCGTCGCGGAGGAAGAGGCCCATGGCCACCCGCATCCAGAAAAACTGGGGGGTCTCCAGCCGCTTCGTGGGCCGGCGGGCCTTGTCGATGATGAGGTAGCGGTCGTACAGCGTTTGGACGCCCAGGTAGTCGAAATCGAGGTCGGCCGTCGGGTCGAGGGCACCGGCGAGCTTCTCGAGGTCGAAACTGAGCAGGGCCTCGTTGATGCGCCCGATCTCGATCCCGCGCTTGAGGTGGCGGCGGAAGGCGCGGGCGTGGGCGGCACGGAGCCCGGCCACTCCGTCGACGAGGATGTCCCAGCCGAGCACCTCCTCGTAGATGTAGGTGAGGAGGATGCGCCCGGCGAAGCGGGCAAAGTCGGCATCCCGCTCGAGGAGGCTCTTCGCGTTGAGGATGATCGTCTTGCGGAGGTCGGCCTCGGCCATCTCGGCGTAGACCGAGCGCCGCAGCTCGGTCTCGGCCTCCTCGGGGGCCATGCCGAGGTCGAGCCCGATGGAGGCGAACTCAATGCGGGCCCGCAGGTCCGCCCCGTCCCAGAAGAAGGATTCCCCGTCGGCCCGCCGGACCACGACCATCGCGCCCTGCTCCTCCGGGGTGGTGGAGCGTCCCTCCGCCTCCTCGAGCCGCTGGCGGGCGCGCTGGGCGCGGTAGAGAATGTAGGCCTCGGCGACCTTGAAATGGCCCTGCCGCATGAGCTCCTCCTGGACCAGGTCCTGGACGTCCTCCATATGGACAAAGGCCTGCCCCTGCTCGCGCACCCGGCGGGTGACTCCCTCGGCGACGGCGAGGGCGGGGTCGGAGTCGAGCTCGAGGGCGAGGAAAGCCTTGCGCACGGCGATCTCGATCTTGTCGGCGTTCCAGGGGACGACCTGCCCGTTCCGCCGGATCAGGCGGAAGGTCTCGGCGGAGGACTCCCCGCCGGTCCCCTCACCCCACTCTCCGCGGGCACCCGAGCCGGCGCCGGCCCGCAGGCTACCGCTCCGGCCCGGCGCCGGGCGGGAGAAGACGAAGCTGCGGGCGACATCGTGGGCCTCGCTCTCGATGAGGGCCTTCTCGATGAGGAGGGAGAGGTCGTTCGAGCTGAGAACGAGCGGGGAGCCGCCCTGGACGCGCTCGCGGAGTCGCTCCCCGACGCGGCGGGAGACCCCGGCGACAAAGCGCCGGTTGTCCTCGGTGAAGATGTCCTCGACATGGCGCGAGAGGAGGAGGTTGGTGAGGGCCTCCCCGACCCGGTCGGCCACCTCGGCGAGCCCGAGTTCGCGCTCGCCCGCCTCGTCCTGCAGGTGGACGGGGCCCGCGTCGGGGGTCTCGCCGTGGTCGGCGACCACCCCGCGCCAGTCAAAGCGCGGCTTTTCACTGCGGGGGGCCTGGGCGAAGCGTTTGAGGGCGAGGTCTTCCTGGAAGGTAAGGCGTGAGATCATGGGCGGGCGTCTGGGATCGGGGCGGGTGGCGGCGGGCCGGGACGGCCGGGCTTTTTCAGAGTTCGTCGTCGCTGACGGCGGAAAGGGAGGAGGACTTCTGGTATTCGGTGACCCGGCCCTCGAAGAAGTTCTGCTCCTTGGCGATGTCCATCATCTCGGCGAGCCACGGGAAGGGGTTCTGGATGCCGGGATGGAGGGGCTCCAGGCCCACGCCCTCGAGGCGCCGGTCGGCGATGTAGTCAATGTACTGGAGGAATTCTTCGGAGCTGAGGCCGACGGCGTTCACCGGGAGGCAATCGCGGATGAAGGCCTTTTCCAGCTCGACGGCCTCCTTCATCAGGTCGACCAGCTCGCGGCGGAAGGAATCGGTCCACACGTCCGGGTTCTCGTCGATGAGGTCCATGAGGAGGTTGCGGAAGACCTCGATGTGGTTGGACTCGTCCCGGAGGGTGTAGCGGAACATCTGGCCGATGCCGGGGAACTTGTTCTGCCGGTAGAGGCTGAGGATCATCCCGAAGAGCCCGTAGAACTGGGTGCCCTCCATGCACTGGCCGAAGACGAAGAGGTTCTTGGCGAAGAGCTGCTTGTTTTCCAGCTCGGTCAGGTCCATGTCCCGCCGCAGGCCGTGGGAGGTGCGGGTGACGAACTCGTTTTTCCGGCGGATCGTCTCGATCTGCTCGAACATCGCCTCGCACTCGTGGGGATTCACCCCCAGGGAGCTGATCATGTAGAGGAGGCTGTCGGCGTGAATGTTCTCCTCGTGGGCATGCCGGCCGAGGACGAGCTTGAGCTCGGGGGCGGTGACCAGCTCGCGGACCACGTGGAGGATGTTGTCACCCACGATGCCCTCGGCCGCCGAGAAGTAGCCAAGGCCCATCCGGATGATCCAGCGGTCCACGTCGGAGATCTCCGTCGGCGAGCGCCACTGCTCGACATCCTTCTGCATGGGGATGTCCTCCGGCTCCCAATGGTTCGCCTTCATGCTCCGGTAGAGGTCGTAGGCCCAGGAGTACTTCAGGGGGAGGAGGTTGAAGGTCATGGTCTCCCGGCCGTTGATGACCTTCTTGGCCGCGAAGGCTTCCTCCGCCTTCTGCTGGTCGAGGACAAAGGTGCGGCTGCCGATTTGGTAAGTGCTTTCCATGGGGGGTCGTTCTGTCAGGGTTGCAAGGGTTGGGAATTCGAGGTCGGCGGTCAGGGCGGGGTCGCCGCCGGGTGAGGTCGCTGACACAGGCACAGAGGTTCCCGACTTTGTCCGGGAACCAAGAAATCAAAGGAAGGCCGTGGGCTCCGTCAAACGGAAACCGGAGCCCAACCCCAAAATAAGGGATTTCGGAGAGACTCCAACACAAGATGTTGTGGTTATGGGAACAACCCGGTGAAGATCGTGTGAACCTCGCTCCTCCCGGCGGCCGTGGGCGCAACCCCTCCCGGCGGCCGATCGATTGGACTGGTCAAGGGGTTGCGGAACCGTAGGCTGGGCCGCGTGTCCTACCAGTTCTACAACTTCCTCCACCTTGTGGGCATGACCGGGCTCCTCACTGGCTACGGGGCCCTCCTCGCCCGCGCGGTCCTCGCCCCGGAGAACAAGCCGATCCGGGTCTGGGGAGCCATTCTCTCGGGCCTCGGTCTCGTCCTCCTGCTGGTGGCCGGTTTCGGGATGCAGGCGAAGGGCGGCTGGGGATGGCCGCTCTGGCTGCTCTTGAAGATCGTGATCTGGATCGTGCTCGGATTCCTGCTGAGCGTGATCAACAAGCGACCGGAATACAACAAGGGCCTCTGGGCGCTGGTGCTCGCCCTGGTCGTGGTCGTCCTCTGGCTCGGGCAGTACAAGCCGGCGTTCTGAGGCGGGCGGCGATTCCCGCCGCCGCCCGGCGAATCCGCGGATTGACCCCCGAATCCGGTGGAGGCGGGCCGGCGGTCCCCTTCCGGAGGTCCCGGCGCCCCCCTCGCGGTTCGCCACGGCCGAACACCCGGGCCTCCCGGGCTCGGCGGCGAGGAAAAGTCTTGCGCGCCGCGGACAGCCTTGCTGATCTCATCGTTTCCCATGAAAGCGACAATCCAGTCCCAAGGCCGCCAATTCACCGTCTCCAAGGATGATGTGCTCCGCCTGAACAGCATTCCCGGCGCGGAAGAGGGCTCCACCCTCGAGATCACGGAGGTTCTCGCGGTCGGCGAAGCCCCCCACACGGCGGTGGGCACTCCCTACGTGGAGGGCGCCTCGGTCAAGCTGCGGGTTCTCGAGAACCGGAAGGACAAGAAGATCGTCGTTTTCAAGAAGAAGCGTCGCCAAGGCTACAAGCGCCGCCGCGGCCACCGCCAGACCCTCACCGTCGTCCGCGTCGAGGACATTCAGGCGGGCTGAGGCCTCTCTCCCCGATTCCTCGCATCCCCCCACCCCCTTTATCTTCCCATGGCACACAAGAAAGGACAGGGCACCTCCCGCAACGGCCGGGACAGTCGCAGCAAGCGCCTCGGCGTGAAGAAGTTTGGCGGCCAGAAGGTCGTGGCTGGCAACATCATCATGCGCCAGCGGGGCACCCGCTACCACCCCGGCCGTGAGGTCGGCATGGGGCGCGACTTCACCCTCTTCGCCTTGCGCGACGGCGTCGTGCAGTTCGACCGGGCCCACCGCCGCGTCTCCGTGGTCGACGGGGAATAAGCGAAAGGCCCGTCCGTCCTACGGACAGACATTCTTGCCGCCGGGCCCACCGCACCGCGTCCTGCGTCCCGATCGCCCCCTCCGCGTTATGCGCCGTCTCCCCCCCCTTCGCCTCACCCTCGGGATTCTCTGCCTACCGCTGCTCGTCCTGCGGGCGGAGCTCCCGGAAGCACCCGTGGCCGGGGAGGGAGAGGAGCTGGCCACCTTCGCCGGGGGATGTTTCTGGTGCATGGAGAAGCCCTTCGAGGCAGTCGATGGGGTCGAGGAGGTCGTTTCCGGGTACACGGGCGGGAGGGTTCCCCATCCCACCTACAAGCAGATTTCCCGGGGGGATACCGGCCATGTCGAGGCCGTGCAGTTCGCCTACGATCCCACCGAGGTCTCCTACGAGAAACTGCTGGACATTTACTGGCGCCAGATCAACCCGACCGACGGCGGGGGTCAGTTCGCCGATCGCGGCTCGCAGTACCGCCCCGCCATCTTCGTCCACTCGGAGGAACAACGGGCCGCCGCAGAGGCCTCCAAGCAGGCACTGGCGGAGTCCGGCCGCTTCGACGGCGAGATCGTCGTCGCGATTGAGGAGGCCGACCGCTTCTACGTGGCCAGCTCCTTTCATCAGGACTTCTACCGGGAGAACCCGCGCCGCTACCTGAACTACGCCCGGGGCTCCGGGCGCGTCGGCTACCTGCGGAAGAAGTGGGCCGACGAGGAGTAGGGCTAGCGGCAAGGTACCCCACCGCGCCTCACAAGCCTCCGCCCCTCCCACCCGCGTCGCGAACCTCCGTCCTTCCCGCCGCTACGACCGCGGGCTCGCCTTGGGAGGGCGGCCGGTGTTGACTGATCTTTTCCCATGACAACCTCCCCTCCCTCCGTGTCCGTTCCGGACCCCTCTCCCGTTTCACTCCCGGCGGCTCCGGCCATCCGGAACATCGCCATCATTGCGCATGTCGACCACGGGAAGACCACCCTCGTGGACGGTCTTCTCCGCCAATCCGGCACCTTCCGGGAGAACCAGGAAATCGCCGAGCGGGCCATGGACTCGATGGATCTCGAGCGGGAGAAGGGGATCACCATCAAGGCGAAGAACACGGCCATCCGCTGGCAGGACACCGTCATCAACATCGTGGACACTCCTGGGCACGCCGACTTCGGGGCCGAGGTCGAGCGGGTCATGAAGATGGTCGACGGCATCCTCCTGCTCACCGATGCGGTCAGCGGCCCCCAGGCGCAGACCCGCTGGGTGCTCCGCAAGGCCCTCGAGAACAACCTGCGCACCATCTGTGTGATCAACAAGGTCGACCGGGAAACCGCCCGGCCCGACTGGGTGCACGACAAGGTGCTCGAGCTCTTCCTCGACCTCGAGGCCTCCGAGGACCAGTTCAACGCGCCCTTCCTCTACGCCTCCGCGAAGAACGGTTGGGCCGACCGTGGGCTGGACGGTCCGCGCACCGACCTGACCGCCCTCTTCGAGACGATTGTCGCGCACATCCCGGCCCCGGCCGTCCAGCCAGGCCCGTTCCGGATGCTCGTCTCCAACATCGACGGCGATGATTTCGTCGGTCGGATCGCCATCGGCCGGATCCAGTCGGGCGTTGTCCAGGCCGGCGACACCCTGCACGCGCTGCGCCGGGATGGCAGCGTCCAGCGGGCGAAGATCACCAAGCTCGTCCGCTTCACCGGGCTCGGGGTGGCCGGGGTGGAGCGGATGGAGGCGGGAGACATCGCCGGAATCGCCGGCTTCGCCGACATTGACATCGGGGAGACGCTCGCCGCCGAGCGGGAGGCGGAGCCCCTCCCCTTCGTGCGGATCGACCCCGCCACGATCGAGATGGAGTTCCATGTGAACGATGGCCCCCTTGCCGGCCGGGACGGCAAGAAGGTCACCTCCCGGCAGATCCGGGAACGGCTCGTCCGGGAGACCGAACAGAACATCAGCATCCAGCTGGCCGACACCTCCGACGGGACCCGCTTCCGGGTCGCCGCCCGCGGGACCATGCAGATCGCCGTCCTCGTGGAGACCATGCGGCGGGAGGGCTACGAGGTCCTTGTCTCCCAGCCCACCGTGCTCTACCGGGACATCGACGGCCAACGCTGCGAGCCCTACGAACGCCTCTGGGTGGAAGTGCCGGAGACCGAACTCGGCGGGGTCCTCGAAAACCTCTCCGGGCGGAAGGCCCAGATCGAACAGATGGAGCACCACCACGCGGGGGTTACCGTGGAGGCGGTTCTCTCCACCCGTTGTCTCCTCGGCTTCGAGAGCGAACTGGTCTCCCTGACCAGCGGCCACGGAGTCTGCTCCCACCTCTTCCTCGAGTACCGACCCCTCGGGCCGGAGCCACAGGGCCGCTCCGGGGGTACCCTCGTCTCCATGGAGACGGGCACTTCCATGCCCTACGCCCTCGCCGCCATCGAAAACCGCGGCCGCCTCACCATTGGGCCGGGCGAGGAGGTCTACGAGGGGATGATCGTCGGGGAAAATCCGCGCCGGGAGGACCTGCCCGTCAACCCCTGCAAGGCCAAGCAGCTCGACAACATGCGGGCGGCCGGCTCCGACAAGAACATCCAGCTGGCGCCCCCCATCCGCCTCTCCCTCGAGCGGGCCATCGAGAAAATCGCCGGGGACGAACTCGTCGAGGCGACCCCCCATTTCCTGCGCCTGCGCAAGCGGATCCTCGACACCGACCAGCGCCGCAAAGCCGCCAAGCGCGCCAAAGCTTGAAGCCGGAGCCGGGCGGAATGCACCGGGGAGCGGGGCGCGCCTCCCCGATGCTCCGGGCCCGCCCTCACCCCCGCAGGATCGCCGCCCGGCGCTCGCGGTCGCCCTCGCCGTCGCACGGGTAGACGAGCACGCGCCCACCCGCAGGAAACTCCCGGAGCTCGCGCCGCAGCTCTTCCCGCCCCCGCACAATCCTCGCCGCGATCCCATGGGCGGCGCAGAGGCCGGGGAGGTCGACTTCCTGGGGAGTAAGGAAAAGCCGCTCGTAGTGCCGGGTCCGTCCCCGCACGGGCAGGTGGTCGAAAATCCGGCCGCCCCCGTTCGCCGGGATGACAAAAGTGAGCGAGCCGTCGACCTCGGCCAGCGCCCGCAGCCCACCCGCGTCATGGAGAAAGGCAAGGTCGCCGAGCACCGCCAAGGTGGGAGGCCCCCCATCGGCGAGACCCGCCGCCGTCGAGACGAGCCCATCGATCCCGTTGGCGCCCCGGTTGGAGAAGACCCGAACCCCGCCGGCTCGCACGTCGGGCAGGAAGCGCTCGGCATCGCGCACCGGTTGACTGCTCGCGAGGAAAAGCTGTCCGCCCTCCGGCAGGCACTCCGCGAGTACGGGATAGAGGCCCGGCTCGCTGTCCTCGGGCAGCTCCCGCAGGGCGGCCTCCACCCGCGTTCGCGCCACCCGGTCCGCCGCCCGCCAGCGCTCCCGGTAGGAGGGATCCGGCGGAGGAGAGTCGGGCAACTCTCCGGGATCCGAGGGATCGCCCCCGATCCAGGTGAGGGGCTGGCGCGAGGGGTCGAGGAGGGCCGGATCCGGGCTCCACTGCCAGCGCGGCAGGTCGAGCCGCGCGAGCAGTTGGCGCAGGGGCTTCGCGGTCGGCTGGGGCCCCACTTGGAGGAGGGCCCGCGGCAGGAGTCCGTCCCGCCCGAGTGCTTCCTCCCCGCGGCCCACGATCGCCTCGTAGTGGGTGACCACCCGGCCGGACGCCCCGAGAGCGAAGCGAGCGGGGCTCGTGACATCGGCGAGCACCGGCCAACCGAGCACGTCGCTCACCCGGAAGAGACCCTCCGCCCACGCATGGGGATCCGGCGCCTGTGCACAACCGGCCACGATCCAACCGGGACCCGCCGCCCGCACTTCCCCCCAGTCCACATCGGTCCGGGTGGCCCCTCCCCACGCGGGCTCGGGGGAGGGATCAGGCGGCAGCGCGCTCCGCGGGACCCCCGGCACCGGCAGGAAGGGCTCGCGATAGGGCAGGTTGAGATGCACCGGACCGGGCACGGGCCCACGCGCCGCCCGCCAGGCCCGCGTTCCCAGGGAGGCCGCGTAGCGGTCGCCCTCCTCCCCGGGCGGCGCCACCGCATCCACCCGCCAGCGAGTGTACGGCCCGAAGAGCGGAAGCTGGTCGATCGTCTGGCCCGCCCCGCACTCCCGCAGCTCGGGCGGCCGGTCCGCGCTGAGCAGCAACAGCGGGACCCGCCGGTAGGAGGCCTCGATGACCGCCGGCAACCAGTGGGCCGGGGCCGAACCGCTCGTGCAGACCAGAGCGACCGGCTCCCTTCGCCGATCCGCCAGCCCGAGCGCGTAGAAAGCCGCCGAACGCTCGTCGAGAATGACCCGCAGGAGGAGCTCTTCCCGCTCCGCGCAGGCGAGCGCGAGGGGGGTCGAGCGGGAGCCGGGGCTCACCACCACTCGGCGCAGACCCGCCGCCACGAGCGCTCCCACGAGGGCGGTGGCCTGCCGCCCGCTTTCCGTTGGCTCCGCGTCCATCCGGGGAGCGTGGGGGCTCGGCTCCGCCGCCGCAAGGGAAGCCGCGGAGCCGATCAAGACCCCGCGGCTTCGGAAGGGCCGCGACCACCCGCGCCCCGCCCCTAAGCCTGGCTCCACCGCCGGGCGTAAAGGGCAATCAACGGCCCGAGAAGCAGCGTGGGGGCAAACCAGAGAAGAAGGTTGCCGCCCTCGAGCCCGAGCAGGCGCGGCCCCCCGAAAACGGCGAACGCCGTGATCGTCGCGATCGAGCAGCCGAGCATCCCTCGGAGGTGCTCCGCCACCCACTCGTTCCACCGCTCGGCCGGACGCCACCAGAACCACAGCTGCGTGCTCCCGAGAACAATTCCGAGGATCGGGAAATAGGTGATGAGCGGATCCTTGAGGGCCGCCCCAAAGGCCACTGCCGCCACCCCCGACAGCAAGAGAAGAAAGGAGACCCCCAAGTCGTACCAGCGCACGACTCGCTCCCGGGTGCGCGCGATTCGCAGGGTGCGAATCCCGTAGTAGGCGGTCGCACCCGCCAGCACCGAGATGAAAAGCAGGAACACCGAGAAGGAAAAACGGTCGGGCGTCAGGCCGGGCTCCACAAAGATCCGCAGCAGGGCGAGGATCACCGCCGTCACCGCCACGGTGCCCATCGCCCACGTGTAGGACCAGCCACTGAGTCGGTGCCAGCGCCCGCCCTTCTTCGTCACCACGGGAATCCAGAACAATCCGAGGGCTGCGAAACCAGCCAACACGTGGACGAGGAGAACGAACGAGAACATGGACGGATCCCCGTTGTTTTCTGACATTTTGTCAACTTTTCTCTGGGCCCGCCCCGTCCCTTGGAGACGGGGGATTAAAACCGCATCCCTCCCGGGCGCAACACGGGTTTCTCCTTTCGCCCGCTCAACCGCGGATCCATGCTCACGGTCGATGAAAACTCCCGAAGACCGCATGGCCGAACTCGGCCTCGTCCTCCCCGAGGTTCCCACCCCCGCGGGGAATTACCTCCCCTACCGGCGTGCCGGTTCCATCCTCTCCACGGCCGGCATCATCAGCCTCGACGCGCTCGGTGAGCCCATGACCGGCCGGGTCGGCGACGAAGTGGACACGGCCTACGCCGCCGAGGCCGCTCGCTGCTGTGCCCTCAGCCTGCTCGCGGTGCTCAAGGAGGCGGCCGGCGACCTTTTCCGCGTCGAACACCTGCTTACCCTGACCGGATTCGTGAACGCGATCCCCGCCTATCCGGATGCCCCGATCGTGCTCAACGGTGCCTCCGACCTGCTCGGCGAGGTCCTCGGCGACGCCGGCGCCCACGCCCGCGCCGCCGTCGGTGTCGCCGCCCTCCCCAAGCACTGCACGGTCGAAATCCAGGCGAGCGCCCTCCTGCGCACCTGAAGCCACGCCGGCAGCCCCCCGAAAGCCCCCTCCCCAACGACTCCCCGCCGACCCCCGCCCCACCCCGCCCCACAACGGGGACAGACATCGCACCCCACCCGCCGCACCCCGCGGCCGGGCGGTTCCCTCGGCGGCCATTCCCACCCGCCCCCTCTCCTTTCGTCCCGGGAACCTGTCCGCAAAAAAGCCTTTTACGGGGGACAGACCGCCATAAACCGCTATTCCCTCAGATTGGGGGGCGGGCTGTGCCAGGGGGAGGACCGCGCGAATCGGCAGGAGAGCGGCGCCATGGAGAACCGCGCGGATTGGCGCGGGGCGGGGGCGGCTAGAGAAAAGTCCCCGGACCCCGGACCCCGGACCGCTCCCGGCGCCAGTGCTGGACCCAGCTCGCCGGCGACGATTTTCACGCAGCCACCCCTGCCGGGGATGCGGCCGGCCCGTAAGCTCCCACCCGGTCGTCCGGACCCAGCCCCGTGCAACACTCCCATGCTTTCCCCACAACGGGGACAGACATTGCACCCCACCCGCCGCACCCCGCGTCCGGGCAATCCCCTCGGCAGCCATTCCCACCCGCCCCTCTCCTTTCGTCCCGGGAACCTTTCCGCAAAAAAGGCTTTTACGGGGGACAGACCGCCATAAACCGCTATTTCGGGGGCTCCGGCGGGAGGGTGGTGTCCGAGGGAAACCGAACGGATCGGCAGGAGGGCAGCGCCCGAGAAAACCGCGCGGATTGACGGGGGCGGGGGCGGCTGGGTAAAAGTCCCCCGTCCCCTCCCGGCCCCGGTACTGGACGCAGCTCGCCGGCAACGATTTTCAAGAAGCCACCCCTGCCGGGGATGCGGTTGGGCCGAAGGCTCCAACCCGATCGTCCGGGCCCAGCCCCGTACAACACTCCCATGCTTTCCCCACAACGGGGACAGACATTGCACCCCACCCGCCGCACCCCGCGGCCGGGCGGTTCCCTCGGCAGCCATTCCCACCCGCCCCCTCTCCTTTCGTCCCCGGAACCTGCCCGTAAAAAAGCCTCTTACGAGGGACAGACCGCCATAAACCGCTATTTCGGCGGCTCCGGCGGGAGGGTGGCGTCCGAGGGAAACCGAACGGATCGGCAGGAGGGCGGGGCCCGAGGAGAACCCTGCGGATCGGCGGGGGCGGAGGCGGCTGGGGCAAAATCCCCGGTCCCTGAACCGCTCCCGGCCCCGGTACTGGACGCAGCTCGCCGGCAACGATTTTCACGCAGCCACCCCTGCCGGGGATGCGGTTGGGCCGAAGGCTTCAACCCCGTCGTCCGGGCCCAGCCTCGTGCAACACTACTGCGCTTTCCCCGCAACGGGTACAGACATTGCACCCCACCCACCGCACCACGCGTCCGGGCGGTTCCCTCGGCGGCCATCCCACCCGCCCCCTCTCCTTTCGACCCGGGAATCTGTCCGCAAAAAAGCCTTTTACGGGGGACAGACCGCCATAAACCGCTATCCCCTCAGCTTGGGGGGCGGGCGGTGCCAGAGGGGGGAACCGCGCGAATCGGCAGGAGGGCGGCGCCCGAGAGAACCGCGCAGGTCGGCGCGGGGCGGGGGCGGCTGTAGAAAAGTCCCCGGACTCCAACCCACTCCCGGGCCCGGTGCTCAGCGCAGCTCGCGGGCGACGAATTTCACACAGCCACCCCTGCCGGGGGTAAGGTTGGGCCGAAGGCTCCCACCGGGTCGTCCGGGCCCAGCCCCGTGCAACACTCCCATGCTTTCCCCACAACGGGGACAGGCATTGCCCTCCCCGCCCACCGCACCCCGCGTCCGGGCGGTTCCCTCGGCGGCAACCCCGGCCCAAACCCCTCTCCTTTCGTCCCCGGAACCTGCCCGCAAAAAAGCCTTTTAGGAGGGACAGACCGCCATAAACCGCTATTTCGGCGGCTCCAGCGGGAGGGTGGCGTCCGAGGGAAACCGAACGGATCGGCAGGAGGGCAGCGCCCGGGGAAAACCCCGCGGATCGGCGCGGGGCGGGGGCGCATGGGGAAAAGTCCCCGGACCGCTGCCCGCTCCCGGCCCCGGTGCTGGACGCAGCTCGCCAGCGACGGTTTTCACGCAACCACCCCTGCCGGGGATGCGATCAGGCCGAAAGCTCCGACCTGGTCATCCGGGCCCAGCCCCGTGCAACCTTCCCCGGCTCTCCCCAGAACGGGAACAGACATTGCACCCCACCCGCCGCACCCCGCGTCCGGGCCGTTCCCTCGGCGGCCATCCCACCCGCCCCCCTCTCCTTTCGTCCCGGGAATCTGTCCGCAAAAAAGCCTCTTACGAGGGACAAACCGCCACAAACCGCTATCCCCTCAGCTCGGGGGGCGGGCGGGGCCAGAGAAAACCGCACGGATCGGCAGGAGGGCGGCGCCCGGGGAAAACCGCGCGGATCGGCGCGGGGCGGGGGCGAATCGGGAAAAGTCCCCGGACCCTGAACCACTCCTGGCTCCGGTGCTGGACGCAGCTCGCCGGCGACGGTTTTCACGCAGCCACCCCTCCCGCGGATAAGGTTGGGTCGAAGGCTCCAACCCCGGTCGTCCAAGGCCTGCCCCGTGCAACACTCCCGCGCTTTTCCCACAACGGGGACAGACATCGCACCCCACCCACCGCACCCCGCGCCCGGGCCGTTCCCTCGGCGGCCATTCCCACCCGCCCCCCTCTCCTTTCGTCCCGGGCACCTACCGGAATAAGCTCTTTTACGAGGGACAGACCGCCATAAACCGCTATCCCCTCAGCTTGGGGGGCGGGCGGTGCCAGGGGGGAAACCGCGCGAATCGGCAGGAGGGAGGCACCCAGGAGAACCGCGCAGGTCGGCGCGGGGCGGGGGCGGCTGGGGAAAAGTCCCCGGACCCTGAACCACTCCCGGCCCCGGTGCTGGGCGCAGCTCGCCGGCGACGGTTTTCACGCACCCACCCCTGCCGGGGATGCGACCGGGCCGAAAGCTCCCACCCGGTCGTCTGGGCCCAGCCCCGTGGAACACTCCCCCGCTTTCCCCACAACGGGGACAGACATTGCACCCCACCCACCGCACCACGCGTCCGGGCGGTTCCCTCGGCGGCCATTCCCACCCGCCCCCCCTCCTTTCGTCCCGGGAATCTGTCCGCAAAAAAGCCTTTTACGGGGGACAGACCGTCATAAACCGCTATCCCCTCAGCTTGGGGGGCGGGCGGTGCCAGGGGGGGACCGCGCGAATCGGCAGGAGGGAGGCGCCCGAGAGAACCACGAAGATCGCCACGGGGGGGGGCTGCTTGAAAAAAGTCCCCGGATCCCGGACCACTCCCGGCCCCGGTGCTGGGCGCAGCTCGCCGGCGACGGTTTCCACGCAGCCACCCCTGCCGGGGGTAGGGTTGGGCCGTAAGCTCCCACCGGGTCGTCCGGACCCAGCCCCGTGCAACACTCCCATGCTTTCCCCACAACGGGGACAGACATTGCCCTCCCCACCCACCGCACCACGCGTCCGGGCGGTTCCCTCGGCGGCCATCCCGGCCCAAACCCCTCTCCTTTCGTCCCCGGAACCTGCCCACAAAAAAGCCTCTTACGGGGGACAGACCGCCATAAACCAATATTTCGGAGGCTCCGGCGGGAGGGTGGCGTCCGAGGGAAACCGTACGGATCGGTAGGAGGGCGGCACCCAGGAGAACCGCGCGGATCGGCGGGGGGGCGGGGGCGGCTGGAAAAAAGTCCCCGGACTCCAACCCACTCCCGGGCCCGGTGCTCAGCGCAGCTCGCGGGCGACGAATTTCACACAGCCAC
>CAJXLM010000040.1 GCA_913056175.1 uncultured Opitutia bacterium | reverse complement strand
TGGGCGGGCGCACCGCGGGCGGTCCCCGTCGAGGAGGTCGACATCCCCCTCTGGGGCGCGCAGCCCTGGCGGCGGACCATGCTCAAGTAACAGCTTCGGCGTCCCGGGGCTCGGGGTGTCTGAGGGGATCCGTGGCGTTGCGGGCTCGCGGGCATAGGAGCGCCTGCGGCGCTGCATGGGAATGGGCGGAACCCACGACAGGGGAGCTGGCTATGGCCCGCGGCAGGGGGTGGGTTCGGGTTTTTTCGGTGATTTAAATCATGCTGCGCCTTCCGGCGCTTTACTGCTGGGCCTGCCGCCTCTCTCTGCGGCGCTTCCATGCTCTCTGCCTTCAATCACATCCGGGCCTCGCCTTGCGGCACCTCCCTGCGCTTCGCTCGGGGTGGTGGCGCGGGGTGGCGGGGGGGCGGTGTGTTTTTGGGAATTCGAGGCGTTGCGGGCTCGCGGGCATGGGAGCGCCTGAAGCGTGGTAGGGAAGTGGGCGGGGCCTACGGAAAGGGGCGGGTTCGGAATTTCTCGGGGAAATCAACCCTGTTGCGCCTTCCGGTGCTCCCCCTGCTGTGCCTCATGGCGCTTCCATGCTGCGCCTTTCGGCGCCTCCCTTCCCGTCGGTCCAGGGAAGGTGACAGTGGTGCGGGGCGGCGGTATGTCCGGATTGGCTTTGGTTGCTGGGGCGTTGCGGGCTCGCGGGCAAGGGAGCGCCTGTGGCGCGGCAGGGGAGTGGGCAAGGCCCACAGCATGAAGTGGCTTCGGGATTTCTCGGGGAATTCTACCAGGCTTCGCCTTGAGGCGTTTCTCTGTCGAGCTTTGCAGCAGTTCCCTACTGTGCCTTTCGGCGCTTCGCTGCTGTGCCCCCGGGCACATCCATGCCGGGTCTTTCGGCGCTTCCCTGTCCATCGGTCCGGGGAAGGTGGCTCGGGGTGGTGGCGCGGGGCGAGGGAGGTTCGGGGTGTCTTGGGGAATTCGGGGCGTCGCGGACTTGCGGGCATGGGAGCGCCTGCGGCGCGGCATGGGAGTGGGTAAAGCCCACTGCAGGGGAGCGGGCGGGGGCCCCGCGGTATGGGATGGGTTCGGGATTTTTCGGTGATTTGAATCAGGCTTCTCCTTCCGGCGTTTCTTTGCCGGGCTTTGCAGCAGATCCTTGCTGCGCTTTTTGGCACTTCCCTGCTGTGCCCTTAGGCACATCCATGCCGCGCACATCCATGCCGCGCCTGTCGGCGCTTCGCTGCCTTTCGGTCCGGGGAAGGTGGCTCGGGGTGGTGGCGCGGGGCGGTGGGGCGTCCAGGGTGGTTTTGGGGGTTGGGCATCGCGGGCTCGCGGACAGGGGAGCGCCGGCGGCGTGGCATGGGAGTGGGCGGGGGCCACGGCAGGGGAGCCTGCTATGGCCCGCGGGATGGGGTGGGTTCGATATTTTTTGGTGAATTCAACCATGCTGCGCTTTTCGGCGCCTCTCTGCTGGGCCCTCAGGCACATCCATGCCGCGCCTTTCGGCGCTCCCCTGCCCTTTGATTCGGGGAAGCGGTGGAGTGGGTGGGGGTGTGGCGGGGTTCGGGGATGTTGGGTGGATTCCTTTGGGGGGAGGCTTGCGGTGAGGATTGGCTGGAAAGAGGGAGGGCGCGGGGAAAACCCTGTGAGCTGTTGCACCGGCGTGACCGTTTCCATTGATCCTCCGGACTCCGGCCCCTCGGGATTGCTCCCGTTCGGACGAGGAACGATCCGGCCAAAGCGTGGCTCATCCCATGCATCTTCGGCCGCTTTCCTCCCCTTCACCACCCTTCCCTCCTCGGAGGTTCCGCGCGCCTCGTGGTGAGCAGCGGAGATCCGCGAGGAACCTTAGGTCTCCTTTCCCTCCGCCCGCCGGATGCCCGCCCGGTCGGCCACTCCAGGTTCACCGAGGCCCACCTCGGCGGGCAGCTCGACGTGCAGGGTGTCTTCGAGGTGCAGCTCGACGAGGCCCTCTACGGCGGTGAGGGCCAAGACGTGACCGCCGCAATCGGCCTTTTCCCCGAGGAAGTGGAGGTGGTAGCCGGGGACATCGAGGGAGGCCATCGTGTCGGGAAAGCGAAAGCCAACCACGGTACCGCTTGCCTCCGGCAATTCCCACTCGGTCTGGTGGGCGGTGACCTCGAGGAGGGGTGGATACGGGGGCTGCTGCGCGCGGACACTGCGCACCACGAGCTCCCGGAAGCGCCCGCGCAGCCGCACGGCCACGATGGCGGTGGGGTCGCCGAGGAAGTCGTCGATGCGCCGGGCGAGGGTCCCGAGGTCGAGTGGTTCGTCCACGGGGAGGGAGGCATCGCAGCGGAACGGGGTCACCACCGCGAAGGGAGTGGTGGTGGTGAGGGGCGGGCGAAGGACTTGCCCGTCCCCGTCAATGAGCCAAGCCTCGCCGTCGAGGACCACGAGTTCGCCCCCGAGCCCGGAAACGGTGCCGAGCCCGAGGTCTCCCTTCGCGAGGAGTTCCCGGAGAGTCAGGTCGCCCTCGAAGCGGCCCTCCATGAGGGCGGAAAGAGTCGAGGCCTGGTAGACGGTCTTCTCCTCGACGGGATCGTGGGCGAGCCCCTTGCGGGTAAGGGCGCGCAGGTGCAGGGCCCCCACGAGCCGCTCGTCGATGATTTCCCGTGCCATGGTCCGGACAGCCGATGCTTCAGGAACTTCCCGATTCGTTCCGGCCGGACCAGCCCCGGGTTCGCCACCACGCGGTCACGGAACCGGGGAATCCAGCCTGCCCCGCGGCTCTTCGGCGGGCGGGTTCCTCAGGCATTCAAGTCGACGACCACCCGGCCCCGCACCTGCCCCGCGAGGATCTCCTTCCCGAGCCGGGGAAGATCGTCGAGGGCGGCGGGCTGGACCATGGACTCGAGCTGCGCGCGGGGAAGGTCGCGGGCGATCCGCTCCCACGCGTCCACCCGGCTCTCGTAGGGCTGGAGGACACTGTCGATCCCGAGGAGGTTGATGCCGCGGAGGAGAAAGGGAATGACCGTGGCGGGAAGGTCCGCCCCGCCGGCGAGTCCCACCGCCGCGGCGGATGCCCCGTACTGGAGCTGGCCGAGCACCCGCGCGAGCATGGCACCGCCCACGGCGTCCACGCAGCCGGCCCAGATTTCCCGCTCGAGGGGGCGCTTGCTGGTGGCGTTGAGATCCTCGCGCGGAACGATCTGGCTGGCCCCAAGGCCGCGGAGGTAGTCCTCCGTCTCCGGCCGCCCGGTGACCGCCGCGACCTCGTGCCCGAGCTGGGCGAGGAGGACGGTCGCCACGGAGCCGACCCCACCGGCCGCCCCGGTCACGAGGACGGGTCCCTTCCCGGGGACGAGGCCGTGCTTCTCGAGGGCCCGGATCGCCAGCATGGCGGTGAGCCCGGCGGTACCCACGGCCATGGCCTCCCGGGTAGTCAGGCCCGCGGGCAGGGGAACGAGATAGTCCGCCGGCACCCGCGCCTTCTCCGCGTAGCCGCCCCAGTGGATTTCCCCGACCCGCCAGCCGGTGAGGATGACCTTGTCCCCGGGAGCGTAGCGCTCGTCACTGGAGGCCTCCACGGTACCGGCGAAGTCGATACCGGGCACGTGGGGGTAGTGCTTCACGAGCCCGCCCCCGGAACCGAGGCAGAGCCCGTCCTTGTAGTTCACCGTGGAGTACTCCACCGCCACGGTCACTTCCCCCTCGGGGAACTGGTCGAGGCTCAGGCTCTGCACGGAAGCAGTCGGCTTCTCCTCATTTTCTTTGGCAACGACAAGGGCTCGGATACTCATGGGGGTCAGGGAGGAGGGTTGGAGGGGGTGTAGGCGGCCCTACGGGCCGGAGGGAAAAGGCTGGGGTCAGGCGGGATCGGCGGCAAGCTTCCTGGCGCGCTCCCGCAATCGGAATTTCTGGATCTTGCCGGTCGCGGTCTTGGGAAGTTCGGCAAAGACAATCGCCTTGGGCACCTTGAAACGAGCGAGGCGCTGCTGGCAGAAGGCGACGATCTCCTCCGGGTCGGCGTGCGCGCCGGGGCGCAGTTCGAGGAAGGCACAAGGACTCTCCCCCCACTTTTCACTGGGCATGGCCACAACGGCCGCGGCCTGGACGGCGGAGTGCTGGTGCAGGACACCCTCGACTTCCACCGAGGAAATATTCTCGCCCCCGGAGATGATGACATCCTTGAGACGGTCGCGGATTTGCACGTAGCCGTCCGGATGGACGACCGCGGCATCACCGGACCAGAAATAACCGCCCGCAAAGGCCTGCGCGGTAGTCTCGGGATCCTTGAGGTAGCCCTTCATCACGGTGTTGCCGCGGATGGCAATCTCTCCCTGCGTGGCCCCGTCGGGCGGGACGGGGCGGCCTGTGGACCGATCGAGTACGGCGAATTCCTCGGTGACGGGGAAGGCTACGCCTTGCAGGGCCTGTTTTTCCGCCTGCTCCGCGGGCGGGAGGGAATCCCACTCTTCCCGCCAGAGACAGTGCGAGACATGGCCGTAGGTCTCCGTAAGGCCGTAGACCTGCATGACTTCCAAGCCGAGAGCTGCCGTGCGCTCAAGGATGGCCGGTGCCGGGGGCGCCCCGGCGGTCAGCACCTGGATCGGGGGATCGAAGGGCGCGGCCGGGGCGTGCTCGGAGGCGGCGAGAAGGGAAAGGACGACGGGGGCGGCCCCGAAATGGGTGACGCCCTCCCGGGCGATCGCAGCGAAGAGGAGCTCCGGCTGGAGGCGGCGCGTGAACACCATCGTCCCGCCGACGAGCGCGAGGGCCCAGGGATGCTGCCAGCCGTTGCAGTGAAAGAAGGGAACCACGCTGAGGTAGACAGGGTGCCGGGGCAGGGACCAGCCCACGAGGGTGCCGAGCGCCATGAGGTAAGCACCCCGATGGTGGTAGACGACCCCCTTCGGTCGCCCGGAGGTGCCCGAAGTGTAGTTGAGGGCGATCGCTTGCCACTCGTCCTCGGGCGGGCCGAAGGTTTCCTCGCTGTCCCCCTCCTCGAGAAAGGCCTCGTAGGAAACGCTTCCCCCCTCCGCGCCCGCCTCCACCGGGATCGCCTCGGCCTCGAGGAGGACCACCGGTAGGCGTCGGCCGAGAGAGGCAAAGGCCTCCTCGAGGAGGGGCGTGAGTTCGGCGTCGCAAAAAACCAGCCGGCTCTCCCCGTGATCGAGGATGTACGCGATCGTCTCCGCATCGAGCCGGAGGTTGATCGTATTGAGCACGCCACCGGCCATGGGAATGGCGAACTGGAGCTCGAGGAGCTCCGGTAGGTTGGGGGCGAGCACCGAGACGGTTTGCCCGGTCCGCAGGCCACGGCGGCGCAACGCCGAGGCCAGGCCACGGCAGCGCGTCTCCACCTCCCGCCAGGTCAACCGCCTCTCCCCGTAGACGGATGCGATCCGATCGGGCTCCACGACCGCCGCCCGGGCGAGGAAGGAGACCGGGGAGAGGGGCACGAAGTTAGCGGCATTGGGTTCCATGGTCTCGTCCCTCCCGCCAAGTACTCCCGCCGGCCGGCCTCAGTTTTCCCCGTATCCCCGGGGCACCGGCACCGCCGGGAGGCCGGCCGCGCGCTTGCGGAGATGGCGCCCGATGACGACGCGGCAAATCTCGGTGGTGCCGTCGACGACCTTCAGCATCTGGGCCAACCGGCTCAGGCGGTCGAGACCGTAAGTCTCCACCAGGCCCATTCCGCCGAGGGCCTGGGTGCAAGCAGTGGCGGCCCGCAGGGCAGCATCCGGCACAAATCGTTTCGCGTGCGCCGCCATCACCGTGCCTTCCGGGGTGCCGAGGCATTCCGCGGCCCGGCGGTAGAGCAAGCGGGACGCCTCGAGGTCCGTAGCCACCTCCCCGAGCATCCACTGGATCCCGTCGCGGTCGAGCGCGGTGCCCCCGAACATTTTCCGGTCCCGGGTGTAGGCGAGCGCCGTGTCCAAGGCGGTTTGCATAAGGCCACAACAGCCGGACGCGATGGAGACCCGGGCGATGTCGATCGCCGTGAGGGCGCCCTGCAGCCCTTGCCCGGGCGGGAGGATCACATTTTCCTCGGGCACGACGACCCCCTCGAGGGTGAGATCCGTGTGGGGGAGGAAACGGTAGGAAGGGGTCGGGTACGCCGGCCCGAGCGCCAGCCCGGGAGTGCCCGCCGGAATCGCGACCATCGCCATGTCGCCATGGCCGGGCTCGTCCGAGGTCTTGACGACCGTGAAATAGACCGCCGCCTCCTCACCGAGGGCGACCCAGGCCTTCTTGCCGTGGACCGTCCAGGTGCCGTCCCCGTTGATCCGCGCCCGCGTCAGCATGGTTCCCGGATCGGACCCGCCCTGCGGCTCGGTGAGGGCAAAGTTGGCGAGCCGACGGCCGGAGGTGAGCTCGCGCGCCCATGCCTCCTTGAAGCGGTCGCCACCGAATCCACACGCCGCGTAGGTGCAGATGTTGTGCATGGAGAGGGCGAAGGCGTAGGCACCGTCGGCCTTCCCGAGCTCCTCGTAGACGCGCACGCCCTCCGCGAGCGGGAGCCCCTGCCCACCCCACTCCACGGGCGCATACAGGCCGAGGAGACCCTCCGCCGCGGCGAGGTCGGAGGCTGCCCGCGGCCAGCGGGAGTCGAGGTTCCACTGGCCCACTTGCGGGCCGACGACGGTCTCCGCGTGGATCCGGGCCCGGTCGAGGATTTCTTCCAGCGAAGCCATTGGGGAAGGGGATGGGGGGGTAAGGGGTACGGACGGCGACGAGCGCCGAGACCCCGGAAGATGACGCCGGCTGCGGCGAAGGCAACGGGTAAATTTGGGTTCGCCCTCCTCGGCCCTTCGGTCTTCCCCTCGCGCCAATAACACCCCGCAACCAACGCCATGAGTCACTCTTCCCGCATCGGTACGCTCTCCGCTCTCTCCATCGGTATCGGGGGCATGGTCGGCGGGGGGATCTTCGCGGTCACCGGCCTCACCGTGGAGCTGACCCGCGGAGCCGCGCCGGTCGCCTTCGTCGTCGCGGGGATCGTCGCCCTGCTCACGGCGTGGTCCTACTGGAAGCTGAGCCTGCGCTACCCGAGCGAGGGGGGCACGGTCGAGTTCATCAATGTCGCCTTCGGGCCGGGGGTCCTCACGGGAGCCCTCAACATCCTGCTCTGCTTCGCCTACGTCATCCTCCTCGCAGTCTACGCCTATGCCTTCGGGGCCTACGCGGCCAGCCTGCTCCCCGCGGCGGCCTACGACTTCTGGCTGCACACCTTCCTCTCCGCGGTGATCGTGGGGCTCGCCGTGCTCAACTGGTTCGGGGCCGACCTCGCCATCCGCTCGGGCAATGCCTTCAACGCGACCAAGATGATCCTGCTCGCGGTCTTCGTGGCGGTCGGGCTGGCCACGCCGATGGACTGGTCCCGGCTGGCTCCGGCCGAGTGGGTGAGCCCGCTGCCGCTGGTCGCCGGGGCCATGATCATCTTCCTCAACTACGAGGGCTTCGAGCTGATCGCGAACGCCTCCGACAACCTGAAGAATCCGAAACGAGCCCTGCCCATCGCCTACCTCGGAGGGGTGGTCTTCGTCATCGGGGTCTACATCCTGGTCAGCATGGTGGTGGTCGGCCACCTGAAGTTCAGCGCCATCGCCGCCGAGGCCGACTACTCCCTCTCGGTGGCCGCCCACAGTTTCATGGGCATGGGCGGGCACGTCATGATCGTGGTCGCCGCCCTCCTCGCCACTTCCTCCGCCATCAACGCGACCTTCTACGGAAGCGGCCGGCTGACCTACCTGATCGCGAAGTCCGGGGAATTGCCGGGCGAGCTCGAGCGCGACTTCCACGGCCAACCGCTCGAGGGGATGATCCTCTTCGCGGTGCTCGCCCTGCTGGTCGCCAACTTCATCCCGCTCGCCGCCATCGCCACGATGGGCAGCGCCGGGTTCCTGCTGGTCTTCCTCGCAGTCAATCTCGCCCACTTCCGGATGCGCCGGGAAACGAAAAGCGCCGGCTGGCTCGCCCTCGTCGCCGTCGCCGCCTGCGCCATCGCCCTCGTCACCCTGGTGGGGCAGACGCTGGCCACGCCGGACCGGGCCTGGCATGTCTGGATCCTCGCCGGCATGATCGCCGCCGCGCTCGCCGTTGAGATGATCTACCGGGCACTCACCGGACGGTCGGTGGTCCTCCGCCACCTGCGCCACAAGAGGGAGCGGCCCCGCCCTCCCAGCGAAGCCTGAAACGAGTCGCCCCCCTCCCCTTTCCCGCGGCCACCATGCCGAACCCACGCGCCGACCGGGTCAGTCTCGGGATTCTCCTCATGGTCGCCTTCACGATCACGGCGCCCTTCCTCGATTCCTTCGCCAAGCTGGCCACGGACACCGTCCCGATCGGGCAGATCGTGGCGGCCCGCTTCGTCGTCCAGGCGGTCCTCCTCCTGCCCCTCGCCGCCTACCTCGGCTGGCTCCACCGGCCCACGGCCCGCGAGGTCGGGCTCCACTTCGCCCGGGCCTCGCTCATCCTGCTCTCCACCTTTCTCATCGTCCGCGCCTTCGCCGAGATGCCCATCGCCGACGCGGTCGCCATTTTCTTCGTGGAACCCTTCCTGCTCACCCTCGCCGGAGCCTTCTTCCTCGGGGAGACGCTGGGCATCCGCCGGCTGGTCGCCTGCGGGGTCGGCTTCCTCGGCACGCTGCTGGTCATCCAGCCGAACTTCGCGAACTCCGGCTGGGTGGCCCTCCTCCCGCTGGGCACGGCCGCCTGCTTCACCGCCTACCTGCTCCTCACCCGCCGCATGGCCACCGCCATGCACCCGGTCAGTCTGCAAGCCTACACCGCCGTCGCCGCGAGTGCCCTCATCCTGCCGGTGCTCGCCGGCTTCGAGGGGACCGGGCAGGGCCTGCTCGACCCGGTCTGGCCGACCTGGGCCGATGGGCTCCTCCTCCTCGGGGTCGGCGTCGCTGGGGGCATCGCCCACCTCTTCCTCAGCTTTGCCTTCTCCCATGCCCCCGCCGCCACCCTCGCCCCGCTCCAGTACCTCGAGATCCTCTTTGCCACCCTCCTTGGCTTCCTCATCTTCGCCGACCTCCCCGATCCCACCGCCTTCAGCGGGATGCTCCTGATCACGGGATCCGGCGTCTACATCTGGTGGCGGGAACGGCGACTGGAACGGCTCACGGAGATTCCCCCGGCTGCCCTCCCCTGAAGGGCCGATCCCCCCGGACCGGGAACGACACCTCCTCACGGCCCGCCTCCCGGGGGCTCCCCGATCTCCGCGCCCGCCGACGCACGGAACCCACCCGTGCACGCTCGGGCGGGGCACCCGCAGGCCCGTCTTGAAAAGCCTGACACTTTTTTTCTTTCAGGAGGCCGCCGACAGGGTTCGCTGGCTCCGCGGCCCGCCGCCCTCCCCGCCCTCGCCTCTCCCGCCGCCCGGACCCGTCCGAGGGCCGCTCCCCGCCGGGACCCGCGCCCCGTGCCGCGGGCCCCGAGAAGTTACGGATGGGCCCCGTCCGGAGGGAAGCGGGGCCGAGAGGGTGGCCGCGCTTCGGGCACGGCCAACCCCCAAGGGAGCCGCCGGCCGGTCAGGCCGCCTCCACCGAGGCGTCCGCCTCCCGGGCGAGGATCTCGAAGAGTTTGTCCCGGCGCCGCCGGGCCCGTTCCCGGTCCGAGGTGCGCAGCGAGCGCCGGACCCGCCGGCTGGTCAGCGGGCAGGGATACTCGGTGTAGTGGACCCACCAGGTCCCGTTGTTGTTGTAGAGGTGATGGTCCGGGTTGGCCGGATTGATGCGCAGGCAATGACGGTTGCTGCGCTGGTGGATGATCGGGGGGTTGGAGTCTTTCATGGGTGTCTGCGTTTCATGGTTTTGGTTTCCAGGAAGCGCACCCACCGCGACCGTCCGCCCCGGCCGGGGCCGGAAACAAAAACGGCCGCTCCTCCGAGGAAGACGGCCACGGGAGAGCGCTAGGCCCGTGCCCCAAGGGCACGAACCCGTTTCGGCTGCGTCAGGCCGCACATCACTGGACCACCGTGGTGCCTCTCCAGAGACCCGGTTGGCGTTATTCGCGAAAACCCGGAAGGATGTCCGCGAACACTTCGAGATGCGTTTTGCGACGCGTTGGACTGTTGCTAAGAACCGCTTCCATAATCCCTTTTTCCCCGCCGATGCGCAAGACGATTTCGTGTCATAGCCCGCCACGGACTTGCCCTGCCCGACGGCATCCCTTCCACAGAAGGTGATGAGTCCCTCCCCCGACCTCCCCCGAGCGGGCGAACCGCTGCTCGTCGTCGCCCTCGAGGAAGAGGCCCGCTCCCTCCGCGAATTGGGATGGCCTGTCCTCCTTACGGGAGTCGGCAAGCTTCGCGCCGCCACCCGGCTCGCCCGCGCCCTCGCCACCGCCCGCCCCTCCCACATCCTCAACCTCGGGACCGCCGGTTCTCTGGTCGAGGACCTGTCCGGGGTCTTCCCGATCGGCTCCGTCCTCCAGCACGACTTCGACGACGAGTCCATCGCCGCCCTCACCGGCCATTCCTTCAGCCCCCTCCTCCCGCTCGACCCCGAGGGTCCCCTCCTCGCCTCCGGCGACCGCTTCGTCGCCGGCGATCCCCTCCGCGCAGAACTCGTGGCTCGCGGAGCGCGGCTCGTCGACATGGAGGGCTACGCCGTCGCCACCGTCGCCCGCGCCTTCGACCTGCCAGTCACCCTCGTCAAGGTCGTCAGCGACTCCGCAGAGGCCGGGGCCGCCCGGGACTGGCAAGACACCCTCCACCTCTGCAGCCAGGCACTCGCCGCATGGACGCGCGAGAATTTCCCCAGCTGACCGCCCGCCCCTCCCCTCCGGCGTTGCCTCCCCGCCCCCCTCCGCCCATCCTCCCCTCCATGGCTGATCCCTCCCAGAAATGGCCCGAAAACGCCGACGGTCGCTTCTTCGTCGACCAGGAATGCATCGACTGCGACCTCTGCCGCGAAATCGCCCCCGACTCCTTCACCCGCCACAAAAAAGGCGGCTACTCCTACGTCTTCCGCCAGCCCGACTCCGAAGAAGGCCTCGCCCAATGCCGCGAAGCCCTCGCCGAATGCCCCGTCGAAGCCATCGGCGAACAACCCTAAACCCCACCCCCCAAAAAACCACCCCCCCTCCCGTCACCGCAAGTACAGGGTTGTTGCAGGACCTGTCCCCGCAAAATCCACTTGCAATTCTTTTCGGGAGGGATTGGGTGGGGGGGGTGAGATTGGCGCGGTACAAGGTGGGGGAAGAGGGGGTGTATTACCTGCGGTCGCGGGTGACGGATGGGGTGGCGGGGTGGACGGAGGGGGAGCGGGAGTACTTGTGGGGGCTGGTGGAGCGGGCGTCCGGGTTTTCGGGGGTGGAAGTGCTGGAGCGGGTGGTGCTGGAGCGGGAGGTGCAGCTTCTCGTGCGGGTGGATCCGCGTCGGCGCGGGGAGGAGGAGGACGCGGAGCTCGTCCGGCGCTACCGCCTCCTCTACGGGGAGGCGCGTGGCTTTCTCGGGATGGACGCGACGCGGCTGGAGCAGCGCCTTGCGGAGGGGGACGAGTGGGCGGAGAACCTGCGGGAACGGCTGGGCGAGCGGATGCACGACATCTCGGCCTTCATGAAGACGCTCAAGCAGCGATTCACCAGTTGGTACAACCGTCGGCACGAGCGGCAGGGCGTTCTCTGGCAAAACCGCTTCGACAGCTCCCTCCTGCAGGGGGAGGACGGCGTGCTCGCCTTCTACCGCGCGTTCCTGTGGAGCGCGCCCGTCCGGGCGGAGGAGAGCGAGGATCCGGCGGACTACCGTTGGTGCACCGCTTCCGGGAAAGGGAGGAAATGGTGGGAGGTGCTCCTCACCCCGGCCGAGGCGGAATTCGCGTCCCGGGTGGACCCGTTCGTGCAGGAGTTATTGCTGGTACTCCTGCGGCCCTACATCTCGGCCCACTGGAACCGTCCGCGTCCTCCCCCGCCCCGCTGGCCCGCCCATCTCTGCCGCGGCCACATCGTGGGACGTCCCGAGTTCGTGCGCGAGCACACCCGCCGCTGGCGCGGTCAGGACACCAGTGTACCGCTGCGGGACCTTGCCGAGGAGGCCCGACTCTGTGCGGCCCGTCCGTGCCGGAATCGACCATTTTTCGGGTAGGTTTCGGGGGGCGGAACAACCGCGGGCGGCCGATAGCGGCATGCCGATCGCCCTTCCGCACGGTCGCCCTTCCGCACGGTCGCACGGCCCCCACGGGCGCCTCGTCGTCTCGTCGCCCAAGCTGTCCCGGCGTCCGACTGGCCACGGCCAACGGGCAGTGGCCCGCACAGGTACAGGAGGGCGAGCCCCCGACCCTTCCCCGCGTTGGGCCCGCCGCGTACCGCCGACGCCGCGGCCGGTAGTGGACGAGGAGGTAGAGAACGGCCGACAGGAGGACCGCTCCGACCAGCATAGCTTCCCCTGCGTTCATGCAAGGATCCAAGTCCCCACCCGGTAGCCCACGACGGCGCCGCACCAGGCGAGGAAGGTCATGCCGAGGAAGAGTCCGCCGGCGGCGGGCCACCCGAGAGTTCGTCCGAGCAGGGCCACGGTAGCCCCGCACTGGAGACAGAGCGCGAAGAAGACCATGACCCCGGCGACCACGGGAAGCGTGTAGACCGCCTGACCGCCCCGCGAACCCCGGTCCCGGGTATCCCGGCGCAGCTGTTCGCGGAGGCCCGCCGATTCCTCTCCGGTCTCCGGTCCCATCTGGTGGAGAATTCCGAGGGTGGAGACCACCAGTTCCCGGGCGGGGAAGCTGGCGACCACGGCCACGGTGAGCTTCCAGTCCCAACCGGCCGGGGCAAAGACCGGCTGGAGCGCCTTCCCCGCCCGGCCGAGGAAGCTGTCCTCGAGGAGAAGCGCACGCGTATGGGATTCCTGGAAGTCCGCCCTCTCCCCCACCGGCAGCGCCTCCACCCTTTCCTCGAGGGTCGCCCTCACCTCCGCCGGAAGTCCGATCGCATCCCCGCCCGCCAACCCACCGCCTGCGTACCAGCCACCGTATTGTTCCCTCCCCTCCGCAAACCACCTCTTTTGGGGGGACCCGGACCCTCTTTCATCCCCCACCACTCCTTTCAGACGCCCGAAATCTCCCCTCTTCCGCCCTCCTGTCCCACCCACTTTTTACCGTTGGACCACCCCTCCCCGCCGGAAGCGAATGATCCCCCAGCAAAGCCCGCCGCCCCCGCGGGAAACGCTACTCCCCGTCCGTCGGTGCCCCCTTCCCCGGCCCCGGCAAGCTGTCGGCCCCCGCCGACCACGCGTAGACCCCCTCCGGGTGGCCGAGGGCGGCGAGGCATCGCCGGCTCGTGGTGCCGCCCCCACAGCAGAGGACCAGCGGGCGTTGGGGGAAGCGTTGGAGCAAGTCCCCCCAGGCGGACTCCCCCGTCCCGAACTCGCGCAGATCGATCACCGTGGCCTCCCGGACAAGGGCCTCCGCGCGCGGACCCGGGAAAAGGACGCCGTGGTCCGCCGCGGGAAACGGCTCCGGCCGGTCCGAGGCGCAGGCACAGTGCGGGCGGCGGACCCGGCGGATCCGGCGCGTGGATCCCGTGAGGGTGTCGACATAGAGCGTGTGCTCGCGCAGCGGGCCCTCCTCCCAGCCGAGGAGCAGCTGGAGGGCCTGGCCCGCCTGGAGGACCCCCAATTGGCCCGCCGTCGTCCCGAGCAGGCCCATCTCCGCGCAATTCCCCACACAGCCCGGGGGCGGCGGTTCCGGCCATTGGCAGCGGAAGCAACCCGCCCCCGCCGCCCGGTCGATCACCTGGACCCAACCGTCCACCTGGTAGATCCCCGCCTGCACCAGCGGACAGCCCGCATTCCAGCAGGCATCGGCGATCGCGTACTTCGACTCGAACGAGTCCGTCCCATCGATCACCACATCGTGCCCCGCGATCCATTCCGGCAAATTCCCCGGGCTGGCCGCGTCCGGGAGGGCGCGCAGGGAAACGGCATCGTTCAACGCGCGGAGCCGATCCGCGGCCGCCTCCGCCTTGTTCCGGCCCAGGTCGGAGGTCGCGAAGAGCACCTGCCGGTGGAGGTTGGACCGTTCCACCCGGTCGCCGTCGCCGACCGTCAGGCGTCCGACCCCGGCCCCCGCGAGGTACTGGAGAGCCGGGCAGCCCAGACCGCCCGCCCCGATCACCAGCACCGCCGCCCCGGCCAGCCGCCGCTGTCCCTCCGGCCCGACCCCCGGCAGTCTCACCTGGCGCGCGTACCGCTCGTCCGCGGCCGGATCGGCCGGCTCGCTGCGGCTGCCCTCCCCCGCGTTCACCCATGCGGATTCGGAACCATCCCCGAAGTGTTCCTTCTTCCAGACCGGGACCTCCCTCTTGACCGCGTCCATGATCCAACGGCAGGCGAGGAAGGCCTCCTGGCGATGGGCGGAGGTCACCCCCACCCAGATGGCCCGATCGCCCACCCCCAGCGATCCCAGCCGGTGGCAGGCCGCGGCCCCCGTGATCGCGAAGCGCTCCCGCGCCTCCGCGAGGATGCCCTCTCCCACCCGCAGGGCCATGGGCGCGAAGGCCTCGTAGTCGAGCCCCGTCACCGGCCGTCCCTCGTGGTGGTCGCGCACCCATCCCTCGAAGGTCACCAGCGCTCCCGCCCCGGGTGCCGCCAGCTCCCCGGCGAGCGCCGACGGGTCGAGGGGCTCGTGGGATAGCCGAAACATCGCGCCCTCAGCCCCCCGCCACCGGCGGGAGGAAGACCACCTGCATGCCGTCCTCGACCGCCGCTTCCAGGTCCCGGTACTCCTCGCCCACGGCCGCCCGCACCTGCTCCGGGCCGAGCGGGAAGCCGTAGGCCTCGCGGAGCTCCGCGTAGAGCTCACCGAGCGTACCCGCCCGCGTCTGTCGGGTTTCCGCGGCGCGGCCGGCCCGCTCGCGGAACAGGGCGAAGTACTGGAGGTGGACCGTTTTCACCTTCACCGGACCAGAAACCTTACCCCCGCTCCTCCCCGCCGCCAAGCGCTCCCGGCGCTCCCAGCGCGGCCGCTTCCTCCGGCGTGTTCGCGTTGTCGAGCAGGTCCGGCCGGGGCAGCGGAACCAGGCGGACCCGGTCGCCGAGCTCCCGAAGGACCCGGCGCGGGCAGGCCGTACCCGCGGCGAGGGCCTCGCGGAGGACCGGGAAAATGGCTGGCTCGTAGATCGCGCAGAGCGGCTCCGGCAACCCCTCCGCCGAGGCGTAGGCCGTGGCCAGCAAGTGCGGCGCCCGGGCCGCCACCAAGGTCCGGAGTCCCGCCCCGTCGAGCCGGGGCAGGTCGCAGGCGACCGCCAGCCAGGCCTGCCCGGGCGCTGCGGCGTGGGCGGCGAGAAAGCCCCCGATCGGGCCCTGCCCCGGCACCGGATCCGGAATCCGTTCGGCGGGAGCACCCAGTTCCTGTTCCTCCCGGCAGGAAATCCAGACCCGGTCCACCACCTCCCGGAGCCGATCGCGCGTCCATTCCCACTGCGGCTGCCCGTGGTAGACCAGCCCGGCCTTGTCCCGGCCCATGCGCCGGCTGTAGCCCCCGGCCATGACCAGGCCGCCGAGCGGCGGCGCGGAGGAGGAGGATGCCCCGGGCGACGCCATCATCGGTGGTAGTCCGCCTTGCCCCCCGTCTTCGCCAGCAGGCGTACCGCGCGCACCTCGAGGGCGGGGCTGAGGGCCTTGGTCATGTCGATCACCGTGAGGGCCGCCACGCTCGCCCCCGTGTACGCCTCCATTTCCACACCCGTCCGCGCGGTGGTGCGCACCTCGCAGCGGAGGCGGAGAAGACCCTCCTCCGGGAAATCATGAGTGAACCGGATGCCCTCGAGCGGGAGCGGGTGGCAGAACGGGATCAGGTCCGCCGTCCGCTTGACCGCCTGGGTGCCCGCGATCACCGCGGTGGGCAGGACCGCGCCCTTGGCCGTCTGCCAATCGCCGGCCGCGAGCACCTCCCATGCCTCCGGGGGAAAGAACACCTCGGCGGCGGCGACCGCCCGGCGGACCGTGACCGGCTTCTCGGACACGTCGACCATGCGGGGTGCCCCCTCCGGCCCGACATGGCTGAGGGTGGGGGAGGCTGAGGAGTCCGGCATTTCAGGCACGCCACGCATAGAAGGGCAGGGAGCCCTCCGCGTCCAGCCCCGCGGCAGATCCCTCCCGCTCCCCCTCCCCGACCTCCTCCGCCGGCGGACACTCGAGGAAGCCGTCCGTCCCGGCGAGGGCGTGGAGGTCGCCGGAGTTGAGCGGGGCCGTCGGCCGGGCCCGGCCGTCCTCCGCCAACCGCACTGGATGGAAGCCCGTCGCCCCCGGCCGGGCCGCCAGCGGCTTCGTCGGCACCAGCCGCGGCACCGGTTGCTCCCCGGCCCCCCGCCAGCGGTCCAGCGCCGGGACCGCGTGGCGCCGGGCGCAGCAGAGGGCGGAGAGCGGATTGCCCGGAAAGCCGAAGACCGGGACCGCCCCGTGCCGGCCGAACCAGAGCGGATGCCCCGGCCGCTGGGCCACCCGGTGAAAGATCCTCTCGACTCCCAGCTCGGCGAGCAGGTCCGGCAGGTAGTCCCGCTGGCCCTTGGAAACGCCCCCAGCGAGGAAAAGAAAATCGACCTCGGCGAGGGCCTCCGCGAGGGCCGCGCGGAGCACCTCCTCGCGGTCCGGAAAGTGCCGGTGGCCCCACCGGATCTCCCCGTGCGCCCGGAAGAGAGCCTCGAGGGCGAGGCCATGGCTGCCCCGGATCTGGTGGGGCAGGGGCGTCTCGGCCGGCTCCACCACCTCGTCGCCCGTCGTCAGCAGGAGCAGCCGCGGCACCGCATTGACCTCCAGCCGTACCGCCCCCTCCGTGGCCGCCACTCCCACCTCCCCCGGGCCCAGCCGATCGCCGGGGGAGAGCACCGCACGGCCGGCCTCACCGCCCGATCCGCGGGCGTGGACCGCGTTGCCCGGGCGGAGCGGCTGGCCGAAGGGATCCTCGAGGAGGACCCCGTCGGCATCCTCCCCCACCCTCGCCTCCACCGGGACCACCGTGTCGCAGCCCTCCGGCAGGACCGCACCGGTCATCACCTCGAGGACCGCCCCCGCGTCCGGCAGGGCCAGTGGCACCTCCCCCGCAGCGACCGTGCCCGCCGGGCGAAACTTCCGGCGGCCCTCCCGCCACGCCGCAAAGGCGAGGGCATAGCCGTCCATCATGACCCGGTCATGGGGTGGCGCCGGCCGGTCGGCGCGCACCTCCGCCCGCAGGATTCGCCCCAGCGCTTCCCCCAGCCCGAGCGTCTCCGTCGGACCCGGGCGGACCGCGTCGAGGATCCGCCGATGGGCCTCGGCGGCCGGGATCATGCCGGCCGGGCGGACTCGACCACGAGGTCGGCCGGACCCACCCCCAGCTCGGATCCCTCGAGGATGCGGGCGCGCAACCCGCCGAGCGAACCCTCCCCGCGGAGGAAATCCTCGGTCCCCGGCCCGATCGCCTCGTTCATCCAGTAGCAGGGAGCACAGTGCTGCACTCCCTCGAAAAGGGCCCCCTGCAGGCGGAAGGTCTTCCCGATGAGCGACTCGAGATCGATGCCCCGGGTGAAGACATTGCGCCGCACCGACTGCGGGGGCACCAGCGTGCCCGTGCGCTCGCTGAGGGCGTCCACCGTCTCCATCGCGAAGAAGGTGATCTGCTTGCGGTGCCCGTACTCGCGCTCCGCGTAGCGATCACCCTCGATCCCGTGGCCGGGGACGAGGCCCACCCGCTCCCGCCGGACCGCCGGCGTGTCCCCCGAGGGCCCGCCGTGGTGGCCGACATAGTTGTGGGAGGGCGAGGTAAAGATGTGCTCGATCCGTGCGTCGCCTGCCATGGGGAACACCCTACCACCGCCCGATCTCCCCCCACAAGCCGGATTGGCCGGGGGACCGGCCCGGGGACCGACCGGCCGCGCGCAGGGGACCGACCGGCCCGGTCCTCACCCCCCGATGAAGGACATCTCCACCTTCTCGCCCTTCGGCGTGGCCGAGGTGCGGATCTCCGAGTACCGGTCGTCGCGGACGCGCCAGCGGGCGGCCAGTTTCTCGTAGAGCGCTTCCGGGCTGTACTCCTCCGAGCGGAGGAAGCCCTTCAGGTCCGTGCCCCGGGTGGCGAACAGGCAGGTGAACAGCTGGCCGTCCGCGGAGATGCGGGCGCGGGTGCAGTCCCCGCAGAAGGGCTGGCTCACCGAGGTGATCAAGCCGAACTCGGCGGACCCGTCCGTGTAGCGGTAGCGCTTGGCCACCATCCGCGAGGAGGTCGTGTCGATCGGCTCGAATGCGTGCTCGGTGGCGAGGAGGGCGAGGATCTCCCGGCCGGTGACGACCCGGTCCATCCGCCAGCCGTTGTGGTTGCCGGTGTCCATGAACTCGATGAAGCGCAGGGGGATGCCCTTGTCCCGGAACAGGCGGGCCATCGGGAGGATCTCCCCCTCGTTGACCCCTCGCTCCACCAGCATGTTCACCTTCACCGCCAACCCGGCGGAGCGGGCCCCCTCGATGCCCGCGAGGACCACCTCCGGCCCGATCCCCCGGCCGTTCATGCGCCCGTTCAGCTCCGGGTCCAGCGCGTCCAGGCTGACGGTCACCCGGTGCAGGCCCGCCTCGGCCAGCTCCCCCGCCCGCTCGGCGAGGCGCAGCCCGTTCGTGGTGAGGGCGAGGTCCTCGATCGCCTCGAACCGGCGCAACCCCCGGATGAACTTGGCCAGGCCGGGCCGGAGGAGCGGCTCGCCCCCGGTCAGGCGGACCTTGCGGACCCCCAGCCGGGTAAAGGCCCGGACGAGGTCGTAGAGCTCCCCGAAGCGCAACCACTCCGTCCGCTTCAGGAAACGGTAGTCCGGCCCGAAGATCTCCGCCGGCATGCAGTAGGTGCACCGCAGATTGCATTGGTCGATCAACGAGATCCGCAGGTCCGTCAAGCCGCGTCCGCGGGTGTCCGCTACCATTCGCCCAAGGCTAGTCCGCACCCGGCGACGGTAAAGGAAAAGCGGCGGAGGATGGAGGGGAAGGGCCGGAAAAATCGCCGGGCGGGCCGTGGGCGGGCCCCTGCCCCGGAAGGCCCTCCCTCACCCCGCGGAAGCACCCCGGGCGACCGCCCCACCCGCCCACCGGACCGGGACCCCTTTCCTCCCCACCGCCCCTACCACGCCACCGGACCGAAGCGGTCCTGGACCTGGGCGTCGGTGAGCAGGCGCACGTAGTTGGCCCGCTCGACCGCCTCGGGATTCGGCGTGTTCGCGTAGCTCATGCTCCCGACGAGCTCGGCGAGGGAGCCGTACTCGTGGGCGGCCATCCACTCGTCGAGCGCGGTGAGGACGGTGGCCACATGGCCGACCCCGTGGCGGAGGACGCTGCTGACCATCTGGACGCAGGCGGCCCCCGACATGAGGGCCTTCACCGCGTCCTCCCCGGTGTGCACGCCCCCGCTGCAGGCGAGGTCCAGCTCGTAGCGCCCGTGGAGGATGGCCAGCCAGCGCAGGCGGAGGAGCAGCTCGGCGCTCTCCGAGAGCTGCAGGTGCGGCTGGGTCCGCCACTCCTCGATGTCGATGTCCGGCTGGTAGAAACGGTTGAAGAGGACCACCCCGGCAGCCCCGGCCTCCTCCAGCCGGCGCACGAAGTGGGGCAGCGAGCTGAAGTAGGGCGAGAGCTTGACCGCCACGGGGATGCCGACCCGGGCGCAGACCGAGCGGACGATGTCGACGGCCTCCTTCTCGATGGCATCCGCCGGCCTCTCCTCCGGCGTCGGCTGGAAGTAGAGGTTCAGCTCGAGCGCGTCCGCGCCGACCCCCTCCATGTCGCGGGCGTAGTCCACCCAGCCGGAGGGCGTCCGCCCGTTCAGCGAGGCGATCACCGGGAAACTCACCCGCGCCCGGATCTTCTCGATCTGCCCGAGATAGTTCTCCGCGGTCAGGGCGAAATCCGCACCCCCCGGGAAGTAGGAGGTCGCCTCGGCGAAGGTCTCCTCGTGGCCGTGCACGAAGGTATCGGCGGCCAGTTGTTCCTGGAGGATCTGCTCCTCGAAGAGCGAGTGCATGACGAGGGCGGCCACCCCGTGGTCCTCCATTTCCCGGACCCGGTCGAGGTGGTCGCAGAGCGGGGAAGCCCCCACCACGAGGGGATGGGGCAGCTCGAGCCCGAGGTAGCGGGTGCGCAGGTCCGTCTTCACGACCGCTCCTCCCCGCCGCCGCCGGCACTCGCACCTTCGCCCTCCCCGCCGGCGCCCGCGTCCTCCTCCGGATCCGGATCGAGGGCCACCGCCGCGTGGGATGCGGCGAGTTCCTCGTAGGCGCGGTAGCGGGCCTCCGCCGCCGCCTGCGCCCGGGCCTCCAGCTCCCCGTACTCCTCGGGATGGCTCCGCCGGAGGATCTGGAAGCGCAGCTCCTTGTTCATGTACTCGCGGAGCGGCCGCTTCGGCGCGCGGGTGTCCAGGTGCAGCGGGGACTGCTCGGGCGAGCCCTTGCGCGGGTCGAAGCGGTAGAGGGGCCAGTAGCCGGTCTCCACGGCGAGCTTCTGGTGCTCGAGGCCCGCGGAGAGGTCGTAGCCGTGGGCGATGCAGTGGCTGTACGCGATGACGAGGGATGGTCCGTCGTAGGCGTCCGCCTCGGCGAGCGCGTCGATGGTCTGCTTGTCCTTCGCCCCCATGGCCACGGAGGCCACGTAGACATGCCCGTAGTCCATGGCGTAGCGGCCGAGATCCTTCTTCCCGCGGGCCTTCCCGCCGGCGGCGAACTTGGCGACCGCCCCCAGCGGGGTCGCCTTGGAGGCCTGGCCCCCCGTGTTCGAGTAGACCTCGGTGTCGAGGACGAGGAGGTTGATGTTCCGGCCGCTGGCGAGGACCTGGTCGACCCCGCCGAAGCCGATGTCGTAGGCCCAGCCGTCGCCCCCCACCGCCCAGACGGACTTGCGGACGAGGGCGTCGGCGAGCGTGCCCAGCTCGGCCGCCCGCGCCCCCTCCAGCGGGCGGAGGCGTTCCCGGAGGGCGGCCACCCGTTCCCGCTGGGCCCGGATCGCGGAGTCGCGGTCCTGGACGGCCCCGAGGAGGGCGTCCGCGAGGTCCTCCCCGATCTCCCCGGCGAGCTCGCGGACGAGTTCCCGCGCCCGCGCCTCGTGCGCATCCACCGCCAGGCGGATCCCGTAGCCGAACTCGGCGTTGTCCTCGAAGAGGGAGTTCGACCACGCGGGCCCCCGCCCGTGCTCGTCGACGGCGTAGGGAGTGGTGGGGAGGTTGCCTCCGTAAATGGAGGAGCAGCCGGTGGCGTTGGCGAGGAGGAGGCGGTCCCCGGCGAGCTGGGTGAGCAACTTCAGGTAGGGCGTCTCCCCGCAGCCCGCACAGGCCCCGGAGAACTCGAAGAGCGGCTGGCGGAGCTGGCTGTTCTTCACGTCCATCCGCAGGTCCTCCGTGGCCGGCTCGGGGAGGGTGAGGAAGTAGTCGAACTTCGCGCGCTCCTCCTCGAGGAGGAGCGCGTCGACCGGGGTCAGGTTGAGCGCCTTCCGCCCGGGCTGGCTGCGGTCCTTCGCCGGGCAGATGTACACGCAGAGGTTGCAGCCGGTGCAGTCCTCCGGGGCCACCTGGATGGTGTACTGGTGGTCGTGCAGGTCGCGGGAGCGGAAGTCGAGGCTGGCGAAGCCGGCCGGCGCGTCCCGCAGGGAATCGTTCGGGTAGGCCTTCGCCCGGATGGCCGCGTGCGGGCAGACGAGGGCGCACTTCCCGCACTGGATGCAGAGGTCCGGCTCCCAGGCGGGCACCTGCAGGCTCAGCCCGCGCTTCTCCCACTGGGTGGTCGCGGTCGGCCAGGTGCCGTCGGCGGGGAAGGCGGAGACCGGCAGGCGGTCGCCCTCCCCGGCGAGGAGGACGCCGGTCACCCGCTGCACGAAGTCCGGTGCCTCCGCCGGGACCGGTGGCGGGCGGGAGCGGCCCCCGCCCGCCTCGGCGGGCACCTCCACCTCGTGGAGATGGGCGAGGGTGGCGTCGACGGCGGCGAAGTTCTTCTCGACGACCGCCCGGCCCTTCCGTCCGTAGGTCTTCTCGATGGCGCCCTTGATCTTCGCGATCGCCTCCTCGCGGGGCAGGATGCCGGAGATCGCGAAGAAGCAGGTCTGCATGATCGTGTTGATCCGCTTGCCCATGCCCGCCTCCTGGGAGACGGCGTAGGCGTCGATCACGTAGAAGCGGAGGCCCTTCTCCACGATCGCCTCGCGGACCTCGCGGGGCAGGCGTTCCCAGACTTCCCCCGGGCCCGCCTGCGCGTTCAGGAGGAAGACGGCGCCGGGCGCGGCCACGCGGAGGACCTCCTGGCGGTCGAGGAAGGAGAACTGGTGGCAACCCACAAACTGGGCCCGCTGCACGAGCCAGGGGGCCTCCACCGGACGGGGCCCGAAGCGGAGGTGGGAGACGGTGGTGGCGCCGGCCTTCTTGCTGTCGTAGACGAAGTAGGCCTGCGCGTAGTGGTCGGTCTCCTCGCCGATGATCTTGATGGTGTTCTTGTTCGCGCCGACGGTGCCGTCCGAGCCGAGTCCGTAGAAGACGGCCCGGAAGACTTCGTCCGGCTCGATGGCGAAGGCTTCCTCCACGGGGAGGGAGTGGTGGGTGACGTCGTCGACGATCCCGACCGTGAAGTGGTTGCGCGGCCGCTCGGCGCGGAGGTTGTCGAAGACGGCCTTCGCCATCGCCGGGTCGAACTCCTTGGAGCCAAGCCCGTAGCGTCCCCCCACCACGAGGGGCGCGAAATCCGCGGGCAACTCGCCCTCCGCCCGGCCTTCGTGCAGGGCGGTGACCACGTCCTGGTAGAGGGGCTCCCCGGCCGCGCCGGGCTCCTTGGTCCGGTCGAGCACGGCGATGCGGCGAGTGGTCAGGGGGAGGGCCTGCAGGAAGCGGCGCACGGGGAAGGGGCGGAAGAGGTTCACCTGGAGCACGCCCACGCGGCGCCCGTCCCGGCCGAGGGCCTCCGCGGTCGCCTCGACGGTCTTCGCCCCGGAACCCATGACCACGACGACCTCCTCCGCGTCCTCCGCCCCGGCATAGCGGAAGAGCCCGTGGGAACGGCCGGTCTGCCGGAAGAATTCCTCGCAGCAGTCCTCCACGAGGCCCGGCAGGGCCTCGTAGTAGGGGTTGGCCGCCTCGCGGGCCTGGAAGAAGGCATCGGGATTCTGGGCCGTCCCCCGGATCACCGGGGCCTCCGGGGAGAGGGCCCGCTCCCGGTGGGCGGCGACCGCCCGCGGGTCGACGAGGGCCGCCATCTGCTCGGGGCGCAGGCGCTCGTAGGTATTGACCTCGTGCGAGGTGCGGAAGCCGTCGAAGAAATGGAGGAAGGGCACGCGGGCCCGCAGGGTGGCGGCATGGGCGATCGCCGCGAAGTCCTGCGCTTCCTGCACCGATCCGGAGGCGAGGAGGGCGAACCCGGTCTGCCGGCAGGCCATCACGTCCGAGTGGTCGCCGAAGATGGAGAGCGCGTGCGTGGCCACGGTCCGCGCGCTCACGTGCATGCAGAAGGAGGTCAGCTCCCCGGCGATTTTGTAAAGGTTCGGGATCATCAGGAGGAGGCCCTGCGAGGCCGTGAAGGTCGTGGTGAGCGAGCCCGCCTGCAGGCTCCCGTGCACCGCGCCGGCCGCTCCTCCCTCGCTCTGCATCTGCTCGACCGCGGGCACCCCGCCCCAGTGGTTGCGGCGGCCCGCCGCCGACCACTCGTCGCAGTGCTCGGCCATCGGCGAGGATGGGGTGATCGGGTAGATCACCACGTTCTCGCTGAGGTGGTAGGCCACGGAGGCGACCGCCTCGTTCGCGTCGGAAATGGTGGTGTCGTCCATGCCGCCCGGCTCCTCCCGTACAAGGACTACGCGGAAGCCGACGCGATCGCCTGCCGGCTCTGCCGGGCCCGCGCCCGCCGCTCCTCGAAGGCGATCACATCCGCGAGGGTCTGCTTGTGCAGCTCGCCGGCGATGAGTACGCGCTCCCGTTTCCAGAACTGGTGGAGCGGACAGGCCCGCTCGTCCGAACAGATCTCGTTGCCGAGGAGACAGCCCTCGAGGAATTCCTTGCCGTCCAGGGCCTCCACGATCTCGATCACCCGGATCTCCCCGGGCGCCCGGGCGAGGTCGGTTCCGCCGGCCCAGCCCCGCTTGGAAACGAGGATCCCGGCGTCGACGAGCTTCTTGAAAATCTTCGCGAGATAGGCGGGCGGCACTCCGCACGCAGCCGCGATATCCTTCACGAAACGGGGGCGATCCTCGCCCTCTTGCATGCAGCTCAGCGCCTTCACGGCGTAACTGGCGCTATTCGATAGGGTAAGCATGCCTGCAGGATCCGTCTATTCGACCCGTTTGTCGAATGGTTTTCCCGCAACCCCTCGCCCCAAAAGAACCCCCACCCGCCCCTTCCCCGGTCGAATCGGCACGAATCCTTCCCCCAACCAATCCACCCCCTCCCCCACGAAAACCGGGCCAGAGAAAAAGCCAGCCCGAACCACCCCACCCCAAAGCCCCTCCACCTCCCCGAAAACCTC
>CAJXLM010000039.1 GCA_913056175.1 uncultured Opitutia bacterium | reverse complement strand
CGGGCGGTCCCCGTCGAGGAGGTCGACATCCCCCTCTGGGGCGCCCAGCCCTGGCGGCGGACGATGCTGAAGTGAGGTCTTCGGGGTCCCCAGAGGTCCCGGGAATCCTGTGAGTTTGGGTGGTTCCGGGGGTTCGAGGTGTCTTGGGGCATCCGGGGCTTGGTGGGCTCTCGTGCATGGGAACGCCTGCGGCGTGGCATGGGAGTGGGCGGGCCCACGGCAGAGGAGCGGGCTGGGGCCCGCAGCATGGGATGGGTTCGGGTTTTTCCGGGGAATTCAACCAGGCGGCGTCTTGCGGTGTTTCTCTGTCGGGCCTCCTGGCAGATTCCTGTCGCGCCTTCCGGCGCTTCCTTGCTGTGCCTCACGGCACCTCCCTACCGCGCCTTCGGCGCCTCCCTGCCCTTCGGTCTGGGGAAGGTGGTGCGGTGCGGTGGGGCGTCCGGGGTGGTCTTGGCAGCCGGGGCGTGGTGGGCTCGCGGGCATGAAAATGCCTGGGGCGTGGCAGGGGAGTGGGCGGAGCCCACGGCGGGAAAGCGGGCACGGGCCCGCGGCATGGGGTAGGTTCGGATTTTTCGGTGGATGGAGCCCATGCTGTGGCTCCCGGCACATCCCTGCCGCGCCTTTGGCGCTCCCCTGCACTTCGGCTCGGGGTGATAGCGCGGGCGGCGGGGTTCGGGGTGTCTTTGGAGCTGCGGCGCGTGGTTTCGTAGGCATGGAAACGCCTGCGGCGCTGCAGGGGAGTGGGCGGAGCCCACGGCAGGGGAGCGGGCGGGGGCCCGCGGCGTGGGATAAGTTCGATATTTTTCGGGGAATTCAACCAGGCTGCGCCTTGCGGCGTTTCTCTATTGGGCGTCCCGGCAGATTTCGGCCGCGCTTTCCAGCGCTTCCCTGCTGCGCCTCACGGTACATCCATGCTGCGCCTTCGGCGCTTTCCTGCGCTTCGGCTCGGGGTGGTGGCGCGGGGCGGCGGGGGGGTCGAAGTGTCTTGGGGGTGCGAGGTGTGACGGGCGCGCGGGCAGGGGAACGCCTGCGGCGTGGCATGGGAGTGGGCCCCGCCCACGGCAGGGGATGGGTTCGGGATTTTTCGGGGAATTCAAACAGGCTGCGCCTTAGGACGTTTCCCTGCTGGTCCTTGCGGCAGACCGCGCCGCCTGATCTGCTCTCTTCACCCAGGTTCCGGCATAGCTCTCCATGCTGCGCCTTTCGGCGCTCCCATGCTGTGCCCCTAGCACATCCCTGTTGCGCCCTTTTGACGCTTCCCTGCGCTTCGGCTCAAAGCGGTGGTGGAGCTGCGTTGGCTTCGGGTTACTCGGGGGATTCGGGGCTGGTGGGATCTTCCTCCAGGAACCTCCGACGCCAGCCCCGGGCTGCCCAGAGGGGGATTCCGATGTCCTCGATGGGCACGGCGCGGGGCATACCCTTCCACTGGGTGTGGTGATGGCGCACAAAGTCTTCCGAGCCGACGATGATTCCGCCGGTGACGGTCGATTCCAGTTTGTCGGGCGGGCAGCGTCCCGCCTCGATCCGCTCGACCTGACTGTCCGGTGCCAGCATCCAGGCGCGGGCTTCCTCGACCGCCTGGGCCGTCCACTCCTGCAACTCCGGCGACTCGGGGAACTGGCGAGTCCCCTGCCAACCCTCTGGAGCGGCTGTCGACCAGCGGTAGTCGGTCGGGTCGGCGACCTCCCCCGCCCGCACCGGGGCGGTCTGGGCCAGCGCGCGAAACCAGCCGACCGTTTCCGCCTTCGGGTCGAGGAGGACGCTCTGGAAGCGTTCCGCCCAGACGCTGCCCCTCATCCGATGCCGGCGATTGTACCAGACGGAGTAGCGCTGCTTCATGATCTTCATCATCTGCGAGACATCCTCCATGAGCGCCCGGAGCTCGCGCTGGGCCCTCTCCGCTTTTTCTCCCCCGGAGGAAAGCAGCTGCTCCAGGCGGCCCGCGGTGAGGCCGTGCCAGATCATGGCATCCCCGTAGAGCACTCGAAAGCGCGCGACCAGTTCGTCGGAGTCGAGAGCCTCCCGCTTTTCGGGATTCGCCCGGACGACCAACTGGATCCCCGTCGGCAGGGCGACGCACTCCAGCACCTCCACCCCCGTGAACCCCGAGACTTGCGCCACCAGGTCCATGAGGACATCCCGCTCCTTCCCGGTCAGGCGGAGCCTGCCGACCAGGGGCTCCATCCTCAGGTAGTAGTATCCCTCACCCTTGAGCGTGTACCGCGAACTTCTCATCCCGGCATCCTAGCCACCGCCCTCGTCCGGTCAAACCCAGGTCAACACCGTCCCTTGCAAACGCCCCACCGGAGAATCTCACCGCCGAAGCGACGGGAGGACCGCGGGGAGGAGTTGGGGGAGCGGGGTCAGGGAGGCCCCGGCGGCGAGGGCCTTGGCCGGGGAAAGGACCGTATTGGAGCGGGGGGTACGGGCGGCGGTGCGCATGAATTCCTCCTCGGAGGAGAAGAAGGAGAAGGAGCGGGGAAAGGGGTTGGGGAGACCGAGGGACTCGCGGCGTCGTCCCTCCGCGAGGAGGGCCTCGGTAACCTCGCGTGTGGTGATGGCACCCGGCTGGGTGAGGTTGTAGGTCCCGAAGGGGGCCTGTTGTTCCCAGAGGTCGAGGCAGGCGCGGGCGAATTCGCCGAGGTGGGAGATGGAGTTCTCGGCCTCGAGGAGGCGCGGGTAGGAGAGCAGCTTGACCAGGTAATTCCGTGGCGAGTCCTCGTCGTCGAAGGGGATGCGCAGGCGCCAGACGTAGCACTGGCGGGCGCCCTCGAGGACCTCCTCGCCGAGGGCCTTCGTGCCCGAGTAGAAGCTGCAGGGACCCCGGCGGAAGGAGAAGTTCGGCTCATCCTCTTCGGTGAACGGCCGCCCGTCGGGCCGTCGTCCCGAGTAGATACAACCCGAGGAGACGTGGCCCCAGGGCGTCCCGGTGGCCTCACAGGCCTCGCGGACCCGTCCCGGGAGGACCGCATTGCCGGCGAGGGCGTCGGCGCGGTGGAGTTCACAGGCGTCGACATTCGGCTTGCCGGTGTACCCTGCCGCGTTGACGAGGAAAGCCGGCCTTTCCCGCTCGAGCAGTTCCCGGAGCGGGCCCGTCTCGTGGAGGTCGGCCTCCCCACGCCGGACAGGCCGGGCCCGGTAGCCCCGTTCTTCGATGGCGCGGAGGAGGGCGCCCCCGACGTAGCCGGAGGCACCGAGGAGGAAAATGGAGGGAGGCTGATCCACGGAGGTCATCCTCGGGAGAAGCGGAGAGGGAACAAGGGGAAAGCGGCGGGCGGGCGCCGGATTGGACCGGGAATGCGATTCGCGCGGCTCAGGACTCCCGTTCGCACTTGTCCGCCCGGACCACCCGCGGCGATCCGAGGGCGCCGGCCAGACCCACGCCGGCCGCGGCCCTCTCGAGGGCACGGCTCCACGAGGCCCGGCGGAGGGCCCGGTGGACCACCATGGGGAAGAAGAACTGTCCGACCGCCCCCGTCGGACGGGCCCCCGCCCGGCGGAGGGCGACCTCGACCTGGCCGCGGGTGAGCACCGTGTAGGACCGAGTGTTCTTCTCGACCCGCTTCTTCAGGGCGAAGAGAGCCGCGTAGAGGACATTGGCGCTGCGGAGGTCCGGGTAGTCGAAGAGAACCGGACCCCGGCTGACCCGGACCATCTCGCGGAGGAGCTCCGGCCAATCCGGCTCATGGGTGACCAGGCGGAAGCCGATGACCGCGTCGAAGGAGTCTGCGGGGAAAGGCAGGTGGAGGAAGTCGACCGTCTTCCGGTCGTAGGGGAGATCCCCCATGGCCTCGGCGAGGATCTCGCGGGGTGCGTCCTCACTCTCCGCGACGGTCACCTCCCACCCTGCCCGGACCAGGAACGGGGCCAGTTGGCCATGCCCGCCGCCGAGGTCGAGGATCCGGCCCGAGGGTGCCATGCCAGAAAGCAGCCGGCGGCAGGCCTCCTCCTGACGCTCAAGGAGAAAGGCCCCCGTCTCCCCGGCGAAGCGCCCCGCGTAGTCCCGCCCGGAGGATTCCAGGTCGGGGCGGGCGGAGACCGGCCGTCCCCGCGGGTCGCGGGGTGCCTCCGGTCCCGGGAGGGGCGTGGCGACGCCCGCGCGGAGGAGGACCTGCTGGCGGAGAGCCCGCGCCCAGGAGACCCGTTTCCCGAGGAGCGGGGGCTCGGACGGCAGGGTTTCGAGTCGGTCGAGGAGGGAGGCGGAGGAGAGCGTCCGGTCCGCCGCGTCATTCGCCGGGAGGAGAAAGCCGAAGGAGCCGATCCGGGCCTCCTCGCCGAGCAGGGGGAGCGGATCGCTGCCCGCGAGGATCCCCCGCGCCCGCCCGCGCAGCTCCGGGTAGAGGGCGGCAAGCGGGCGGCGTCCCGGCCGAACCCCACTGTCCGCGAGCCAGGGCGGATCGTCCGCAAGGGCGTCGAGAGCCGCGCGCAATTCCTCCCGCCGACTGCCCCTCCATTTCCCGAAACCGTAGGGAAGGACCGCGAGGCCCCCGGCCCCGCGGACTTCGCGGCAGGTGTCCGCCACCGCCCGCCCCTCGGCGAGCGGCTCCCGCAGGCCCCAACCGTGGACCTCCAGCCCCTGCCGGGCCCGGACCTGTCGTCCCGCGAGGACCCAGACCACCGCGTCGGAGCTTTCCAGGGCGACCAACCTTTCGTCGACCGGGCGGAGGTACCAGCCGACGGGGAGAGGCAGATCGCCCGCGACCAGCTGGGCAAAAAAGGTGCCGCCCGCGCTCTCGGTGAGGAGCCAGAGGACCGGATCCCGCGAGGAAGGCCGATGACGCCGGCTCGCCCCGAGAGCCTTTTCCAGGTCGAAGAGCGGGTGCAGGTGCACGTGCCCATCCACCCGGAGCGCGCCCGGCCGCGCGAGGTCGTCGCTTGCCGTCATCCCGTCAGGCCTCCTCGTTCCCGGTCCCTTGGCCGTGGGGATCCCAGGGCCGGTAGAAGGCCCCGAGCGCCTCGCGGAAGCGAGCATGCCCGTAGTGGACGGTAAAGAGCTCGCGTCCGCGCTGGCCGAGGAGTGACCGCGCTTGCGGATCCCTCGCCAGCTCGACCATCCCCCCGGCGAGACCCTCGGCGGTGGCCGGCACCAGACGGGCCGTGTCGGCGGAGAGGACCAGTTCGTTCGCCTCGGTGGCCGTGGCGAGGATGGCGCGCCCCGCCTTCAGGTAGTCGAGCACCTTCAACGGCGTGTTGTTGCCGAGCAACCGCGGCGAGACCAGGCCGTCGACCGCGGCGAGAAGATCGGGCAAGTCCTCCGGCGGCACCGCCGGCAGATGCCGGAGCGCTCCCTCCGGAAGGGCGGCCACGGCCGGTTCGCGGAGCACCGCCGGTGCCGCACCACCGCCGACCAGGACCAGTCGGAGTCGTTCTTCCTCGCGGAAGGCCCGCGGATAAGCCTCCAGCAAAAGGGGCACCCCCTGGTAGGCGGCGAACGAGCCCACGTAGAGGAAAAGAACGCGGTCGCCCCGCGGGTCCAGCCGCGACCGCCATGCCCGCACCCGGTCCGGATCGGCCTCCCGTTCGGAAGAGGGCACATCGGCGATCGCCTCGACCCGACCCGTGGCCCCGTACCCACGGGCCTGGGCGGCGAGCCCCGGGCCCGTCGCGATGACCCCGTCGGCCCGGCGGCAGACAAAGCGCTCCACCTTCGCGTAGAGCCTCATGATCCCATTGCGCAGGCCCGTGCGGTCCTCCCGGTAGGAGGCCGGGTCCGAATGTTTCTCGTAGACCAGGCGGGCGCGGAAAAGGCGGGCGAGCGCCCATGCCCACAGTCCCATCTCCTCGATCCCGTGCACCACCCGCGGGCGGCGGTGCAGGCCGAGGAGGAAGGCGCGGAGAGCGATGAAAAAGCCGAAAAGGAGTTTGGCGAGGGAGGGTCCGATGGAGAGAGAGCGCACGCCCAGCCAGTTCCGCACCCGGACCAGGCGCACCGCAGCGGGCAGGTCCACCTCCGGACCCACCGGCACGGTGACCGCAGTGACCGCCCATCCCCCGCTGGCGAGCGCCCCGAGGGTGGCCCGGACGCGCAGCGGGGAACCCCTCGCCTCGAAGAGCGGCTGGGAGCAGAGGAGGAGGACGGGGGGGCGGGCCATGGAGGGTTGGGGGGGTTCCTTGCGGGCCGTCAGGCGGCTAGCGGACCGCGGGAAGGGTTCGACCCCGCCGTCCTTCCCTCATCGTCGCCCCTCCCCTGCAATTTCGGGCGAGGGAGCCATTCACCCGATGCCCCTAGAATCGGTACCCGATCCCGAGACCGTAGGCGACCTGGTCCCCGACAAAGTTGCCCTTCTCCTGGGGCGTCGTCGTGGAGTACGGGGAGAAGTAGTAATTGACGTCGAAATCCATGCTCACGTAGCGGACGTAGAGGTTCGCGGTGAGCCCCTTGTAGATCTCGAAGTCGAGCCCTCCCCCGAGCGCGAAACCCACCGTGTTGTCCGGATCGAAGCGGCGCCGCACCGTGGTGCCGTCGCCCCCGCCGTAGGTCCACTCGTCGCGAGCGTCAAAACTGACGCTGTAGAAGGCGGCCCCGATCTCGGCGAAGGGAGTGACGAAGGAATCGTTCGGGTACTGGGCGAAGAGATAGGTGATCGGGCCATTGATGTCGAAGGTCCCGTCGCCACCTCCGTCGTCGAGCGTCTTGATCTTGAACTGGTCGTAGGAGATCCCGACCCCGAAGTACTTGGTGATCGCGTAGTTCAGGTAGGCATAGATCGGCGCGTTGTCCTGGACCTCGTCGGTCTTGTAGATGCTGCCGAGGAAGGATCCCTCGAAGGGCTCCCCTTTCTTCGTGTCGGTGAGGCTGTACCAGAGCACCCGGGTCCCGAGGGAGAGCCGATCCTCAATCCAGTTCTCGTAGAATGCCGACCCGGCCACGATCTCGTCTTCCCGGAGGGGTTCCTCGATGACCACTTCCTCCACGACTTCCGGGGAGGCTTCTGAGACCGGCGGTGTCGCCGACCCCGCCTGCCCGGCGCCGTCCGGTTCATCCTGCCCGTGGAGGGTGCTGAACGCCGTCAGCGGGAGGCAAAGGGAGGCAGTGAAAAGCCACGGAACGAGTTTGGTCTTCACGGGAATTCAGTTCGGAGATTCAAGACTCGGGAGGTGAAGGACGGGGAATCGTAAGCTCCCGGCCAAGAGGCGGATAAGGAACTTTCGTGCTCACGGAGTCAAGACCTTGTCAATTGTGGGCAATCCTGCGATCCTTTGCCTATTGAATTCCTGCCCTTTCCCACAGCCTTTCCCGCAAAGGGTGCCCACCAGAAATGGCGGTAGTCGTGTCGCTTTGGGAACCGACACATCCCAGACAATCGCCCTGCTCACGGACACTTATTATCCCATCGTTGGCGGGGGAGAGCGACATGCCCAGCAACTGGCGGCGGACCTGCGTTCGCGCGGCTGGGAGGTCCGGATTTACACCCGGCAAACGGACTCCAACCCTCCGCACGAAGAGCTCCACAACGGCATTCCCGTCCTCCGGATCGGCCCCCCTGGATCGGGACGGGCGAGGAAGCGGCGGTTCGCCCGCGCCCTCTTCCGGCACCTCTCCACCCATTCTCCCCGGCCCGCCCTCCTCCTTGTATGCGGCATGCGTACCCTGGGGGTTCCGGCGACGGCCTGGGGAAGGCGGGCGGGGGTTCCCGTGATCCTGCGGGCGGAGGCCTGCGGAGAATTCTCCGGTGCGTATCTCTGGCAGCACCGCGGATCCGTCGAGCGCCTCGCGCTGCAAGTCCTCCTCCGTCTGCCCCTCGCCCGACGCCGCCGTCACCTGCAGCGGGCCGACCACTTTCTCGCCCTGGCCGGTCTCCTCCGGGAGGAATTCGTGGAGGGAGGCGTCGATCCCGCAAAGGTGACCACCATTCCCAACGGGATCGATCTCGACCGGTTCCGGCCCCTCGGGGAGGGCGTTGACCGCCGCGAGGCCCGTTGTCGCCACGGGCTCCCTCCGGACGCTTTTCTCGCCGTGTACAGCGGCAAGCTCATCGAGGGAAAGGGCCTGGACCTCCTCCTCGAGGCCGTCGCCCAGGCGAGGATCCCCCGGCTGCATCTCCTGCTCCTCGGTAGCGGAGAGGGCATGGTCCTCGACCGTGAGCCCGCCCTCCGGGCGCGGGCCTCACGAGCCGACCTCGCCGGCCGGGTCACCTTCAGCGGCTACCAGCAGCTCGTCGAGGAGTGGCTTCCCCTCGGCGACCTCTTCGTGTTTCCCTCCGAATCCGAGGCCTTCGGCCTCGCCCCGCTTGAGGCGGCCGCCTGTGGCCTACCCGTTCTCTCCAGCCAGGCCGGGGCCCTCGGCGAGATCCTTCGCAACGGGGAGACCGCCCGCCTTCTTCCGCCCCGCGATTCCGCCGCCTGGGCGGTCGCCCTCGAGGAGCTCTCCCACTCTCCCGCCGAACGCGACCGCCTCGCCCGACGCGGCCGAGCCATGGTGCACTCCCGCTACAGCCGGCCCGCGGTCACCCGCTGCTACGAGGAGCTGTTCACGGCCCTCCTCCCGCCCCGGACCTCCCCCACCCTTCCCCGAGAGTCATGACCCCACTCGATCGCCGCCCGACCATCCTCCACCTCTGCGAACATTTCGGGGGAAAAAGTGCCGGCCTACACGGCGTGGCCAAGCTCTTCCAGTGGTGGTTGCCCGGCTACGACGCCGACCGTTTCCGCGTGCTCGTCTGCAGCCGGAAGGGGCGGGACCGGGCCGCCCGCCTATTTGAGGAGAGCGGGATGCAGCCCCTCTACCTCGGCGGGGGCAAGGTCGACCCGCGCAACCTCCCGCGCCTCCTCCGCCTCCTTCGCCGGGAGCAGGTCGACCTCATTCACGCCCACGGCTACGGGGCCTGCACCTGGGCTCGGCTCGCCCAGCGCCGGACCGGAATCCCCGTCCTCGTGCACGAGCACTGCAACTACGGAAGCGTCCCCCTTTACCAACGCCCCGTGGAGCGCTTTTTCGGACCCTCGACCCTCCACTGCTTCGCGGTCTCCCAGTCAACACGCACCTTCTGCCTGCAGCAGCGCTTCATGCCGCCCGACCGTGTAGAGGTCCTCTACACCGGCCTGCCCCGGGGAAATCGCCCGCAGCCCGACCCGGACGCCTCAGCGCGCGTCCGCTCCGACCTCGGTGCCGGGCCCGAGGACCTCGTTGCGGGTATCGTCAGCCGGCTCGAGTCCCACAAGGGCCACCTCGACGCCCTCGCCGCGCTCGACCAAGTCCGCGACTCCCTCCCCCACCTCCACCTCTGGATCGTGGGGGATGGGGCTTACGAGGCAGAGATTCGCGCGGCCATCGAGGAGCGGGACCTCGGGGACCGCGTCCGCATGACCGGCTTTCGCAGCGACATCCCGGCGATCCTCGGAGCCGTCGACCTGCAGGTCTTTCCCTCGCATATGGAGGGCACCCCGACCGCGATGCTCGAGGCAATGGCCTTCGGACAGGCCATCGTAGCGACTACCGCGGACGGACAGGGAGAGATTCTCGAGGACGGGCGCACCGCACTCCTCTGCGCACCCGGCGACCGCGACCGCCTTGCCGCGCACCTCCGGTGCCTCGGAGAGGACACCCAGCTGCGCGCCCGTCTCGCGCGGGAGGCCGAGGTCCGCGCGCGGGACTTCGAGGGCGAGCGCTCCATCCGGCGGATGGAGGAAGTCTACGCGGCCGTTCTCGCGGGCGACCGGGGACCGTTTCCCGGCGGCCCCTACGCGTCGGCTTCCGGTGAGGCCGCGTCCTTGCCCTGACGCGAGCGGACCACGCGGGCGGGGGTACCGACCGCGATCCCGTAGGGGGGGATGGCCCGGGTGACCACCGAACCCGCCCCGATCACGGCTCCGGACCCGATCTCCGCCCCATCGGTGACCACCGCATGCGTACCGATCCAGACATCGTCGCCCACCGTCACCCCCCCCTTTCCCTGCGGGTCGTACTGGAGGTTGATCGGGCGGGACGGATCCGTCCCGTAGTTGCCCCCGCCGAGAATGTAGGAGTAGGCCGCAACCAGTACATCGTTGCCGAAGGTGACCCGGTTCGAGGAGAAGATCTCCGAGTGGAAGCCCAGATTCGCGCGGTCCCCCAACTCGATCCGTCCCCCCTTGCAGCTGAGCACCGAACCCCGGCCGACAAAGCTTTCCCGGCCGAGGACAATCCCCGAATCCTCCGCCCCCTTGGCGTCGAGCAACACCCCGTCATCGATCACCGAGCCCTCCCCGATGCGGATCTTGCCGGGGTGGCGCAGGGTGACATCCCGCCCGAAGATGACCCCTCGGCCGCACTCGCCGAGCAGCAGCGGGAAGAGCTTCTTGCGGAGGAGCAACCCGAGGGCCCCCGGCACCCAGCTGGCGACCCCCTGAACCAGCTCGTAGAGGATCAGGTCCCGCCAGCGGCGCGATCCGATGACCAGATCCTGGTAACGGCGCAGGCCGGACCCGCCCTCGCCGGACATCTCCGCCTGGACCTTGTACCCCTTCGTGTTCGTCACCGCTGCAGGAGCCTAAGTCTCAGCGCCGCGGCGGCAACGCCCTTTGGCTGGTGGGTGCATTGCTCCCCTTTCGGGACACTCCGGTTGGCCGGAGAATCCACCGCAAGGAGGGCCCACCGCCTCACCATGCCCCGACCAGCCGCCCGTAGAATCCCATCAACCGCTCCACCGCCCGGCGCACGTCCCATGCCTCCGAATCCGCGCGGGCTGCCGCCCCAAAGCTCGCGGCCCGCGCGGGGTCGGAGAGGAGCTCGTCGAGCGCGCTGGCGAGGGCGTCCTCATTGCCGACCGGGACCACCCTCCCATTGCGGCCCTCCTCGAGGGCCTGCGGGACCAGACCGACCGGAGTGGAGAGGATCGGCCGGCCGAGGCGCATGGCCTCGAAGAGAGTGAGCGGCCCCCCCTCGTAGTGGGAAGGAATCACGAAGACCTCCGCCATCGCGATCCACGGGCGGACGTCCTCGCGGTAGCCGGCGAGGCAGACCCGCTCGCCCAGGCCGAGCGCTTGGGCCAATGACTGGACCCGCTCCCGCTCCGGGCCCTCGCCGACGAGGAGCAGGCGGGCGTCCCCGTGCTTTCCGGCCACCGCCGCAAAGGCCCGCACCAACCCATCGAGCCCCTTCTGGGCAGCGAGACGACCCGCCGTGGCGATCACCGGTACGCCGGGCGGGATGCCCACACTCTCCCGGGCCGCGGCGATTGCGGCCGGGGCGGGCTCGGTGAATTCCTCGAAGGGAATCCCGTAGAAGAAGGTCTCGAGCGTCCGGGCGGGCACCGCCCGGCCGCGGACCATGAATTCGGCGACCGCCGGGGAGATCGCGAGGGAGGCATCGGTGATCCCGGCCAGCAAACGGTCCGCCCACACCTGGTAGGTCGGTTGGGAGGGAAAAACCACATGCTCGTGGACCACATTCGGGAGGCCGAGCATCCGCGCGACCAGCCGTCCGAAATCGGCGGCCGCGTAGCCGTGCAGGTGGAGCACCGTGGCGTTCCAGCGCCTCGCTTCCCGGGCGATCGCGAAGAAGACCCGCGGGTCGAACTTGGCGTAGTCGACAAACCGTACCTCCATCCCCTTCCCCGCGAGGAACGCCTCCGCCTCCGGCTCGTCACCGCGGAGGCTGAGCACCCGGAACCGGACCCGCGCCGGCTCCAGCCGCTCCGCCCACCAACCGAGGGCGCGGGTAATCCCGTGGATGCCGGAGCCTTCCACACTGAGTTTGTCGATCACATGGAGAACGCGAATCATGGTCGGGCAGGGCGGCGGAAGGAGGGAGGGGACCGGTACGGAGGAAGCGGGAAAAACGGCAGCGAGGAGGAGGACCCCGGGACCGCCGGACCGGCCCGTTGCCGTGAAGAAGGCCTCTCTCGAGAGAGGAAACCAGTCATGCGCGGCGTGCTCCCCTTGGCCCGTCCGGCCCTTGCTGCCGGTAACGCTCCGACCCCTTCCCCGCCCCGGCAGCAAGCTCCTCGAACCAAGCGAGATATCGACGGGCCACCGCCCCAAAGGAGTACTCCCGCTCCACCCGTTCCCGGCCCGACTGTCCGATCCGTTCGCGAGCGGCCGGGTCGCCGGCCAGTTCGATCATCGCGCGGCAGAGCGCGGCCGGGTCGCCCACCGGCACCCGGCGCCCGGCGATCCCGTCCGGGACCGTTTCCGCGAGGGCCCCGGCGCCCGTCGCGATGACGGGAAGACCCGTGGCATTGGCCTCGAGCGGAGCCAGACCGAAGGATTCGCTCTCGGAGGGAAAGACAAAGACATCGGCCGCGCGCAACCACCGCTCCACATCCTGGCGATAGCCCGTGAACCGCACCCGCCCTTCCAGCCTCCCGGCCTCGACCGTCCGGCGGAGGTGATCCTCCTCCGAGAGGAACTGGCCACCCCCGGCTCCCACCAGTACCAGCGTTCCCTGTCCGCCCCCCTGCACGTATTCCTTCCAGGCGGCCAACAAGGCCGGCAGGCCCTTTCCGCGGTTCAGCTTGCCCGAATAGAGAAAGACCAGGTCTCCCTCCGCCCAGCCGAACTCTTCCCGCAAAGCCTCCCGTTCTCCCGGAACCGGCGGGCGGAAGCGCTCCAGGTCGATCCCGTTCGGGAGGACCTGCAGGCGCGCGGCCGGGACCCCGGCGGCCCGGAATTCATCCGCGACCACGGAGGAGATCGCCAGGAACTGTCCGTGGCGGCGGAGCCTCCGGTTCCGCAGGCGGACGAGCGGGGCAAAGATCCACCGCTTCCCCCGGCTGGGCACTCCGCCCGGCGGGTGCCAGATGAATTCCCCGGACATCTCCCCGCAGGCCTCCGCCCGCAGGGCCAGAGGCGTCCCTGTGCGGGCGGTTGCCCCCAGCAACGGCCAGCCCAGCACCCGGAACCCACAGAGGCAGGCCACATCGAAATCCGCGGCCCGGCGGCGCCACGCCCGGAGCAGGGCCGGGACGAAGGCATACTTTCCCCAGCGCGGGCTGCCCGGTTCCCCAATGCGGACCACCTCGACGCCCGGGGGAAGCACCTCGTGCGCGGGCAATTCCTCCCGCGCCCGCCGGGTGAGGACCGTGACCACCGCGCCCTCGCGGACCAGGGCCACCGCGAGGTCCCGGGCATGGGTTTCCGCGCCCCCGACAATCGGTGGGAAAAGATCGATGACCAGGGCGACCCGCAGGGGCTGTCGGGGCGCGCCGGGGTCGGAAACTCCCCCACCCCTTCCCGGCTCAGCCCCCTTCACCACTCTCCCTTTCCGACCGCGGGCGCAGGCGGCCCCACCCCTCCCGGGCCAGCGTGCGGATCCCGGCGCGTTCCCCGGCAGTTATGAGCAGGCGCCAGCTTCCGACGGCCGCCGCCGCCAGGACCAGCACCCCGCCGAGCCGTCCCATCATGGAGTCGGGGAAGGCCATCAGGAGGAGGAGCAGGCCCGCGGCCGCCGCGAGCGCCGCGTGGAAGGATTGCCCCTCCGCGCGCAGCTCCGGCAGGCGGCGGAGGGCCAGCCCGTACTGGATGCCCAGGTGGAGGAAACTGCGCACCGCCCAGGCCACCGCCGCCCCGAGGGCTCCCCCGAGCAGGATGCCCGTGGAGGCGAGCAGGAAGTAGACCGGAGCTTCCGCGAGGAGGGCGAGGGCCGGCCAGGAAGGCTTTCCCGAGGCCTGCAGCAGGTACTGGGGCAGGTAGCCCAAGCTGAGGAAAACGATCCCCAGGGCCAGCCACTGCAGGACCGGACCGGAGGACTCGCGGAACTCCGGGCCCAGCCAGACGCCCAGCGCCCACGGGCCGAAGAGGATGAGCGGGCCGCAGCCGAGCACCAGCAGACCCAGCAACACCCGCAGGCTCTGCACGAACAACTGGCTGGCCCCCTCCCCCTGCTCGGCAAAGCGGATGGTCAGGTTCGGGAAGAGCGCCGTGACCACCGCCCGGGGCAGGATGAGGATCCGGATGATGAACTCGGCGGGCGTCAGGTAGAAGGTGGCGGCGGCCAGGCTGCGGAGGGCCCCGAGGAGGAAGCGGTCGGCGTGGATGAGCAGCGGCTGGAAGAGATTGGTCACCGTGATCCATCCGCCGAAGCGGAACATCCGCGGCAGCACCGAGCGGAGCGCCGGGGCCGCCGCCGGATCGGCCGGGGGAAGGGCCCGCACCGCGAAGAGGAGGAAGGCGAGCGTCTCGAGGACCCGCCCCGCCATCAGGGCGAGGATCACGGGGAGCAGCCCCTCGGTGAAGGGCACCACCAGCAAGGGGGCGAGGAAGTAGGACGCGCCCGTGGGGATACGGACCAGGTTGATCAGCCGGAAGCGCTGGAAGGCCTCGAGGGTGGCGATAAGGGCCGGGGTGAGCAGGGTGAAGGGGACCACCGCGGCGATCACCCGGAAGGAGGCGACCACCTCGTCCCGGAGGACCGGGCTGACCTCGAGGGCGCCGAGGGCGAACCATCCCCCCACCAGGTAGGTCAGCCCGGCGATGGGCAGGCTGAGCAGGAGGATCGCGGTGATCCCCGTGCGGAAGAAGCGGCGGATCTCTCCCTCGGCCCCCCTCCCGCGGCAATCCGCGATCCAGTAGGCCTGGGCCTGCCCCAGCCCGAAGTCGAACACGCTCATGTACCCGATGAGCAGCCCGATCATCCCGAGCACCCCGAAGCGGTCCTTGCCGAGGTGGTCGAGGAGGACCGGGATGGCCACCAGGGCGACCGCCAGCGGGACCGCCAGCCCGAGGAGATTCCAGAGACTCTGGCCGGCCAGGCGGCCGAGCCCCCCCGGATCCTTCCGGTCCGGGGAGCCCGACCCCTCCCCGGGGGATTCCCGGGCGGGCCCGCGCGGGGACTCTGCCGGCCGGTCGTCTCCCGGAGGCGAGGGCACCCGTCCCCGTCCCCTCACAGCCAGCCCCGCTCCCGGTAGCCGGCGAGGGTCTGCCGGAGACCTTCCTCGAGGGAGTAGCGGGGCTGGTAGCCCAGCCGTTCCCGGGCCTTGGCGATCGTGAAGTCGCGGCTCTTCGTGAAGAAATCGACCCGTCGCCGGTAGATCGGGGGCGCGAGGCCGAGCGGGATGCAGATCCGCTCGCAGAGGGAGCCCGCCCACTGGAAGGGCGGGGCCGGCAGGTGGAGAATGCGGCCGCTCTTCCCGGAGAGCCGGGCCATCGTGCGGACGATCTCGTTGAGGGAGGCGGCCTGCTCGCCCCCGAGAATGAAGGCTTCCCCGGTCGCCTCCGGCCGGGTCGCGGCGAGGAGGAAGCCGTCCACCAGATCCTCCACATGCACCATGTGGTAGCCGATGGTGCCCGGGCCGAGGAGCAGGGCCGGCGAGCGCTGGGCGAGGCGGAACAGCTTGAGGAGGCGCTCGTCCTCCGGCCCGAAAATCGCGGTCGGCCGGATCACCGAGACCGGCAGGCCCCGCTCGGCGGCCAACCGCCAGGCGGCCTCCTCCCCCTCCCCCTTCGTCTGCTGGTAGATGTCCCCCGGAGCCAGCGGCGCGGTCTCGTCGGCGGGCGGATGCTCGATGTGGCCGTGGATGCCCACCGTGCTGCAGTGGACGAAGCGGGCGACGCCCTCGGCACTGGCGGCCTCCGCCATCCGGCGGGTGCCCTCGACATGGACCTCCCGGTAGGCCTCGTCGCGCAGCCCCGCCTCGCGGTAGACTGCGGCGAGGTGGAAGACCGTGCGGACTCCTCCCATGGCGGAGGCGACCGTTCCCTCGTCGGCCACCGATCCCTCCACGATCTCGGCCTCCGCGAGGCCCTTGGCGCGGGCCTTCTCCGCGGAGCGCACCAGCACCCGCACCGGCAGGCCGGCGGCGAGCAAGCGGCGGGCGAGCACCGCCCCCGTGAAGCCCGTCGCCCCCGTGACGAGGTTCAGGCCGCCGCGTTCGCGGAGGATGGTTTCGGGGTCAGCCACAGCCATTCCGTTTCCTCAAGCCTTCCCTCCTGCATCAGGTAGCGGCGCAGGCCCGCCGCGGAGCGGGCACCCCGGCACCCGGCCGGGTAGTCCTCGAGCGTCCGCTCCCGCGAGCGGATCCGCTCGACGAGGTGGGAGTTCTCCATGCGCGCCGTGAGCAATTCCGCCATGGCGGGGTCCGCAAAGAAGTGGAGTTCGACGAGAGCGTGGGCCCGGCGGAGGGCCGGGATTCGCTCCGGGTCGAGCAACTCTTTTTCCCCACCCTCGCAGTCGAGGATCAGGAGGGTCGTGCCCGCGTCCTCCATCTCCCGCTGGAGATCCTCCGGCCGGCAGAAGCCCTCCCGGCGGACCCGATCCCCGAGACCGTTGCGGCGGATCATCTGGGCCTGCAGACGCCTTCCCAGCTCGTCCCCCTCGAAGGTGACCACCTCCGCCCTCGGGAACATCCGGGCCAGCCCCATCGCGTAGTAGCCCTCGGCGGCCCCCACATCGATGACCTTGCCGGGGTGGAGGTCCCGGAGGCCCTCGACCACCCCGTGCAGCTCGCACTCGTAGGTCCCGATCAGCTTGTTGTAGTAGGAGGACCCGACGCTGGAGTTGGCGTACCGCAGCCCGCGGAAGGGACCCGCCCGCACCTGTCCCCCCATCCACCAGTAGTAGGCCCGGTGGGCGAGCAGGTAGGGCTGGAGGGAGCGGGGAAGTTTGCGCTTCAGGTACGGGTACAGGGGGAGGCCCATGCCCGGACCCTGCACCGCACCCGAGGGCGGGAGAATCCCAAAATCGGGGGACCGAGCGGGGGCTCCGGGAATTTCCCGGGAGCGAAGCCGGAGACCCGGCCCAGCCCTCCCCGTCGACCGGCTCAGAGCGCCGGCAGGCGCGGAATCCACTCGTGCTTCAGGCGCATCAGGCGGTAGCGATCGGCCCGTGGATGGTAGTAGCGCCGGCCCGGGAAGAAATCGGCGAAGGCCGCCCGGTAGCCCGCCGCCCGCACTTCCTCGACCGCCACCGGGCCGGCCACCGTCCAGGGGAAGCAGAAGAGGGCCGGCTCCCGACCCAGTTCGCGCCGGAGGGAATCCCGGCAGGCGCGAATGTCCCCGGCGATGGCGGCCCGCTGCTCCTCGGCGGTTTCCCGGCGGCCCGCGCCGGCGGACCCGTCCGGCGCCGGGATCCACGCCGGCACCCGGGAGAAGCGGCTGTGCAGGGGGTGGCGGGGCCGACCTTCCTCGCGGGCGTCCCCGGGACGGAGGCGGTCTTCCTCGCGGACCACCGGCCGGGAAAGGAGCGGGAGCGCCTCCAGTTCCGCGGCGGTCCAGGATTCCCCCTCCACCGCCGGGCCGACCGGCACCCGGGCGTGGGCGTAGGAGTGCGACTCCACCGCGACCACCCCCTCGGCCTCGAGCGCCCGCAGCTCGTCCCAGCGGGCGAAGGGCTCCTCCCCGCGGTCCTCGCCGCGGCCCTCCCAGCCCGCGTCCCCCCACCGCGGGCGGCAGCCCCCCTCCCGGCTCACCCGACCCGGAATCGCGAAGGTGATCGCCCGCAGGCCCCGCTCGGCGAGGAGCGGGGCGACCACCGTCCAGGCTGAGGTGTAGGCATCGTCGAAAGTGAGGAGGACCGCCCCTTCCGGCGTCTCTCCCCCCTCCAGCACCGCGAGGAATTCCGAGCGCCCGAGGGTGTGATAGCCCTTGGCGACGAGCGCGTCGAGGTAGGGCGCGAGGCCCTCGGGGGTGGCCTCGTGGAAATGGAAGACCGGGACGACCCCGCGCGGCGGCCGCCGGCCCAGCAGGAAGGAGGGATAGGCCCCGGCGAGCAGGTCGAGCGGGCCTCGCCAGCGACTCGGGCGCTCCGTCCAGGGAATCACGGATGGGTTCCCGCGGCGGGCTCCTCCGGGCCCGGCACCGGCGCGGGCCCGTCGGCGACTCCCTCCCCTTCCCGCCCCCCCGGCCGGAGCAGGTAGGTCCGCTTCCCCTGGGACTCGTAGTAGGTGCGGATGACCAGTTCGGCAAGCAGCCCGAGAAGCACGGAGACCACCCCGAGGGACCCCAGGAAGACCGTGGCCAGCGGCAGCGGCGTGCCCGTCAGCTGAATCCCGGCGAACAGCTTGAGGCTCATCATCCAGACAAAGGCGAGCCCACCCAGCACCATGAAGAGCAGCCCGATCCCCCCAAAGACATACATCGGCTTCTGGAAGTAGCGGTCGAGGAACTTCACCACGAAAAGGTCGAGGATCACCTTGAAGATCCGCTCGAGGCCGTAGTTGGACTGGCCGCGCGTGCGCGGGTGGTGCTGCACCGGCATCTCGGTGACCCGGGCCCCCTCCCAGGCGGCGTAGATCGGGATGAAGCGGTGCATTTCCCCGTAGAGGCGCACGCCGGCGAGGACCTCCCGCCGGTAGGCCTTCAGCGAGCATCCGTAGTCGTGCAGGCGGACCCCGGAGATCGCGGAGATCACCCGGTTGGCGACCCGGCTGACGAAGACCCGCGACCACTTCTTGTCCTGGCGCTCCCGGCGCCAGCCGGAGACCACCTCGTAGCCCTCGTCGAGCTTGGCGAGCAGGGCCGGGATGTCGGCCGGGTCATTCTGCAGGTCCGCGTCCATGGGCACGATCACCTCGCCGCGCGCGTGGTCGATCCCCGCCTGCATGGCGGCGGTCTGCCCGTAGTTGCGGCGCAGGCGGAGGGCCCGGAAGCGAGGGTCGGCGGCGGCCTGGGCCTCCATGCGGCGGGCCGACCCGTCGCGGCTGCCGTCGTCGACCAGCAGGCACTCCCAGGGACCGACCGCCTCCGCCTCGAGGGCCGCGACCAGGCGCGCGCAGAGTTCCCCGAGGTTGGCCTCCTCGTTGTAGACCGGGATGATCACGCTCACCCGGGGCGGGGGCGCGGCGGAGGAGGGACTGCCGATCGGGGCGCTCATGGGATTCCAGTACGAAAGGGACCGGGAGCGGACCGGTCGAGACGGAAGCGGAGGGGACGAGGGTCCTCTCCGCTGATGGGCTTTCTCGGAGCTGGGCTACCGCGAGGGGGCACCCCGGCGGCATTCCTACGGCCGGGGGTTGCCTGCCGCCGGCACCAACCGAGCCCCCCGGCCGGACCGTCCCATCCGGAGCAGGGACAGCCCCACCCAGAGGAACAGGCCGAGGGCCGAGGTCACGAGGCCGGCGCGCGCGAAGGGCGGGTGGAAGGTAGCGACCAACTTGTGCTCGCCCGGCGGTACCGGCACGCCCCACCAGCCGAAGTGAGTGGGGACGGGTTCGACAGCGCGCCCGCTTACCCGGAAGCGCCAGCCCTCGGCGGCGGGAATGGCCAGGAAGAGGAGCCCGCCCGTGCCAGTGGTGGTTCCCACCAGGCGATCCGGGCCCGTTTCCTCCCAGCGCACCGCGGAGGCCCGCCGATCGGCGACCGCACCGCGCACCCAGTCCCGCCAGCCCGGGTCGGAGGGTCCGGCCTCGGCGAGGGCGACGGCTTCGTCGACCCGTTCCGCCGGCAGGCGGGGCAGGCCCCGTTCCCCGATCGCCGCGGAGGGAAGGATCGCCGCCCGCAGGGCCACCAAGTCCCGGGCGGCGGGCGGCAGCGCGCGGACGGCGGACTCGGCCACGGCCTGTTCGTAGGCAACCCCGAGAGGCAGCACGAAGCGGTTCTCGTAGAGCTCCGCCCGGCCGAAGGAGCGCACCGGTTCGTAGAAGAAGGCATCCGGATTGCCCCCCCCGCGCGGGCGGAGGTAGTACTTTACGGAGAGGAGGCTCTCGAGGAGGCGGCGGTCGTCGAGTCCGGTGATGTAGGAGTCCCCGTGGTACCGGTGACGATAGTCGACCGCGAACCCCTCCTCCCCGAGGAAGCGGAGGTAGCTGCCCGGATTGAAGGAGTGGTAGCTCTGCACGCCCCGGTAGCCCTGGTGGAGGGCGTCGTTGAAGTGGACGGAGGGCGCGTCCTTCTCCACGCGGTGGAAGGTCGGGTCGTGCGCCGCCAGCCAGTCCGCCGCCTCGCGGGCCCCGTCGTAGTAGAGCCCACCCCGCTCGACCACATCGCTGCGGATGTTCCAGCGGTCCTGTGAGCTGGCCCCGGCGAACCAGACGACCTCGAGGGCGAGGAAGACCGGGAGGAGGAGGAGCGCCCACGGCCGGCTCGGCCGGAATCCCAGCGCGAGGAGGAGCCCGGCGTAGACCGGGAGGAGGGCGAAGGCCTGCCGGTAGACCGGGAGGGTCTCGTCGGTCCGGATCCAGCGGGCGGGCTCCTCCCCGTGAACCAGGTAGCGGAGCAGGAGGAGGGCGGCGAGAGCGGTGAGCCCGAGGAGCCACGGCTGGAGCCGTCGCCCCCGGACCAGGCGGTCGAGCCCGAGGGCAGCCCCCCCGGCCAGAACCAGGGTGATCCAGAAGCTGGAGGTCTTGAAGTAGGTCCCGGAGAACGCGTTCATCGCGTAGCGGACCGTGGGGAAGAGGAAGTAGGCGGCGACCGCGAGCAGGGCGAGGGCGAGGAGCCACCTCCGGCGACGGTGCGGCTCCCGCAGGGCCTGGGGGAGGAGGAGCAGCACGAGCAGCCCCGCGTAGGTGTGGAATCCCTCCAGGTAGTTGTTCCACCCCGAGTAGAAGTTCCCGCGTCCGATCAGGTCGGGGGCGAAGAGGGAGGCGAGCCCCGACCAGAGGATGTCCGGGGAGTTGAGCGCCCACCACGGCTCTCCCCAGAGCGCTCCCACCTGGGCCTCCGGCCCGGAGACCCGGGGACTGGTGAGGAGCCCGTGCAAGCTGGGGAGAAGAACCGCGCCCGCGAGCGCCAGCCCGAGCAGGTAGAGGATCCCCAGCTTGGCGAGGAGGGCCGGCGTCCGGCGGGCGGTGAGTCCGCCGTCCATCCAGATCCGGGCGAGGGCGTAGAGGAGGAAGAGGGTGGACCAGAGGTAGGCGAGGAAGACCCCGCGGACGACCATGAAGAGGATGGCGAGGGGGAGGAGCTGCCAGATCCGGCGCTTCCACCAGCACTCGAAGGCGAAGAGGGCGAAGGCCACCATGACCACCTCGGTGGCGTAGTGGATCCAGTTGCCCCGGATGACCATGACCGCGCAGAAAGCGAGCAGGGTGGCCCCGACGGCGGCGGCGTAGCGGCCGCCCCCCGCCAGCCGCAGCCACCCGTAGAAGAATCCCCCGGCAGCGACCACCTTGGCCCACTGCATCCAGCCAAAGCCGAAGGCGACCGCGTCCGGGGGCAGCAGGAACAGGGGAAGGGCAAAGGGGTCGCCGACCGATCCCGCGAGGGAGGCCCCGACGCCCCAGCGGAATCCCCAGAGCGGCCAACCGTGCTCGCGGAAGTGGGCGGCGAGGGCGTGAAAGAAGGGCCAGAAGGCGTCGACCGTATCGTTGGCGACGTCCTTGAAGAGGTAGAACTTCTCGAAGGTGAGGTAGGGGCCGTAGACGGCGGCTGCAAGCAGGCCAAGACCCGCGAGGTAGAGGAAGGGAAAGGCGCGGTTCCAGCGGGGAGTGGACGGACCGCCCGCCCGGTTCACCCAACCCGAGCGGACGAGGAGGAGAGCGAGGGCCACCGCGAGGAGGAGGCCGGTCCAGGCCGCCATCCGGAGGAGCCGCCAGGTCCACACCTCGGCGGGCGGGACCGCGCCCGCCCACGCGCGGGGGTCGAGGGGCAGTTCGGCGTAGCCGTCGGGTCCCGTCGTGCGGAGGGCGATCCCGGCGGGGCCCTTGTCGAGGAGTTCCACCTGCTCGTTCGGGGCCCAGCGTTCCAGGAGTTCGGCGGGCCCGTAGCGGACCCACGGGCGAAAGTGCGCGCCCCTCCCCCGGCCCAGCTCGACCGAGACGAGCCGGTACCCGGCGGGCCACTGGCTGAAGTCGAGGCGGACCGCCCGCAGGCGATTCCCGCCCGGCACGGAGAAGTCCACCCGCCGGGGTGCCTCCGCGCCCGGCACGTATTCGGCGTCCGAGCGGGACTCGTGGTAGCCTTGGGCCGCCTTGGCGTAGACCTGGAGGACGGCATCGGCGGAGAGGTCCTCCACGACCCACCGCACCGTGGTGGGACCCGGCCGCAGGAAGAGGAGCACCCCGACCCCGGCGATCCCGAGGGCGAGAAGAATCCACCCGGCCGGGGCCGGAAGGAGCGGGCGGGGACGGACGGGGTGGAGATGGGTACCGGACATGGACCGGGCGCGGAACAGCGATCCTGGGGGAGCGGGGCCTCAGGCCTCGGGCATGGCAAAGAAGAAGAAGCTGTACAGGCTGAGGAGGGTGGCCGCGGCGAGGAAGATGCCGAGGGCCGGCCAGACCATCCGGCGCCGCAGGGTCAGCACCAGCACCCCGAGCACGGGGGCGAGGGGCGCGAGGTAGCGGCCCTGCACCTGGAAGTCGCTTGTCCAGGCGAACCAGAGGGCCGCCGCGGTGAGCACGACCATCGAGAAGAGCCCACCCGCGACCACCAGCCCGTCCTCCCAGCGCACGAAGAAGACCGCCGGGACGAGGAAGAGGAGGAAGGCGACCGCGGCCACCTCGAACATCCGGTAGGCAAAGAAGAGCTCCGGGTGGGTATCAAACCACCGGTAGTTCCCGAAGGAGTTCATCACCATGAGATCGTGCCAGCGGAAAACGGTGAACAGTTCCTCGAAGGAGAAGCCCTTCCCCCGCAGGTCGAGCCCGGCAAAGGCCCGCTCCGGATCCATGTCCGGAAGGAATTCCGGATCGGCCATGACCCGTTGCATTTGCGCGGTGGCCTCCTCGTGGGGAAGACCATTGCGGAGGTGGAAGGCTCCCTTCCAGAGCTCGGGGGCGGCAAAACCGGCGGCCGCCGCGAGGACCACCGCCACCGCGAGGCGCTGGCCAAACCGTCCCCGGGCCCCGGCGGCCCGGACCAGCAGGTAGCCGGCGAGGAAGCCCCCGAAGACCCAGTAGTTCTGCTTGAGGAGGGCGAGGACCACCCCGAGCAGGCAGGCCACGGCCACGCAGGCGGCCACCCGCGGAACCCCGGCCTCCGGTGCCCGCAACCGCTCCACCCATCCCCGCGGATGCACCGTGAGAAAGAGCGCGCCGTAGCAGGCGGCGAGGGCGAAGGCATCCGAGTTGTAGTAAGCGAAGAGGTACCAGATCTGCGGCGTGAGCAGGAGGGGCAGGAGGAGGATCCGGAAGCGCAGGTGGAGCAGGGAGACCACCGCGAGGGCGAGAAAGAGGGACGCATTGAAGAAGCGCAGCCGCTCCACCGGAGCCGTCAGCGCGGTATCCGTGAGCAGCCCGGCGAACTTGCCCCCCACCCAGTAGGCGATTTCCGGGCTGTTCAGGCGGGAGAAGCCGTAGGGACTGTAGGAATTGGCAATGGCCGGGTCGTCCGCCTGCGGGAGGATCCAGTGCCCGGTGTAGTAGTGGCCGGCCGGGGCGTGCACCGGCTCATCGGGGTGGTTGCCGTGGGCGGACCCGATGGCGATGGCGTAGACTCCGCCGCTCACCACGAGGAGAACCGCGGGCACGAAGTAGAGGCGGCGGAGAAAGACCCGGTCGAGGGCCGGCACCTTCCGCTCGAGAAGGAGGAGGAAGGCGGCGAGGAGGAGAAAAGCGAGCAGGTCGGTCATGCCCTGTCGCCACGCCCGGCCCGCGCCCGGAGCCTCCGGTCCGCGCTCCACCCGGTCCCACCAAAGCTGCGGATCCTCCCCCGTAGAGCGAAGGAGCAGGCCCGGACCGCCGTCCGCGGCGAGCACGGCGTCCCCGGCGGCCCGCGGACCCTCCTCCCCGTGCAGCCGGGGGTTCCAGTCGCGGGACAGCCGCTGGCGCACGCGCACCCCGAGGAGGCGCACCTCACCCTCCCCGCGGAGCGGGTCGACCCGGAAGCGGCCCCCCTCCCTGATCCGTCCCCCCCGAACCACCACTGTCGATTGCCCCGCCGGAAGCATCGCTCCACTCGTCCGGCTCTCACTGAAGTTCTGCCCCGGACCCGCCCAGTACACCTGCAGCCCCCCCTCCTCCGGCACCTCCACGATGACCTCGATCTCCGCGGATTGGTAAAGGAAAAGCCCATAGAGCAGCCCGACCACGCCGAGCCCCACCACGAGAAGAAGGTGCCGGTCGGCGAGGCGGTGGAGACGGCGGAGGACAGAGACAAACATGGGGGCGGAGAAGCAAATTCGCTCCGAAACGAGCGCGATCGTGCTACCGCTTCAGTGGAGGGCAGGCCACCAACGCAAGCCCTCATTCACTGACTGCAAAAAGACTAGACCCCAGACATTGAGGAAGACGCTCAGCAGGACCAAGCCCGGGATTACTTTCGTCCACCGTCCCGTCATGGCCAAGGCTAGCAGCCCGATCAGCAGGGGGGCCGCGTCGAGGCTGAAGCGATAGCCGAGCTGAGTTCCACCCGGCCAGCCATGCAGCAAACCTGGACCCATGCAAAGAAGGATACCGAGGAGCAGGACCCAAACCCGCAGGCTCCGAGGATTTACCCGAAAAAGAAGGAAATAAGCGGGAGTGAGGAGAAGGAGGCTCAACCCATTCGCGTCGGGTACGAGGTAGGGAAACTCCCCGCTGATTGCGGGGGGACGCAGCAGCGCGAAAAAGAGGCTACGAGGGAGGTAGGAAAGGCTAAGGATCCCTTCGTTATACCACGGTTCCTCCAGCACCCCTGGAATCCATTCGTATGCCACATTGGCGAGGGTATCAAAACGCAGATAGTTGTAGAGGGCGTTGAGGCCTATAAAAAACACAACCCCCGCTGCGGCTGCCGTAACCTCGCCCACCGTTCGCCGAAAGCTTTCCCCCTTTTCCCGGTGTCGCTCCCATAGGAAGTAGGCAAGGACCGGGGAGGCCAGAACCATGGGTAGTCGCGACCAGAGAGCCGCACCGAGGAGCAAGCCCGCCAGCCACCCCCGTCCCCCGGTCCTCGCCTCCAAAAGGGCAGCCGCCAAGAAGAGTACCCCCACCACATGGGCCAACTGCCAACTCGACCCTTTAACAGCAGAATACCAGAAACCACTCCCGAGGGCAAAGAGCAGCCCGCTCCACCACGCCGCCCGCAGGTCCACCCCGAGCGCCCGCACCCAGAGAAACACCAAGGCCACGGCGGCCACGGCTAAGACGATGGAAAGGAGTGCGGTGGGAAATTCCGGTCCGAAAACCGCCACGAGGGGCAGCGCCAACAAGGCTGGCAGGGGAGGATACGGGACATACCATTTTCCTTCGTAGGGAACCAGTTCGATCAGTTCCGGGTTCCGCGTTGGATCGACATCGAGCCTTCCCTCGAGAAACGACTCGGCGAGGTAGGAAAAGTGAACCTGCGAAGACTGCGCACTCCGGCCGGTTAGCTCTCCGGCGGCAAAAACGCCAAGATAGGCGGTCGCTGTGATGACAAGAAGGCTGGCAAGGGCCCATCGCGGTGAGGAAAAGAGGACCGCTTCCCACCGGGAGTGGAAGGTTGTCCGTTTTCCTCCCTCCCCTCTTGCCGAGGGAGTTACGGTCCCATGGCGCGGGGAAGTCCTCATCGGCGAAAGACCAACCAACGGTATCCTGTGAAATTGGTGATGGTTCCGACAACGATCCCTGCGAAAGCCGAAAAATACAGGCCGAAGGGTATCTCGACAAACAGGGTTTGGCGCAAGGAGAGGGCGACTCCGTAATTGAGAAGGGCACCCACCGCGGTGACGGCTCCGTAGCCCCCCATCTGTTTCCAAAAATTGCCCCGGCGCCCGTGAGGAAAAGTAAAGCGTCGATTGAGCAGAAAATTACTGAGGACACTCCCCAGAATTCCCCCGGACAGGGCCACCGCATCCGGCGCGCCGAGAAGAGAGAGCACGGTGAGAAGGGCAAAATTGACCAAGACACCGGACCCTCCCACCGCGAGGAACTGAGAAATTTCCATGCGCGTCGGAAAACGGTGTAGGTAGAGATTGCGGAGGTGCCTGAGGTAGAGAAGTTGCTGGCGAAAGGTCAGCTTGCTTTCCCCATGGACGCGGTCCGCAAAATGGATCGGAACCTCTCCTACTTCTCCAAACCGTCCCTTCACAAGTATCTCCAGGGCAATCTTGTAGCCTACCGGATTCAAGTCCTGCACGCGCTCGAAGTCTTCCCGGCGCAGCGCGAAGAATCCGGACATGGGATCGCGTACCTTCGTGAGCGGGCGGGCAAGGAGCGTAGCCACCTTGCTGTTCAGCCACCGAAAGAAACCCCACGACTCATCCGTCGTGGCTCCGCGAACATAGCGGGAGCCCAGCGCAAAGCGATCACCCCGTTGCAATTGCCACACCAACTCGGGAATCCGTTCCGGAGGGTGACTGAGGTCGCAGTCCATACACACGAGGATCGGATGGGTCGCTTCGGCGAAGCCCTCTAGCACCGAAGCGCTCAAGCCCGGGTTCTCGGTACGGACGATGCAGCGCGCCCACGGATATCCCGTTGCCGCGACTGCTTCCGCCGTACCGTCACCGCTGTTGTCATCCACAATGAGGACCTCGAATACTCCCTCGGTCTGCTCTCGCAGCCGACAAAACCGCTCGAGCAACAGTCGGACATTTTCCACCTCGCGCAGGGTGGGCACGATCACACTGACCGGAGTGTACAGAAGGATGTTCGCAAGGGTTTCGGTGGATGATTCCCCTCCGAGCGAAGGCTGATTATCTTCCCCGGATCGGGATTCTTGGGATCGCCGGCTGGCACAACTCGGTTCGGATTTCATCAAGCCGCTACTCCCGAGTCTGTGGATGTCATCTGCACAACTGATTTCCCCACTTTCCGGAGCTTCAGCGAAAGGAACATTCCTCTCCTTGGAACGCTTGGTTGCCCTCCGATCATCAGTCGATTCTTCGGCTTCCACCGGATCGCCATTGATGCAGTAGGTGTTTTCCTACCGCCAGCTCGGCGGGAGGTTCTTCTCGATCTCGATGTTGCGGAAGACGACCGGTTCGCGGGGGCCCCGGGCG
>CAJXLM010000038.1 GCA_913056175.1 uncultured Opitutia bacterium | reverse complement strand
TAAAGCCCGTGCCGCCGGCAGTACTCGGATCGCTCCGCCTCGCTCAGCGCCGCCGTCTCCAGCACCGCGTTGAACTTGTCCTGCGCAGACCAGCCCTCCGGACTGTCATCGTGGTCGGGAAGCAGTCGGCCCTCCCGGCGGGCCTGCTTGCGCCCGTTGGATAAGGTCGTCGTGCTGACTCCTTCCTCGGCGGCAACAACCGCCACCGGCTTGCGATCCGGGCCGCTCAGCTTGGCCAGAATCGCCTCTTTCCGTTCTTCGGGAATCCTCCCAATGCCTCGAATCAGCCGCCCTCGGATTCGTCTTGGGATTGCCTGCTAGCCTTGTCCCTCCCAGAGGAGTCCCTCCAGAGGGCGACGACCTCGGATGGTCGCTGCATTCCCCAAAGGCGAGAACCCCTCTGGCCTCACGGGGTTGGGTCGGTGCGGTTGGTGGGAATGAGCGATAGCGTGCTGCGGTTTGCTTTGTCTCGGAAAACCGAAGGGCGTCCCCGGCCCGCTGGTAGAAGACGGAGTGGACAAGTTCGCTCGGCCGCAGCGCTCCCCTACCTTTCCTTTCCGGCTCCCTTATCGAGTGCGGCTGCGGCGACCCCTTTCGGCGGGAAATCGTGGGGGTCCCCAAAAAAGGCTCCCGGCGATCGCGCCGGGAGCCTTGGAAATTCCGGTTGAACCGGCCCGGTCAGCCATCCGTGCCGTCGCTATCGACGGCGCAGACCTCTGATCGGGTGAGGAAGCGGTAGCCCTCCGGCCCTTCCAGCGAGAACATGCCCCCCCGGCCCGGCACCACATCGATAATCAAGTCGGTGTGCTTCCAGACCTCGTATTGGGGAACGCTCATGTAGAAGGAACAGCCGCCGATCTCACCGAGCTTGACGTCGTTGTCGCCGACAAGGAGCTCGCCTTCGTGGTAGCACATCGGGGAGCTGCCATCGCAGCATCCCCCCGACTGATGGAACATAAGGGGACCGTGCTTGGCCTTGAGCTCCTCGATGCGCTGGAGCGCCTCCGGGGTGGCCGTGACCTTGGAGCTAACTTCCACCGTCATGGCTCAGAAGAAGCCGAGGGCCTGCGGGGCGTAGCTCACCAGCAGGTTCTTCGTCTGCTGGTAGTGCTCGAGCATCATCAGGTGGTTTTCCCTGCCGATGCCCGACTGCTTGTAGCCCCCGAAGGCGGCGTGCGCCGGGTAGAGGTGGTAGCAGTTCGTCCAGACCCGACCGGCCTTGATGCCCCTGCCCATGCGGTAGGCGCGATTGCCGTCGCGGGTCCAGACACCCGCTCCGAGCCCGTAGAGGGTGTCGTTGGATACCTGGAGTGCTTCCGCCTCGTCCTTGAAGGAAGTCACTGAGACCACCGGTCCGAAGATTTCCTCCTGGAAGATGCGCATGGAGTTCTGGCCTTCGAAGATGGTGGGCTCGACGTAGAAGCCATCGGCCATCTCGCCCTCCATCTTGCGGGCACCGCCCCCCGCGAGAACCTTAGCCCCTTCCTGGGTACCAAGCTCGAGGTAGGAGACGATTTTCTCCATCTGCTCCTGGGAGGCCTGGGCACCCACCATGGTATCGGTATCGAGAGGGTGGCCCATTTTGATCGCGTTCGTCCGCTCCACGGCCTTACTCATGAAGTCGTCGTAGATGGACTGCTGGACGAGCCCGCGGGAGGGGCAGGTGCAGACTTCACCCTGGTTAAGGGCAAACATGGTGAAGCCCTCGAGGCATTTGTCGAAGTAGTCATCATCAGCCGCGGCCACGTCCTCGAAGAAGACATTCGGGGACTTGCCGCCGAGCTCGAGGGTCGTCCGGATCAGGTTCTGCGCGGCGTACTGCATGATCAAACGCCCCGTCGTGGTTTCCCCTGTAAAGGCAATCTTGGCAATGCGCGGACTGGAGGCGAGCGGCTTGCCGGCTTCGACCCCGAAACCGTGGACCACGTTGAGCGCGCCGGCCGGGAGGATCCCGTCGATCAGCTCGAGGAGCACACAAATGGAGGCGGGGGTCTGCTCGGCCGGTTTCAGGACAATGCAGTTCCCGGCGGCGAGGGCCGGAGCAATCTTCCAGATCGCCATGAGCAGCGGGAAATTCCAGGGGATGATCTGCCCGACGACCCCGAGCGGCTCGTGAAAGTGGTAGGCGACGGTGTTGGCGTCGAGCTCACTGAGGCTGCCCTCCTGCGCCCGGATGACCCCGGCGAAGTAGCGGAAATGGTCAATGGCGAGAGGCAAGTCGGCGATGGTCGTCTCGCGGATCGGCTTGCCGTTGTCCCAGGTATCGGCGACTGCGAGCGTCTCAAGGTTCGCCTCCATGACGTCGGCGATCTTGTTCAGCATGATCGACCGCTCGGTGACCGAGGTCTTGCCCCAGGCATCCGCGGCCGCGTGGGCGGCATCAAGGGCCTTGTCGATGTCCGCCGCCTTGGAGCGGGGAATCTCACAGAAGGGCTTACCGGTGACCGGTGATACGTTCTCGAAGTACTCTCCGTCCACCGGGGGCGTCCATTCGCCGCCAATGTAATTCTCGTAGCGATTCTTGAACTGCACCTTGCAGTCCGCGGAACCAGGGCTCGCGTAGATCATAGGGGTAACCTTGTGATTCGGGGTTGGGGGTTGTGGGGAAAGGAACGCCCAGCAGACGTACCATTGCGAGGAGGATCTGTGCGACCCGCCCGTTAGTCAACGGAATTGGATCCCGGGAGCGAAAAAACGATCCAAGGGGTCCTGTTGGAGCGAGAGGACCACCAGAGCAGCGGCCCGGATTGGCGCCCGGGGTCGGCATCGGTGTTCATTGGCCGCGTGCCTCCCGCCCACCGTTCCCCCGTGGACGCAAAATTCCACTTTCCCCGGCGCGAGCAAGACCCTTGCCTGCCCGGGGCGAGCGGAACGATCCTCCACGTGGCGAATCCCCGCCGCCGAATCCCCCGCCGATCCCCTCATGGACATCCACGAATTCGTCTACCTCGCCACCGTTTTTCTCGGAGTGGCCTTCCTGACCACCGCGCTGTCCTCGCGCCTCGGGCTCGGGACGATTCTCGGCTTCATCCTCGCGGGGATCGTCATCGGACCCTCCGTGCTCGACATCAGTGGCGAGGGCAGCGCACTCCGGGAATTCACGGAGCTCGGAGTCGTTCTCCTCCTCTTCCAGATCGGCCTGGAGATGAATCCGAGGCGGCTCTGGGAACTGAAGGGAATGGTTTTCGGCCTCGGAGCGGCCCAAGTCGTCGGGATCGGAGTCGTTCTGGCGGCGATCCTTCAGCTCGTCGGTTCCTCCTGGCAATCGGCCCTCATCCTCGGATTTGGCCTCGCTCTCTCCTCGACTGCCTTCGTCCTGCCAATCCTCGGCGAGCGCGGCCAACTGCAAACCCGGCACGGACAAGTGACCCTGAGCGTGCTCCTTTTCCAGGACCTCGCGATCATCCCCCTGCTTGCCATGGTGTCGTTCCTGGCGGCAGGGAGCACGGCGGAAACGTTCGGGTTGCAGGAAATCGGTCTCGGCCTTGGGGGCCTCACCATGGTCGCCGTGATTGGCAAGTTCGTCTTTCCCCGCCTCGCCGATCTTCTCCTGCGCCGGAACAACCGGAAGGCCTTCGCCGGGCTCGTCCTCTTTGCGGTGGTCGGCTCGGCCTACCTCATGGACCTGGCGGGCCTCTCCATGGCGCTTGGTACATTCACGCTCGGAGTGCTCCTCTCCGGCACGAAGTACAATCACCAGGTCGAGGCGATCGTCGACCCCTACAAAAGCTTCCTCCTCGACCTCTTCTTCATCTCGATCGGGATGTCGATCAGCCTTCATCTCCTCGTCTCGGAGCCCTTTCGCTTTGTCGGCGTGGCCCTGCTGATCATCACGATGAAAGTCCTCATCCTCTTCCTGCTGGCCCTTGCCTTCCGGGTGGGCCGGGCCACCGCGGCCCGGGTGGCGGTACTCCTCGGGCAGTCCGGGGAGTTCGGGTTCGTCCTCTTCGGCGCCGCCTTTTCCAGCGGCCTCATCCTCGAACCCGGTTTCAACAAAGCGATCCTCGTGATCTCGCTGACCCTCCTGACCACCCCCTTCCTCGCCCGCCTATCCGAACGGGCCGGCCGATGGTGCGCCGGCCGCGGCCCGGGGGGTCACCGAGTCCCCGATCCCCTCCCGGTGAACCAACAGCGGCAACACGTCATTCTCGCCGGCTACGGGCGGGTCGGGGCCACCATCGACCGCATGCTCACCGAGGCCGGGATCCCCTCCATCGCCTTCGACCTCAATCCCGACCGGGTCCACGAAGTCCGGCAGCGGGGAGGAAACCTGTACTACGGGGATCTCTCCGAGGAAAAAATCCTCGCCAATGCCGGCATCGCCGAGGCGAGCGCCCTCGTCATCACCGTACGCGACCCCGCCGCCACCCGCCGCATCCTCCGCACGGCCCAGGAATCCCAGGCGGACCTCCCCATTTTCGTGCGCACCCGTTTCCTCAGCGAGGCCGACGAGATGATGGAGGCCGGCGCCACCGAAGTACTCCCGGACACCCTCGAATCAAGCCTCCGGCTCGGGGAGCGCATCCTCGAGAGTGCCGGCGTCGACCCCGGGGAATCGCGGCTTATCAGCCGCCACCTCCGGGACAACGGCTACCGGGCGCTGCGGCAAAACCACGAGGACCCTGACAACCCCTGAGCCACGCCGCCGGACGGGCCCGGCCCCCGGCCTACAGCGTACCGGATCTGCCGGTAGACGATTCGGGGTTGGTGAGCTGGACCGTCCGTGCTAGGCTCCGCCTACACCAAAAACCTGCACAAACCTTCGCATGTCCGAGAAAATCGCCCTCGTCCCCGTCGATCAACTCCCCCAACCCACCGACACGATTCCTGCCGGTGACAGCCTTGCCGCCCGTCTCGAGGAGTCGGGATGGACCGGTGCCCCCGCCGTGGTCGTGGAGTCGGGCGGAGAGTACCACCCCTGGACCCTTGCCCACCGCATCGCCTCCGCCCGGGAAGCGGGCCTCAAGGAGATCCCCTGCCATGTCCTCTCTGCCGAATCCCTGCGGGACGCCGGCTACGATCCTGCGGAGGCAATCCAGTTGCGGGATGGAGCCCAGCTCCGGGCGGCTCGACTGCTCGGGGACGAGGAGGCCATTCGTCTTCTCCTCAACGAGCGCGCCCGCGACGACGGGGAGGCGACCTGGGAGGGCGAGGATCTCCGCATTGAGCGCACCGACCGCGCGCCCCTGCACGACTGGGGTCGCCTCATCGCGGAGGCCTCTGCCGGGATCCAGGAGAGCGAGGTGGGCACCCGTGTGAGAGTGTACCAAGTCACCGGGGGACGGTACGTGATCGCCCAGACCTCCCTCGATCCCCGTGGCGATCCGGCAGAGAGCTCCGCTGCCTTTGTTTACGAAAGTCCCGAGGAGCTCTACTCCTCCCTCGGCCTCTACCAGAACGACGAGATGCGCCAACACCTCTACGAAAGCTGCGCCTCCCACGATGCCGCCATCCAGGCCCTCTGGCAGGGGGAAGGCCAGCGGATTGAGGCGATCGAGGAAGCCATCGAGGACCCCGACCGGTTGGCCGCCGAGGAGTCCCTCGGCCACGCCGGCCGGCCCTGGCATCCGGAATCCCCCGAGGACACCCGAGTCTGGGTACTACCGGACGGCAGCTACGTGCGGACCAGCCCCGGCCGCCGCTTCGCCGTCACCTCGCCCCACGACGATCACGCCGCCTTCTTCTACACCTGCCGGGAAGCGATTGAGTGGTGGGTCGAGCAGGGCGGAGAGGATCCGGGCGCGGGAAACTCCTGAGAAAGGTGCTCAAAAAAGCACAGGAATCGACCACGGCTTAGCGCAGTGGCCCCGTCCGGCGCCGCTCTAACCCAGGCCTTACGCCTCAATCACGAGGTCCTCTTCGCCCGAGGGAACCGAGCAGCAGAGCAACTGCTTCCCCGGGTCGGGCTCGCCTACGTGCCCATCCGGATATTCCAGGGATCCCGAAACAATGGTCTGCTGGCAACTCGTGCACCGCCCCTGTCGGCAGCCAAAGGGGAGGTCGATCCCGAGCGACTCGCCCAACTCGAGGAGGTTGTCCTCGCTCCCGTCCCACTCGGCTTCTTGGCCCGACTTTTGGAAAATGACTTTCGGCATAGAGGCGGAGCCAAACCTATGCCCAAGAATCGCGCAACCCTATCCCGCGACGAGGATGCGGGAAGGGAAGAAGCGAGCCCTTCTTCCCCAGCGCCCCGCGAACCACCATCGACCCCGGAGAACGCTCGCGACCCCACCGCCCGGGACCACCTTCCCGCGCCCCCCACCCGCGATTTCTTGCCCCCAACACCCATCCCGCCCATGCTCCCTTACTGGTGGTATCAGTTTGGTATCATTACCACGGCATACCCTTAACCCTACTTCTCGTTTGTACTGATTTGGAGCGACTTACGAAAGTGGTGGCCAGAGGCGGAATCGAACCGCCGACACAAGGATTTTCAGTCCTCTGCTCTACCGACTGAGCTATCTGGCCCCGGCAAAGCGGGAAGAAGTAGCGGTGACGCGAAGCGAAGGTCAATCCTTTGTCGGAAAAAACGAAGAGGGCTTGCCACCGGAGACACGGTGGGCTTGGATATCGACTTGTCCCGTCTGGGATGACCGGACCCTGCGCCTCTTCCCTTATGACCTAATCAAGGGAGCTCGAAGCCGGGGGCGGGCTGTCAAGCCGCACATCGGAAGGCAAAACGCCCACGGAGAGCACCCACCTCGTTTTCGAGGGAACCCGAGCGCTCCATCGGCATCCCGGGCGGGACCATCTCCACGCGCGGCTGGGCCCGGGGAGTCTCGCTTGACTCGGCGGATCCCGGCGGCCAATCTCATAGGTTTGCCAGAAACCGCCCGGATAAAGTGGGTCTCGGCCCGCTTTTTTTATTTTCAGCCAGATGAGCAGCGAATTACTTTCCGTTCTCGAATACATGGAAAAGGAGAAGGGGATCGCCCGGTCCGACATGATCGGGGCGATCACCCAGTCGATTCACAACGCCGCCCAGCGCGGCCTGCACGCCGGGCAGGAGCTTCGTATCGAAATTGATCCGAAGAGCGGTGCCATCCACGCATGGAGCATCCTCTCGGTCACCGACTCGGTCGGCGATCCAGAGAGGGAAATCCACCTCGAGAACGCCCGGAAAATTAAGGAAGACGCAAACATCGGGGAACAGATCGAGAAACCGATCGACCCCTCCTACCTCGGTCGGATTGCCGCCCAGACGGCCAAGCAAGCTATCCTCCAGAAGATCCGGGAGTTCGAACGCGAGCGGGTCTTCGACGATTTCAAGGACCAGGTGGGCGACATCGTCAGCGGCGTCGTGCACCGCCGGGACCGGAGTGATCTCATCGTTGACCTTGGGAAGACCGAGGCCCTGCTCCCCCGGCGGGAACGAATCCCGCGGGAAAATTTCAATCCCGGGGACCGCATCCGAGCCCTGCTCCTGAAGATCGAGAGCGGCTCCCGCGGTCCCAGCCTCATCCTGAGCCGGGCCAGCCTGCGCTTCGTGCGCCGCCTGCTCGACCTGGAGGTCACCGAGATTTCCGATGGGACCGTCCTCATCGAGCGAATGGCCCGCGAGCCCGGCTACCGCACGAAAATCTGTGTGAACACCACCGACCCGAAGATCGATCCGGTCGGTGCCTGCGTGGGCGCGCGCGGCTCACGGGTGAAGAGCATCGTCCGCGAGCTCGGCGGCGAGAAGGTCGACATCATCCGGTACTACTCGGACATCCGGGAACAACTCGTGGAAGCGCTGAGCCCGGCAACGCCCAAGAACATTCAAGTCGACGAACGCGAGCGGCGGCTCTCCTTCGAGATCGCCGAGTCGGACCTGTCCGTGACCATCGGCAAGGGCGGGATGAACGCGAAACTGACCTCCCAACTGCTCGGCTGGAAACTCGACATCCGCCGGGAAGAGAGCGAGGACCTCACCCTCGACCAGCGGAAGCAGGCCGCGGCCAAGCTGCTTGTGGAAACCCTCGAGATCGAGCCGCCCTCCGCCATGCGCCTCGTGGAGCTGGGCTTTACCAGCCCGGCCGCTTTCGAGGGGGTCCGAGCTGAAGATCTCGTCGATGTAGGCTTTAGTGAAGAATATGCCAACGCGATACTGGCCAAGGTGGAAACGGCCTGAAGCCGTGGTCCCCCGGGCGGATCGCCCCCGAAGGAAGCAAGGAGAGGATGAGTCTACGAATTCACCAGATTGCCAAGCAAATTGGCATGGAAAACAAGGAGCTGCTCGCCCTGCTCAAGGAGCGTGGCTACGCGGTCAAGAGCGTCGCTAGCAGCATTGACAACATTACCGCGGAATCGCTCATCCAGGAATTAGGTCCGGCCTCGGCGGAGGAGGAAGCAACCGCCTCCGATGAGGCTGCGCCCGCGGAACCGGAAGCCGAAGGTCCGGCAGAGGCCCCCGCGGGAGGGGGCGGAGCCCCGCCTCCTCCCGCACCCGAACCACCCAAGGCGACTCCGGAGAGGAAGCCTGCGGCGGTGGACACTCCGGCCCAGGCCCCCAAGCCCGCGACCGCAGCCCAACCCCCTCCCCCACCCCCGCCCGCGAGCCGCCCGTCCGCCCCCGCGGGCCGCTCCTCCGCCCCCGCGCGGCCTGCGGCACCGCCTCCTCCCCCGCCCAAGCGAGGGTCCGCGGGATCGGGCGCGCCCCCTCCTCCCCCTCCTCCCTCTCCTGCCCGTACCGGGGTGAGCGCTCCCCCGCGGCCCCCCAGTCCTCCCCGGCCGGGAGCCCGCCCACCCGCGCCCCCTCGCCCCCCTGGGGGTCCGGATGAGTCGGCTCCTCCCCCCGCCGGTACGGAGCCTTCCGGGGAGGACGCCAGCCCGGATGGGGAGCCAGGATCGGCCGAGGCCGCCCCCGCCGGGGCCCCTCTCGTGGCCAAGCCGCCCCTGATTGTCCGCGATTTCGCTACCCTTCTCGGGCTCAAGCCCTTCCAGCTGCTCTCCGACCTGATGGACCGGGGCATCTTCGCCTCGATGAACCAGACCATCGAAGAGGAGGTGGCTGTGCAGGTGGCCGCTTCCCACGGCTTCGCCCTCGAGGTGCGCCACCGCGGGGAGGGCGAGACCGCCGCCGGCGCCGGCAGCCGCAAGAAGAAGGAGGTGCTCGAGGAAGTTCCCCCCGAGCCCCGCTCCCCCGTTGTCTGCATCCTCGGCCACGTCGACCACGGAAAAACCACCCTGCTCGACACCATCCGCAAGGCAAAGGTGGCCGCCGGTGAGCATGGCGGAATGACCCAGCACATCGGGGCGTACCGCATCGGCGAGGAAAGCCAGAAGATTTCCTTCCTCGACACCCCCGGCCATGCCGCCTTTGCCGGCATCCGCGAGCGGGGGGCCGGCACTACGGACATCGCCGTGCTCGTGGTGGCGGCCGACGACGGCTTCATGCCACAGACCGACGAAGCCCTTCGCTTCGCGCAGAAGGCCCAGAACGCGGTGATCGTGGCCATCAACAAGATCGATGCTCCCGGGGCGAATCCCGATCGCGTCCGCCAGCAGATGCAGGAGCGGGGCATCCCACCGGAAGAGTGGGGCGGCGAAACGATTGCCGTGCCATTGTCCGCCCTCAAGGGCGAGGGGATCGACCAGCTTCTCGAAATGATCCGGCTCCAGGCGGAAATCATGGAGCTGAAGGCACCCTTCAAGGGAAAGAGCAGCGGGGTCATCCTCGAGTCGACCATTGAGCAGGGTCGCGGGCCGACGGCCACCGTCCTCGTCCAGAAGGGCACCCTCAAGGTGGGCGACGCCCTCGTCTGCGACACCTGCACCTGCAAGGCCCGGGCCCTCTACAACGACAATGGGCAGTCCGTGAAACAGGCCGTGCCCTCCGAGCCCGTTCGCGTGATCGGCTGGAGCGACGCGCCCCCGTCCGGGGCCACCTTCCACACCGTGAAGAACGAGCGCGCCGCCCGGCAGGAGGTCGAAGAACTCCTCGAGGAACGCGAGCGCGAGCAGGAAGCCGCCCGCGAGGCAGCCTCCGCGGCCGGAGGCGGGGCCCCCACGGTGGAGGATCTCTTCTCGGCCATCGAGAGCACGCGTAAGCAGAGCTACCCCGTAATCCTCAAGGCCGATACCAATGGCTCCCTCGAGGCCGTCGAGCACACCCTCGGGGAGATCCCCACCGATCGCATCGACCTGCAGATCCTCAGCCGCCAAGTCGGTCCGGTCACCAAGAGGGACATCGACCTCGCGGCCACCTCCGGGGCCACCGTCCTCGCCTTCAACGTGAAGCTCGAGAACGGTGTGCAGGGCCACGCCAAGCACCACGGGGTCTCCATCCTCCAGCAAAGCATCATCTACGAATTCCTCGACCTCGTCCGCGACGCCATGGCCGACCTGCTCGAGCCCGAGGTCCGGGAGCAGAAGCTGGGGGTCGCCGAGGTCCGCGCGGTCTTCCCGGTCGGCCGGACCTTCGTGGCCGGCTGCATGGTCACCGAGGGTCGGCTCCGCCGCGACGCGAAGGCCCGCCTCTTCCGCAGCGGGGAACTCCTCCACGAAAGCCGCCTGGCCACCCTCAAGCGCTTCAAGGACGACGCCACCGAGGTCCGGGCCGGCTACGAGTGCGGGGTCTCCCTCGCCGGGTTCAAGGACTACCGCGAGGGCGACCAGATCGAATGCGTGGAGACCGAGACCCTCCGGCCCTCCCTCTAATCCCCCCCTTCGCCATGCCGCGCCGCAAGCCCCGGGTCGACGAGCTCCTCCGCCGGGAGATCAGCACCCTCCTCCATACCGACTACCAGGAAGAGGCGGTCTATGTGACCATCTCGGAGGTGGACGTCGCCCCCGACCTGCGCCAGGCCCGGGTGTACTACTCCCTGCTCGGCGACCAGGTCGACCCGAACACCGTCGCGGAATTCTTCCGCCGCCACGCCAGGGAGATCCGGCGCAAGGTCGGCCGGGCGGTCATCCTGAAGTACAATCCGGTCCTCACCTTCGTCCACGACGAGTCCCTCGAGCGCGGCTTTCACCTCATCGAGAGGCTCGACGAACTCGAACAGGGCTCCGCATGACCCTTTCCCCCCTCCCCGCCCCTTGGGACGCTGGCTACTTCCGCTCCCTCCTCCTCCAGTGGCAGGACCTTCCCCTCGCCGTTTGCGGGCACAAGCGCCCCGACGGGGACTGCATCGGTTCGCAAGTGGCCCTCACCCGTTTTCTCCGGGACATGGATCTCGATGTTGTCGCCCTGCAGACGGACGCCATCCCGCGCACCCTGCGCGCCTTCACCGGGGACACTCCCTTTTTCGAGAAAGGGTCCCTGCCCGAGGAGCGCCGCACCGCCCTCACCGTGGACTGCGCCGACGCCGCCCGCATCGGGGACGACCTTCGCGCGGCCATGCCGGGCACCCTGCTGAACATCGACCACCATCGGTCCAATCCCGGCTACGGCGAGCATAACCTCGTCGACAGCCGGGCCTCCGCCACCGCCGAGATCCTCGCCGAGCTCTTCCTCGCCTGCGAGCACCGACCGGACCCGACGACCGCCAACGCCCTCTACCTCGGCATTGCCACCGATACCGGGCAGTTCCGCTATCCCTCCACGACCCCCCGCACCTTTGAGATTTGCCGCTGGCTCTGTGAGTACGGGGCCGATCCAGCCGGCGTGGCCACCCTCCTCTACGAACGGGAGACCCCGGGTAAGATGCGCCTGCTCTCCCGCTACCTCGACAGTCTCCGCCTGGAGTGCGACGGGCAGGTCTGCACGAGTTGCCTCCGCGAGGAGGACTACCGGACCACCGGCACCAGCCGGGAGGAGAGCGAGGGCTTCGTCGACTACGCCCGCTCCCTCGCCGGGGTCCGCATCGGGGTCTATGTCGAGGAGCAGGGAGGGGCCCTCAAGGGGAGCCTCCGCTGCAAGGACCCCTTCTTCCAGGTGGATGCCGTCGCCCGCCTCTGGAACGGGGGGGGCCATGCCTGCGCCGCCGGTTTCAACGTGGAGGGCACCACCTACGACGAATTCCACCCGCGGATGGTCCGCACGCTCGCGGAGCACCTCGCCTCCCTCGGCCCTCCCCCCGCTGACACTGTCCTCGCCTGACCCTTCCATGACTACGACCGGACGAGACCTGGAGGGCATCCTCCTCATCGACAAGCCCACCGAGTGGACCTCCCACGACGTTGTCGCCAAGACCCGCAACCTCTTCCGGGTGAAAAAGGTCGGTCACGCCGGCACCCTCGACCCGATGGCCACCGGGCTCCTCCTGCTCCTCGTGGGCCGGGCCACGAAGGCCTCCAACTTCCTCACCAGCCAACCCAAGACCTACGAGGGCACCCTCGAGCTGGGCACTACCACGGACTCGCAGGACGCGGATGGACAGGTCCTCGAACAGAAGCCCGTGCCCCCACTGACCGAGGAGGACCTCGCCACCGCCTTTCGCTCCTTCCTCGGCGACCAGTACCAGCTCCCCCCCATGTTTTCCGCGAAGAAGCAGAAGGGAGTGCCCCTCTACAAGATGGCGCGGAAAGGGCAAGAGGTGGAGCGGGAGCCCCGCTTCGTCCACATCGCGAGCTTCGACCTGCTCGCCCTGCGCCTGCCGGAGGTGGACTTCCGCATGGAAGTGAGCAAGGGCACCTACGTGCGCACGGTCGCCCACGACCTCGGCCAGCAACTCGGCTGCGGGGCCTACCTGAAGCGACTCCGCCGCACGGCGATCGACGACATCTCCGTGGACGGGGCCGTCTCCCTGGAGACCCTCGCGGAGGTCCCTCCCTCCCAGTTGGGGCGCTTCCTCCACCCGATCCACGAATTCGTGCCCAGCCACGTTCTCTGAGCGGGCTCGACTCCACACGGTTCCCGCCCCATCCTCTGCCGGTGTCGATCCGGTGCGATGAGCGATCCCCTCTACACGATCGGTCTCGACTTCGGGACCAACACCGTGCGGGCCCTGCTCGTGCGCACCGCCGACGGCGAAGAAGTCGGGACGGGCGTCGCCCCCTACCCGAGTGGCGAGGAGGGCATCCTCCTCGATCCGGCCCGCCCCCACCTCGCCCGGCAGCACCCCGGTGACTACCTGCAAGCCCTCGTGGCCGCGGTGCACGCGGGCTGCGAGCACGCCCACTCCCACGACCCCGCCTTCCGCGAGCACCGGGTGGCGGCCCTCGGGACCGCCGCCACCTCTTCCAGCCCACTGCCGGTGGACGCCGCCAACCGCGCCCTCGGGCAGCAGGACCACTTTCGCGACATCCTCGACGCCCAGTGTTGGCTGTGGAAGGACCATACCAGCCACGAGGAGGCTCTCACCCTCACCGCGCGGGCCCGCGAGCTGCGCCCGCAGTTCCTCGAGCGGTGCGGGGGCTCCTACTCGTCCGAGTGGTTCTGGAGCAAAATCCTCCACTGCGCCCGCCACGCCCCGGAAGTGTTCGCCGCGGCGCACTCCTGGGTGGAACTCGCCGACTGGATCCCCTCCCAGCTCGCCGGGATCACGGACCCCACCCGGATCGTCCGCAGTGTCTGCGGGGCCGGCCACAAGGCCCTCTACGCGGAAAAGTGGGGAGGGCTTCCCGACGCCGCCTTTCTCGCCACGCTCCACCCCGGCCTGCCGGCCCTCCGGGACCGGCTCTACGAACGCGCCCATGACCTCGCCACCCCCGCGGGCACCCTCCACCCCGACTGGGCGGAGCGCCTCGGTCTCCCCGCCGGGATCCCCCTCACGGTCGGCCAGATCGATGTCCACAACGGGGCCATCGGTTGCGGAGTGCGCCCCGGCCGCCTCGTCCGGGTCATCGGTACCTCTTCCTGCGATACCACAGTGATCCCCCCGGCTGGGGAGGAACCCCGCCTCGAGGGCATCTCCGGCTACGTCCGCGGCTCCATCCTGCCGGGGCTCTTCGGGGTCGAGGCCGGCCAGACCGCCGTGGGCGATGTCTTCGGCTGGTGGGCCGGCATCGCCTCCGGACACGCTCCCCGCGACCACGCCGGACTCGCCGAGGGGGCCGCCCGGCTCCGGCCGGGCGAGAGCGGATTGCTCGCCCTCGACTGGAACAATGGCAACCGCGACCCCCTCAGTGATCCCCGCCTGAGCGGCCTGCTCCTCGGCCAGACCCTGCACACCTCCGCCGCCGACATCTACCGCGCCTGCCTCGAGTCCGTGGCCATGACGGGCCGTATGATCCTCGAGGCCGTTGAGGCCGGCGGCGTCCGCATCGACGAGGTCGTCTGCACCGGAGGGGTCGCCGAGAAGAGCCCACTCTTCCTCCAGATCTACGCCGACCTCACCGGCCGCGAACTCGCCCTCGCCCCCTCCTCCCAAAGCGTCGCCCTCGGCAGTGCCCTCGCCGGGGCCGTCCTCGCCGGGGCCCACCCCGACCTCCCCGCCGCCCAAGCGACCATGCTCCGCCCGGCCCGGGCCCGCTTCCACCCGGTTCCCGCCCATACCCGCGTCTACGAACGCCTCTACCTCCACCACCAAGCCCTCGTGCGCGCGTTCGGATTTCCGGGGACGACCCCCGACCTCTACCCGGTCATGAAGGACTTGCTCGCCCTCAAGGAAGAGGTCCAGCGGGAAAGTTCGTGACAAAAGTCAGCTGCGGGAACTTCTTTTCTTTGACGGAAGCATTCCGCGCGATACAAATGCCAACGTCACTGGAAAGTCTATCCGACTTTCCTATCAACCCCCCACTACAGTACCCCCTATGAAAACCAAGAATCGTTTGTCTACCCTCACTCTGGGTGCCCTCGCGGGTGGTCTCCTCCTCTCTCCGGCCGCCCCGTCGGTCCAGGCGGAAGAGTACACCATTGCCACCGTCGTGAAGGTCGACGGCATCGCCTGGTTCGACCGGATGCGCGAGGGTGTGGAAGCCTTCGGCGAGGAAACCGGCCAGGACACCTTCCTGCTCGGTCCCTCGCAGGCGGATGCCGCCGAGCAAGTGCGCATCATCGAGGACCTTATCGCCCAGGATGTCGACGCGATCTGTGTCGTCCCCTTCTCGGTGGAAGCGGTGGAGCCGGTGCTCCAGCGGGCCCGGGAGGCCGGCATTGTCGTGGTCGCGCACGAGGCCTCCAGCCTCGAGAACGCCGACGTGATCATCGAGGCATTCAACAACGCCGACTACGGCCGCCACCTCATGGTCGACCTCGCCGAGCGCATGGGCGGCGAGGGCAAGTACGCCACTTTCGTGGGCAGCCTCCAGTCGAAGAGCCACAACGAGTGGGTCGACGCGGCCGTCGAGCTGCAGGAGGAACAGTACCCGGGCATGGAACTCGTCGCCAACAAGGTGGAGGACTTCGACAACCTGCAGACCGCCTATGAGAAGACCCTTGAGCTGCTCACCGCCCATCCCGACCTCGGGGGTGTCCAGGGCAGCGCTATGACCACCGCTCCGGGAGCCGGCCTCGCTGTGGAAGAGCGCGGCATGATCGGCCAGGTCGAGGTCGTCGGCACCAGCCTTGTCTCAGTGGCCGGCCAGTATCTTGAGAGCGGAGCCGTTGAAATGATCTCCTTCTGGGATCCGGCCACGGCCGGGATGGCCATGAACGAGATCGCCGTCACGCTCCTCGAAGGTGGCAGCCTCGAGAACGGGGCGAACCTCGAGCTCGAGGGCTACACCGACCTCCTCCAGGACCCGAATAAGCCCAACCTCTTCTACGGCTCGGCCTGGGTCGACGTAACTCGGGCGAACATGGACGAGTACGACTTCTAAGAGAAGCTCGCGCCGACTTCCTCTCTCCCGGGCGGCTCCGTCCGCTCTCCCTGCGCGGGAGAGCGGACGACCGCCCGGTTTTCCTCCCGCACGGTACCGATCGATGCCACCCCCGCAATTCCTCGAGCTGGACGACATCCATAAGCGCTTCGCCGGCGTGCACGCCCTCCGGGGTGTCGACCTGTCCATCCGCGAGGGCGAGGTGCATTGCCTCGCCGGTGAGAACGGCTCCGGCAAGAGCACCCTCATCAAGGTGATTGCCGGGGTCCACCCGCCGGAGGAGGGCCGGGTGCGGATCGGCGGGTCCGACCTCGATCCGGTCACGCCCCTCGAGTCCATCCGCCGGGGCGTGCAGGTCATCTACCAGGACTTTTCCCTCTTCCCAAACCTTTCCGTGGCTGAAAACCTCGCCCTCAACAACGAGGTCGAGCAGGGTCGGCGGATCGTGCGCTGGTCCCGCATCCGGGCGACCGCGCGCGAGGCCCTCGCGCGAATCCGGCGGGAGCTTCCCCTCCATCGGCCCGTGGGTGAGCTCCCGGTGGCCGACCGCCAGCTCGTGGCCATTGCCCGGGCCCTCCTCCACGACGCCCGGCTTGTCATCATGGACGAGCCGACCACCGCGCTGACCCAGCGCGAGGTGGAAAACCTCTTCACCGTGATCGAGAACCTGCGCGCGGAGGGGATCGCCATCCTCTTCGTGAGCCACAAGCTCCGCGAGGTCCTCCGGATCAGCGAAAGGCTCACCATCCTGCGCAATGGGTCCAAGGTCGCCGAGGGGCCCACGACCGACTTTGATGAGCGGAGCATTACCGAGGCCATGACCGGCCGGTCCGTTCGCGACGAGAAATTCCACTACACCGCCGGCCCGGGCGCACGCCCGCCGGTCCTCGAGGTCGAGGGCCTCGGCCGACCGCCCGCCTACCGGGGCGTCTCCTTCCGGGTCGACCCCGGGGAAATCGTCGGCATCACCGGGCTCCTCGGATCCGGGCGCACCGAGCTGGCCCTCGGACTCTTCGGTCTCCTGCCCGCCCGCGAGGGCAGCGTCCGGCTGGACGGCCAACCCCTGCGGATCCGCTCCGTGGAGGAGGCCCTCGCCGCGGGGATCGCCTACGTCCCGGAGGACCGTCTCACCGAGGGTCTCTTCCTCGAGCAATCCATCCATCGCAATATCATCGCCAGCATCCTCCCGGAGCTGGCCGGCCGTTTCGGCTTCCTCGACTTCGCGCGGGCCCGGCGCGAGGTGGAGGAGTGGATCCGCGATTTCGGAATCGCCACTCCCAACGCTGAGGTCCCCGCCCAAAGCCTTTCCGGGGGGAACCAGCAGCGCGTGCTCCTCGCCCGCTGGCTCGCCCGCACCCCCCGCGTCCTCGTCCTGAACGGGCCGACCGTGGGCGTCGACGTCGGCTCGAAGGAAGCCATCCACCAAAGGCTGCGCGCGCTCGCCGCCGAAGGCATGGCTGTGCTCCTGCTCAGCGACGACCTCCCCGAGGTGGTCAGCAACTGCAACCGGGTCCTCCTCCTGCGGGAGGGGAGACTGGCTGCCGAGTTCGACGAGAGCGTGACCGAGGAAACCCTCAACGCCCACTTTGCCGAGACCGCCGGGACGGCCGGGGTCTAGCTCGCCGCCATGGGAAGACTGCTCCGCCAGCACGAATTCTATGTGGCCGTCATCCTCGTGGGCTTCTCCCTGCTCGTCGGCCTGGTCAATCCCGCCTTCTTCTCCCTCTGGAACCTCTTCGCCCTCCTCAAGAGCAGCGCGGTCATCGGGATCTTCTCGCTCGGCCTGCTCCTCGTCCTCATCTCCGGGGAGATCGACATCTCCTTCCCCGCGATCGGGGTGGTCGCCCTCTACCTGACCAACCTCTTCTTCAGCGGAATCGACTACGAGGGCACGGTCCTCCTCCCCTTCCTCATGGCCGCCGGCATCGGGGTGCTCCTCGGCTCCATCAACGCCTTTGTCATCGCCCGCTTCCAGTTGCCCACCCTGATCGTCTCGCTCGGCACCCTCAGTGCCTTTCAGGGCTTCATCCTCACCTTCGTCGACACGAGGATCATCAACCGGCTCTCCGACCCGATGATCGACTACAGCCGATCGAAGGCCCTCAGTTTCGGGGGTGAGGGCGGTCCGGTTTACAGCATCCACACCTCCGTCCTCGTCTTCCTCCTCCTCGCCGTGGTCACCTGGATCCTCCTCCGCTACACGACCCTCGGCCGCGGCGTGTACGCCCTCGGGGGCGATCGCCAAGCCACCCGGCGGGCCGGCTTCCGCATCTGGAAGATCGAAACCTTCATCTACCTCTATGTCGGCTTCCTCGCCGGGATCGCCGGACTCATCCACAGCGCCCACGTCCGCTCCGGCAACCCCTTCGACCTCGTCGGCACCGAGCTGAACGTGCTGGCCGCCGTGGTTCTCGGCGGGGCCCGCATCGGCGGCGGTCGGGGCACGGTCCTCGGCACGGTCCTCGGCGTCCTCCTCATCACCGTGATGAACAACAGCCTCATCCTGCTGGGCATCCCCAGCTACTGGCAGCGCTTCGTGACCGGGATGGTTCTCATCGTCGCGGTCGTCCTCCCCCAGGTGCGCCACCTTCGTTCCCCCCAGCCGGCCTGACCGCGGAATCATGAGCGAACCCGCCCCACGGAAACCCCTCCTCCGCCGGATCCTCACCGCGGACGACAACCTGAACCGGTTGATCCTCGTCTCCGTGGCCATCTTCGCGGCGATGGTCGCCCTTAATCCGGACTCCTTCCTCACGCTCCGGAACTTCGTCTCCATGTCCTACTCCTTCCCGGAGCTGGGTCTCCTCGCCCTCGGACTCGCCCTCTGCATGATCACCGGGGGGATCGACCTGTCCGTGGTCGGGATCGCCAACCTCACGAGCGTGCTCGCCGCCCTCCTCATGGTTTCCCTGCTCGGGCCGGACAGCCCGCCCGCGGCGGTCGTCCCGGTCCTCGCCCTCGCCATTGCCGTGGCCCTCGTCACCGGGGTGCTCGCCGGCTGGTGCAACGGGATGATTGTCTCCCGCTTCCGCATCCACCCAGTCCTCGTCACCCTCGGGACCTGGCAGGTCTTCTCCGGCATCGCCATCATTCTCACCAAGGGCTACGCCGTCCCGGGATTCCCGGACGCCTTCCTCGCCCTCGGCAACGGGCGCTTTCTCGGCCTGCCTGTCCCCCTCTACCTCTTCCTCGCCGCCGCCGCGGTCGTCGCCCTTGTCCTTAACCGCACCCGTTTCGGCCTGAGCCTCTTCCTCATCGGGACGAATGAGACCGCCGCCCGCTTCGCCGGCATCCCGGTACGCTCCGTCCTCGTGCGCACCTACATGAGCAGCGGCTTCCTCGCCGCCCTCGCCGGGATCATCATGATCGCCCGCACCAACCAGGCGAAGGCCGACTACGGCGAGAGCTACATCCTGCAGGCGGTCCTCGTGAACCTCCTCGCCGGGGTGCGCTGGTCCGGCGGGTACGGCCGGGTCACCGGAGTCCTCCTCGCCGTGGTCACCCTGCAGATGCTCTCCAGCGGCTTCAACATGATGCGCTTCAACAACTTTGCCCGCGATTTTACCTGGGGCGTCTTCCTCATCCTCATCATGGTGGCCAACCACCTCTTCACCGAGCGAAAGAGGCGGCGGGAGTCCGCCGCCGCCACCCCGCGCCCCGCTCCCACCCCCAACCAGGAAACCCCATCATCATGAAAAAGTTCCTCAACCAGCCCGCCGACTTCGTCCCGGAGATGCTCGAGGGCATCCTCCACGCCCACCCGGACCTCCTCCGCAAGGTGGGGGACGATCCGCACTGCCTCGTCCGCGCGGACGCCCCCGTCGACGGCAAGGTCGCCCTCGCCACCGGGGGCGGCTCCGGCCACCTCCCGCTCTTCCTCGGCTACGTCGGGGAGGGCCTCCTCGACGGGGTCTCCGTCGGGGGCGTCTTCCAGAGCCCGAGTGCCGAGCAGATGCTCGCGGTGACCCGGGCCATCCACGGGGGCAAGGGGGTCCTTTACATCTACGGGAACTACGGCGGCGATGTCATGAACTTCGACATGGCCACGGAGATGGCCGACCTCGAGGACATCCGGGTGGAGTCCTACGTGGCCGGCGAGGATGTTGCCAGTGCGCCCAAGGGTGAGGAGGACAAGCGGCGCGGGGTCGCCGGGATCTTCTACGTCTACAAGTGCGCGGGGGCCAAGGCGGCCGAGGGTGCCGACCTCGACGAGGTCCTCCGCGTCGCCCGCAAGACGGGCGACCGCGTCCGCACGATGGGCGTGGCCACCTCCCCGGTCACCGTGCCGGAGGTGGGCAAGCCCTCCTTCACCCTCGGCGAGGACGAGATGGAGATCGGCATGGGGATCCACGGGGAGCCGGGCATCCGGCGGGGGAAGCTCCTCCCGGCGGACGAGGTCGTCGCGGAAATGCTCCCGCCGATCCTCGCCGACCTTCCCTACAGCCGCGGCGACGAGGTCGCCGTCCTCCTCAACGGGCTCGGTGCCACCCCGTTGGAGGAACTCTATATCCTCTACCGGAAGATCCACGAGGTCCTCGGGACCGAGGGGATCACCGTCCACCGGGTGGACGCCGGCGAATACGCCACCTCCATGGAGATGGCCGGCTTCTCGATTTCCCTCCTCCAGCTCGACGAGGAGCTGAAGGGGCTCCTCGGCCGGCCCGCCCGCACTCCCTTCTTCGAGCAAGGGGAGCGCTCTTCCTAAGGAGCCACGACCGGGAGACCATGGACACGGAAGCAGCCCACCGGGCCGTCCACGCGGTCCGCGAGCGAATGGATGCGGAGAAGGACCAGCTCCTTGCCCTGGACGGACGCTTCGGGGACGGCGACCTCGGCCTGACCATGACGAAGGCCTTCGCCGCCGCCGACGAGGAGGTCCGTCCGGAGGGAAAGGATCCGGGCCGCTATCTTGCCGAGGTCGGCATGGCCATTGCCCGCGCCGCACCCTCCACCCTCGCCACCCTCATGGGCACGGGCTTCATGCGGGGTGGGAAGGCGGTCGGCGGGAAGGACGAGCTCGCCGGAACGGATCTCGCTGCCTTTTTCCGCGCCTTCGCGGACGGCCTTCGCCACCGGGGCAAGTGCCAGCCGGGGGAGAAAACCATCCTCGACGTGATCGAGCCGGTAGCCGACGCGCTCGCGGGCCGGGAGGATCCCCTCGCCACACTCGCCGCCTCCGCCATCGAAGCCGCCCGGGCCGGCGAGGAGGCCGCTCGCGGGATGGTCGCCCGCCAGGGGAGGGCCGCCTTTTACCAGGAACAAACCCGGGACCAGGTGGACGCCGGGGCCTACGCGGGCCTGTGCTTCGTCGAGGCCTTCTGCGGCTCCCTCCAGGGAAACGGGGCACCATGAGACGGATCACCCTGTCGGGCCTGCCGCTCTCCTCCCCCACTTTTGCCGCCTACGGGGAGAGGATACGTACGGAAGGCTACGAACCAACCGTGGCCGGGGAGGGATTCCGCTTCTGGGACGGTCTCGCCGGAATCGGCGGGAGAAGCGGTGCCTCGGCCGGGATGGTCCGGGTCGAAGCCGCGCCCCGGGAGGCAACGGTCTTCGAGGAGCACCGCCGCTCCGCCGAGCTGCTCCTTCCCGTGGAGGGACCGATTGACCTCCTGCTCGGCCGCGCCTCCCCGTCCCGGCCGGACCAGCCGGATCCCGACCGCTTCGCCGCCTTCCGGGTGGAACCCGGCGAAGGCGCCCTCCTCCATCCGCGTACCTGGCACCGCGCGCCAATCGCCGGAACGGGCACGGTCTCCGTCTGGGTTCTCTTCGCCCCGGGCACCTTTCGGGAGGACTGCCACCTGCACGACACGGTGGCCGACAACCTCACCCTCCACCTCGAGCCCCTCCCCTCCCCCCAATCCTCGAACGCTTTATGAAATACCGTAGAATGGGCAACAGTGGCCTCATCGTCAGCGAACTGTCGCTGGGGACGATGCAGTTCGGCCGGAAGATGAACATGGGTAACCTCGGCCAGCAGGAGACCACCGCACTGGTCCGCCACGCGATCGACCGGGGCGTCAACCTGATCGACACCGCCGATGTCTACAGCCTTGGCGAGAGCGAGGAACTGGTGGGAAAGGCTCTCGGCGGGATCCGCGAGGAAATCGTCCTCGCCACGAAGTGCCGCCTCCCCATGAGTGAGAACTTCAACCGGAGCGGGTCCACCCGGCACAACATCCTCCGCGGCGTGGAGAGCAGCCTCCGCCGGCTGCAGACCGACTACATCGATCTTTTCCAGCTGCACGGCTGGGACAGCCACACCCCGCTGGAGGAGACGGTGCGGGCGATGGACGACCTGGTGCGGAGCGGCAAGGTCCGCTACATCGGAATCTGCAACTACCTCGCCTGGCAGATGGCCACGGCTCTCGGGCTCCAGGAGCGCCTGAATCTGCATCCTTTCGTGACCGCCCAGATGTACTACAGCCTCGCCGGGCGCGGGCTCGAGGACGAGTTCCTTTCCATGGCGGAGTACCACGATCTGGGCATCCTCGTGTGGAGCCCGCTCGCCGGCGGTTTCCTCAGCGGGAAGTACCAGCCCGGCCAGCCGCCCCCGGAGGGCACCCGCTTCCAGGAGAACGGGAACTTCGTGCCCATCGAGCGGGAGCAGGGCTTCCGCGCTGTGGAGGCGGCCCGCCGGGTCGCCGAGCGCCACGGCGTGAGCGTCGCCCGGGTCTCCCTCGCCTGGCTGCTCACCCGCCCGGCGGTCTCCAGCGTGATCGTGGCCGGCCGGCGCGCCGAGCAGATCGACGACAACCTCGCTGCCTCCGACCTGGAACTGACCGGGGAGGACCTCCGCGAGCTGGACGAGGCCACCCGCCAGGAAATTCCCCCGTATCCGAAATGGATGGTCCTCCAGCTGGACGTCGCCGAAGACCCCCGCCCGAAAGTGCTCCACCCGGAGCGCTACGCCGACGGGGGGCCCTGGCGGGACCGGCGGGAGTTCGGCTGGCAGGGCTGATCCCCCAGGCGCCGCAGCTCTCCCCGCGCGACTACCCCTCCCTCCGCAGGGGGCGGGCGAGCAGCCGGCGCAGGGTCTCCTCCGGCCGCTCGCTCCCCTCGACGAGGGCGGCGACCTCCTCCACGAGGGGGGCGTCCACCCCCGCGCTCCGGCAACGATCGCGGTACTCGAGGGTGGCCCGGGCTCCCTCCACGAATCCTCCGGGCCCTTCACCACTCCCCGGCCGGGCGAGGTTCTCGCCAAAACGGCGGTTCCGGCTCCACGACCCGTAGCAGGTCGCCATCAGGTCCCCCACGCCGCTGAGCCCGGCAAAGGTAGCCGCCCTTCCCCCGAGGGCCTCCCCGATCCGGGTCATCTCGGCCAGGGCCCGGGTGAGTAGGGCTGCCTTGGCGTTGTCCCCGAGCCCGAGCCCGTCCGCGCAGCCGGCCGCCAGCGCGTAGACATTCTTCAGGCTGCCCCCGAGGGACACCCCGAGCGGGTCCTCCGAAAGGTAGAGCCGGAAGGCACCGCCGCTGAGTTCCTCCTGCAGGCGCGGGGCCAGCTCCGTTCCCCCGGGAAAGGCAAGGGTGGCCGCCGCGGGCAACCCCGCCGCAATCCCTCCGGCATGGTTGGGACCGCCGAGCACACCCGTGGGGAGGTCCGGCAACTCCTCCGCAAGGATCTCCGCCGGCAACCGGCCGGTCCCGGGCTCGAGACCCTTGCACACAGCCACCGCCGCGACGAGACGCCACGCGGAGGACCGCGCCGCCGCCACCTCCCGGGCCAATCCCCGCAGCCCGACCGTGGGGGCCGCCAGGACCGCCAACTCGGCCTCGAGGAGGATCGGCGCGTTCTCGTGGCCGATCTGCAGGTCGTCGGGCAAGGGGAAACCGGGCAGGCGCTCGTTCTCCCGCCGGGTGGACAGTTCCGCCGCCTGCTCGAGCCGCCGGCTGGTCAGGGTCACCGTGTGCCCGCAGGCGTGCAGATGCAGGGCCAGCGCGGTCCCCCAGGCCCCAGCGCCGAGGACGGCAATATTCATGAAGGAAAACGGCCGGAGCGGACTTCGTCCCGGTAGGCCTCGAAAGCCCGCCGGACCTGGGTACCGAGCTCGGCGTAGACCTTGGCAAAACCGGGGGGATCGTCGGGCCCCATGCCGAGGATGTCGTGACAGACGAGGATTTGCCCGTCGCAGTCGGGACCGCAGCCGATCCCGATGAAGGGAATGCCGAGGTGCTCCCGGATGCGACCGGCCACCCCCGCGTCGATCAACTCACCGATACAGGCAAAACAACCGGAACGCTCCACCGAGGCCGCGTCCGCGAGGAGCGCGTCCTCCTCGCCGGGCCGGCTTCCCCTCCGGTGATACCCCCCCTCCACGGCGACCTGCTGGGGGAGGAGACCGATGTGGCCGATCACGGGGATCCCCGCCTCGACGAGAAATCCCCGCAATTCCTCCTGCTCCCGGCCGCCCTCCAGCTTGACCGCCCCGGCCCCGAGCCGGAGGAAGTCCCGGCAGACCTCCAGCACCCGGTCCCGCCCGAAAGAGGCCTCCCCGAAGGGAAGGTCGACCACCACGAGGGCCTCCGGCAAGGCCCGGAGCACCGCCGCCGCATGGTGCCGCATATCCTCCACGGTCACGGGGATGGTGTTCGGGTGGCCGAGGACGGTGGTGCCCACCGAATCGCCGACCAGGAGAAGGTCCACCCCGGCCTCGTCCGCGTGCACGGCGGTCGGGAAGTCGTAGGCCGTCAGCGCTACGATGGGACGCTCCCCCTTGAGGGCGCGCAGGCTTTTTGTCGTCATTTTCACTCGCGGTCCATGGGAATCCTGTCTTCCTCTCCCCAAAGGAGGCCAGTCTCATGTTGCTGTTCCGTCGATTCTTCCGGTGGCGCCATTTCCGGCGGTACCGGGCCCGCAGCTTCCGCTCCTACCTCGGGGGAGGCCGCGGAATCGGGCTGTCCTTTGGACGCCACCTCGCCCGCTCCACCCGCGAGGGCAAGCGGGAAGTGGGCTGGCGGGACCGCCTGCAACGACGGCGGCGGCGGGTCCTCCGGGCGGTCGCGGTGGTCCTCGTGCTCCTTTTTCTCACCTGGTTCACGGTGGAGAGTCTCCACGGCCTGCGGGTCTTCAGCGCGGCACCGCTGCCGGACTAGGCAAGACGGCCCCCCTCCGCCGGCGCCACCTCTCTCAATCGTACACCCCCTCGAGAAACCAGTCCCGTCCAGGCGCGCGGCAGACGAGGCGAAAGACCCCGCCCCCCTCCAGCTGCGCGTCCCACTCGATGGCCCCCCAGCGGGTCTCCTCCTCCCACCAATGCCCGGAGGCCACCCAGGGCCCGCGCAAGCGGTGGATCCTGCCCTCCCGGGGTCCGCCCTCCCACTGGACGGGACGCTCCCCCTCGAGCCGGACGCGTACCCGGGGGGCCGGCCGGAAACGGCGCAGGCCTTCCCGCGGCCGCTCGGGGAGGGTTCCCGCCAGCCCCGCCTCCCCCCCCGCCGGCAAGACCGCCGGGGGCGGCACCAGGGAAAAACCGTCGGGCCGGTGGTCCGGGGTCGGTCGCGGGCTCCCGCAACGGACGCTCCCCCACTCCCCCTCGAGCCGGGCGAGGGTCTCCGCGAAGCGGTCCGGGTAGCGCAGGGCCTGCACGAAGAGTTCCCCCTGCTCCGCCCCCACCACGACCGGGACCGCCTCGAGGGCGAGATAACCGAGGGGCGCCCCGGTGCGCACGCTCCCGAAGACGGCCTCCAATGGGGCGAAGAGCCTGTCCCCGCGGAGGCCCGCCTCCGCCAGCTCGATCCGGCGCTCCCCCTCCCCGCGGTCGATCGTTCGCCAGGAAACCACGAGCTCCCGGGTGGCCCGGCATTCCCGCTCGAGGAGGGCCCGCACTTCCTCGAGCAGTCGGCGCAGCACGAAGAGAGCGGGCTCGGCGGTCTCCACCGGCGGGTCCAGCACCATCTCCGCCCGGAAGGCCGGCGCCGGCACGACCCCCCGCAGGGGACGAGTGCGCCGGCCGCGCAGCTCGTCCCAACAGCGCAGGCCTTCGCTCCCCAACCGCCGGCCAACCGCCTCCCGGGAAAGCCGCACGAAGGCGAGGAGATCCTCCAGGCCCCAGTCCTCCATTCGCCGGACGAGCTGGGCCGGGAGGAGGGGCACCGCCGGGGACACCCCCGCGTAGAGATCCGGGTTCGTCCGCGCCTCCTTCCAGGGCGCGGCCGCGCGGGCTGCCCAGGCGGCCCGCTCCGGGGTGTCGGCGAGACCCACCCGCAGGGAGAGGCCGGCCTCCGCCGCCTCTGCCGGCAGGGCCCAGGTCTCCGCGACGAAGGCCGCCCGGGACCGACCAGCCAGATCCACCGCCACCACTCCCTCCCGAACCTCTTCCCAGCACGGGGAGAGCCGGGCGGCCCAGCCGGTGAGGAGGGCCCGGGCACCCGCCTCCGCCGCAGCATCCCGCTCGTGCAGGGCCAGGCGGGGACAGAGGGCGAGGGCCCGCCCGACCCGCTGCCCCCGCTCCACCCCACACTCCCGGGCGGGACCATTCGCCTCGGCCACGAGCGACTGGCCCGTACGCTCCTCCAGCCGGGCGGCCGGACGCGAAACCCCCTCGGCTTCCCGGCGCCGCAGGAGGGCCGCCAGGGGAAAGTCCGGAACCTCGAGGACGGCGTAATCCCCGGCCATCCCTCAACCCACCCGCTCCGCGGACCCGGCGCCTCCATCAGCCCGGTCAAGGGGAACCGGCTCGGGGGCAGGGGCTTCCTCACCCGCCCCAAAGAGCGCATCCATTCCCCGCCGGCCCGGTAGCTCCCAGCGCCGGGAGGCCGCTCCGAGCACCACTCCCGGCGGGGTTCCCGCGAGCAGGAGGAGTCCCCGGCGGGCCGCCAGGCGTTGCAGCCGATACCAGCGCGGTGCCGGGATCCGGCGCCACTCTGCACGCCCGAGAAGGAAACCATCCCAGCAAATGAGCCCGAAATTGCCGTCCCGCAGGATCCACTCCGCCGCCTCCAGCGCCTTCTCCCACCCGCGGCCCCGCACCCAGAGGACAGCCTCCGCCCCCTCCGGGAAAGCGCTGCGCGGATCCAGGCAGGCCACCGGATCCAGCCAGGCCACCCGCTCCCCCCGCCGCTGGCACTCGGCTGCCAAGCGCCGCCAGAGTTCGAGAGCCCCGGGCGAGCCAAGGGCATCCGCGGCCAACTGGGCCAACCCGCTCCCGGCAAGACACTCCCCCACCCAGCCGGGTGCGATCTTTTCCGTCTCCACCCGCGGGGACTCCGCAAAGGCACCGGGAAAGGTGCGCCGCACCCGCGCGCAGGCTGCCGCAAAGGATTCCGGAGGCGAGGACTTGGCAGGAGGCATAGGAGTACATTTGTACATATTCCTCGGTCAGTGCAAGCTCTCTCCCCCATCCAGGGGCCGGTGGAATCCATGGGTGCAGTTTCCCGTCCAGTTCTGGCGGAGTCAGGATTCGTCCCGCAAGGAGCCCTCTCCGCGAACCGCCGGCAGGGAGCATCCTTGACCGTACCTGAACCTCTTCCCGCAACACGACGGGACCGTGCGCGCGCCACCACGGAGACAGTGCGGAAGCTGCAGCCCCACGAACACACCGGAAATGCTCTGGACGAGCAACTCCGAAGGCTTCCCCACGTGGCTTGGGTCGATGAAACGGGGACCGCTGCAGACGAGGCCGGCAGCCGGGCGGAACCCTTCGGCAGGAAAACCTCCCTCACTGGTTTCCATTGCCTCCCGGAAAACCGAAGGAAGACCCGAAAGTAGCCCGCGCCCCCCCGCCCACTCCCCTGCCACGCCACAGGCGTTCCCCTGCCCGCGAGCCCGCAACGCCCCCGATGCCCCAAGACACTCCGGAACCCCCGGAACCACCGGAAGCCGCGGGAGATCCGGGACCCCGGGAGCCCTCACTTCAGCATCGTCCGCCGCCAGGGCTGGGCGCCCCAGAGGGGGATGTCGACCTCCTCGACGGGGACCGCCCGCGGT
>CAJXLM010000037.1 GCA_913056175.1 uncultured Opitutia bacterium | reverse complement strand
CCCCCTGGGCAGCACCACGCCCTCCAGCACATCCCCCCCCGAAAACTCCGTCGCCCGCACCGCCAGCCGCATCAGAAACTCCCGCTCCTCCACCCCCAACCGAAACTCCCCCACCAACTCCCCCCGCAAATAGTAGTACCCCTCTCCCCTCAACTTGTAGCGCCGCCGTCTCATACCACACCACCCCAACACCACCCACCCGCAATGTCAAGTGTGGGGAAAGCCTGTCATTATATTCTTTCGACCGGGCTTGGGGAAATGGTGGAAGTGGGATGGGGTGGGGTTTGGGGCAGGGGTCTTTGGTTGCGGGGGAGAGGGTGGGTGCGGGGGCGGTGGCAGTAGCGGCAGTTCCTCGGTCGACGGCGGGAGGTGGGGGGCGGTTCTTTCGGTTGCCGCGCGCTCCTGTCTTTTTGCGAGGACGGCCTTGGCGAGGGGTGGTGGGGGTCATTCGTTTTCCGGAAAATCCCGAGGAACCCAAAAAAACCGGGCCTCCGCAATGGAGGCCCGGTCGAGAAGAGGGTGGCGTTTGCGCGTAGGGGGCGCAAGCGATCCCAAGGGGGCGTCAGTAACTGCTGCTGTTCCCGCTGACGAGGGCGCCTGGATCGATTCCGGGGGGGAGGATGACGGCGTCGATGACGTGGATGACCCCGTTGCTTCCCTCGATGTCGGTCTGGATGACCTTCGCGTTGTCCACCATGACGGTGCCGTTGTCGACCGCGATGGTGAGGTCGGCACCCTCGAGGGACGCCACCTTACCGGGGGCGACGGCGGAGGAGGGTACTTCGGCCGGGACCACATGGTAGGCGAGGATGTCTACGAGGATGGCTCGGTTCTCCGGTTCGAGGAGAGCTTCGAGGACGCCGTCCGGGAGAGCGGCGAACGCTTCATTGGTCGGGGCGAAAATCGTGACGGCAGGGGCATCCGAAAGAGGCTGGACCAGGCCGGCGGCCTGCACGGCGGTCACGAGCGTGCTGAAGTCATCGGCACCGGCGGCCACTTCCACGACGTTTTTGCCCATTTTCATGGAGGCGTCGGAGGAATGGTCCGAATGCATGTCAGCCGAAGCTGCCGTACCGACAACGAGCCCGCCCGCACAGAGCACGGCGGTGAGGAGGGTTGATTTCTTTTTCATAGCTTTGAAACGGGCATGGGCTTTCCCGAGTTTGCAAGTGTTCCTGTCCGATTCGAATAACGGGATCAGCGTTGTCGTGGTTGGCGGTGGCGGCATTCGGGAACTGGATTGGGCCGAAAGAAGACCCGTCCCGGATTCTCTGGAAGTGGGCGAGGCCCCCGAGGCGTGAACGGTCCTTACCCACGAAGTTGCAGGGGCAACCGAGGGGGGATCGTCAGGGCGGCCACTGCGAGAGCTCCGGGCGGCCGATGCGAAAAGCCACATTCGCGGGGACTAGCCCGCGAACGGTTCCCCGGAGACAGGCCGGACTCCCACGGCATTGCCCGACCGGGGGTCCGGCGACCGGACCTGCCGACGTGGCTTTGGCCCCGCGGTTCACTGGCGGGCGTGTCCGCTGCCTCAGGAGGAGGGGGCGTGGACCCTTCCGCCCCTCAACCCTCAACAGGCTTCTCTGGTGATTGGAAAGCCTGTCTCTAAACGCAATTCATGACGGATGGAAGTGCGGGGCGCTTGACGATTCCGGCGGTTGGTACCCTGTTGGTTTTGCGGTGTGGCTGGGCTGACGCGGTTGGACGACTGTGCACCGCAGCGCCCGGTTCGCCATCTTCCCTACGCCATGACTCTTTCCCCCTTTTCCGTAACCCTGCTCCACAACGCCTTCGTTGGCTCCCTCGTCGCCGATGCCGTCGCCATGCCCGTGCACTGGTACTACGACACGGACGCGATGGACGCGGATTATGGGGACTTCCGCGGCTACGAGACCCCGCGCAATCCCCACCCCAACAGTATCCTTTGGCGCTCGAAGTACCGGCCCCGCAATGCCCGCGGCGACATCCTCCATGGGCAGGCGCGCTACTGGGGACAGCCAGGGATCCACTACCACCAGTTTCTCCGGGCTGGGGAAAATACGCTGAACGATCGGCTTGCCCGCGAGTTGTACGCGCAGATCCGGGAACACGGGGGCTACGATCCGGATCTCTGGCTGGAGCGGATGATTGAGCGGCTGCTTACCCCCGGATGGCACGAGGATACCTATGTGGAGGAGTACCTGCGGGGGTTCTTCGATCAGTATGCCCGGGGACGCGAGCCCCGCGAGTGCGCGATCCCCGATCTCCACATCGGCGGGCTCGCCACCCTCCCGGCCCTTCTTGCGGGACTCGCGGAAACGGGTACCACCGAGGGCGTGCTCCTCCGCGCAAGGGCCCTCGAGCACGTCGCCCTGACGCACCGCGGGCCGGAGGTGAAGGCGGCCGCGGGGCGGCTGACCGATCTACTCGTCGGCCTTGCCGATGGCGAGCAGCTCGACGACCTCCTCGCGGCTGAGGGCGTCCCGCCGGGGCCCGCGGGCGGCTGGGGGATCGACGAGCTTCGCCGGGTCGTGCGTCAGCGCTACACTCCGGCCTGCTACCTGCCCGGCTCCCTCGCCGCTTCCCTCCTCATCGTACGGGGATTCGTGGACGACTTCTCCGGCGGGGTGCTGGCCAACGCCCGGGTCGGGGGGGACAACTGCCACCGCGGTGCGGTCGTTGGCTCCCTGCTCGGCGCCGCCTGCGGGGTTCCGGAATCGTGGCGCGCCGGATTGCAACCGCCCGCAGCTTCGTTGCCTGAAGGAACTTCGGTCGGTCTCCCGGGCTAAGGGAGGGGCTTACTCGGCGGGAACCAGCCGCACTTCCGTGGTGGTAGCGGAGAGACCCGTCAGCACGAGCGCGCCCCGTTCGCCCCGGTAGTCACCGGTCCCCCCGATCACCGCGTAGGTGAAAGTGCGCTGGGGGGGAGTGCCGGCGTTGCCGGTGCGGAGGCTCGCCGCGAGGATCGTGCCCCCGTCGAGGTGGAGAGCGAGGAGCACCTCCTCGTGCCGACGCCCACCGGGAATGGTAACGCCGGCCGCAAGGGTCCGCTCGGTGTAGGTGCCGACGGACGTACCCTCCCGGGTTTTGCGCAGAGTGCCGCTGGCAAGGGAGAGGTCCCCATAGGCATTCCCTTTCCCCTCCAGTTCAAGCCTCTCCTGTGCATCCCGGTCCAGGTACCATACCGAGGCGGGGTCCTCCGGGGATGAAGCGGGCGAGGTCGAGGCGGAAAGGACAGGGGAGAGACCCACGAGAAGGGCCCCCAAAAAAACGGAAAGGAAGGAAGATTTCATATTCCGGACCGTGGCGGGCACCCCCCGGGCAGGCAACTCTTCGCTGGCGACGGCAGCCTCCCTCCGGCTGAATTTCCCGGCCCGACCGGCAGGGGAAGGCGAGCGAAGTTCGTGGGGGAGGAGGGACGGGTAGCGGGGATTGCGCGTTGCAGTTGAGGGGCGGGCGACGACCCGCGGTCGCCGGGGCGAGAGAATTCCCGGAAAAGGGAAGAGCGGAGCGGGTGCCGAAAACGGCCGCCGGGTCCAGCCCTCCCCGGAAGCGGGAGGGGACCGGGGGATTTTCCGGTGGCGGCCCCTCCCGATCGTGCCGCGGCGCGTCGGCGGGAGAAGGTATGGAGGATCAGGAAAGGCGGAAGGCTACGGAGAGGTCGGCGCTTTTGTTCTCGAGGGCGCGGGGGTTGCGGGTGCTGAGAGGTTCCAGACAGACAAAGGAGCTCTCGGGCGGACGGAAGATTTGGAAGGAGACGGCTTGCCGGCGGGGATCCTCGAAGTGAAGGGCGAGCGTTCCGTGGGGGGTGAGGTACTCGAGGGCGCCGGAGTGGCCGTCGAAGGGGAGGAAGCCGTAGTCGAAATCGTCGGGATTGGTGATTTCGAGTTGGCCACCGGAGGTCCAGGAGGTCGGGAGCGGTTCGAAGGAGCCGGCGTGGTTGTACTCCGGTTGGACGAAGGAGTGGATCCGGCTGCCGGGGAACCAGCGGTAGTAGAAGTGGAGACCCATGACCATGGGATCGTCGGCCTCGCCGGAGAGGCGGAGGTGGAGCCCATCGCTGGAGAGGGTGGCCTCGTAGCGAAGCTGGAAACGGTAGCCCTCGAGGTCGCCGAGCCGGTAGCCCTGCCACTCGTCCTCGGAGGACAGGGTAGCGACCAGCCGGTGAGGTTCGGGCTGTTCCCATTGCCAGGGGGCGTAGCGACCGATGCCGTGAGGAAAAGGATCGGAGCGTCCCTTCGCCTTGAGGATTTCCGTGTGGGGAAAGGCGGCAAGCTCGTCGATGGGCCGACCCTTGCCGTCCTTGCGGTTGTGGAAGTGCGGGCCGATGAACGCGCCGAGTCCGGCAAAGCGCCGCTCGTACTCCGGCGCGGTGTCCGGATCGAGCCATTCGCGACCGTCGATCCGGAGGGAGGTGCAGCACATGCCGCGGTCGGGACGGAAGGAGACCTGCCACGAGTGGTCTCCGGAATCGTTGCTGAGGATCACCGGATTCATGGGTGGGAGGGGGGAGGAGGGGAGAGCAGGTCGGGTGTGATTTCCTCGACCGACCGGGCTCCGCAAAGGGCCATGGCGCGGTCGAACTCGTCGTGGAAGGTGGCGAGGACGCGGGCGACGCCGGCCTCTCCCTCCACCGCGAGGCCCCAGAGGACCGGTCGCCCCACGGCGACCGCGTGGGCTCCGCGGGCGAGGGCCTTGATGATGTCGGTGCCCCGGCGGATGCCTCCGTCGACCAGCACCGGTACGCCGGAGTCGCGCAGGGCGGCGGCCACGGCCGGGAGGACCTCGAGGCTGGCGGGGGCCGTGTCCAATTGTCGCCCCCCGTGGTTGGAGACCATGATTCCGGCGGCCCCGTGGTCGACCGCGCGCCGGGCATCGTCGGCGCGGAGGATTCCCTTCACGAGCACGGGCACCCCGGCCGTTTCGACCAGCCACTCCAGGTCCTTCCCGCTGAGGGCGGTGTCAAAGTTTTCGGTCACGTAGGCGGCGAGGCCCGAGCCCTCCACCTCGGGAAAACGCCCGGAGGCCTCGGCGGCGGCGAGATTGCGCATGACGAGGCCCTCCGGCATGCGGAAGCTGTTACGCTCATCCCGTTCACGGATTCCCCAGGTCTGGGCATCGACGGTGAGAACGAGGGCGGAGCATCCCGCCTGCACCGCGCGCTCGACCATGCGGGCGGTCCGGTCGCGGTCGCGCTGGACGTAGAGCTGGAACCAGACCGGGCCGGTCGAGGCCGCGCAGACCTCCTCGACGGCGACATTGGAGAGGGTACTGAGGATGAGGGGAACGCCGGCGGCCCCGGCGGCCCGGGCCGTGGCCGCCTCGCCCTCCGCGCAGGCCATCTCGTGGAGGGCGGTGGGGGCGACAACCAGGGGGAAGGCCAGTTCCTCCCCGAGCAGGTTCGTGACCGGGGAGCGCCGGCTCATGTCGCGGAGGACCCGACCGTGGAGGCGGAGAGCGTCCAGGGCGGTCCGGTTCTCCGCGAGGGTAATCTCGTCGTGGGCCCCCCCCGCGTAGTAATCGTAGACCATCGCGGGGAGGCGATCCCGGGCGGCGGCCTCCCAGTCGCGGTAATTGAGGGGTGGTGGGGGGGTTGGGGTACTCATAACTGTCCGGCGTTGGCCGTATTCCAACCACGCGAGCGGGTCCTGTCGAGCCCGCCCGGTCCCGCCGTGGCGCCCTACCGGATTTCTCGCTGGTCAGGCTCGGTGCCTTCGGCACATTGGGGAGGATGATCACCCTGCGGGATGTATCGCTGTCGTACGGGGACAAGGCCCTCTTCCAGGAGATCCGGGCGACCTTCGGGGCGCGGGACCGGATCGGCCTCGTGGGGGTGAACGGTTCCGGGAAGTCGACCCTCGTCCGCCTCCTTCTCGGGGAGGTCGAGCCCGACGAGGGGCAGGTGGAGCGGTCCCCGTACGTTTCCCTCGGCTACCTGCCGCAGGACGGCATCGCCGTGCGGGGGCAGACCCTGCGGGCGGAGGCGGAGTCCGCCTTCGCAGACACCCTCGAGTTGCAGGCGCGCATCGACGAGGCGAGCGAGAAGATGTACGAACTCGATCCCGAGGAGGAGGCCTACTACGAGCTCATCGACCAGATCGGGGAGTGGGAGCAGCAGCTCGAGGAGCACGAGCCGGAGAAGATGCGCTCCCGGATCGAGCGGGTCTTTCTCGGCCTCGGTTTTTCCCTCGAGGATCTCGAGCGCGATTGTGGGGAGTTTTCCGGGGGCTGGCAGATGCGGATCGCGCTCGGCAAGCTCCTCCTGCAAACCCCTTCCCTGCTCCTTCTCGACGAGCCGACCAATCATCTCGACATTGTCTCGCAGCACTGGCTCGAGGGATACCTGCGCGGCTACCACGGGGCCCTCCTCATCATCTCGCACGACCGGGCCTTCCTGAATGCCGTGACCAACCGGACCTTCGAGCTGAAGTTCGGCAACCTGAACGCCTTCAGCGGGAACTTCGACCACTACCGGAAGACGAAGGCCGAGCAGATCGAGGCGCAGCGCCGCAAGGCGGAGCACCAGAAGAAGGAAATCGCGCGCCAGAAGGAGCTCATCCAGCGTTTCCGGGGCAACCAGAAAAAGGCCGGGATGGTGCAGAGCCGGATGAAGCAGCTGGCGAAGACCGAGATCGTGGAGGTCGAGCGCGAGGAGAAGCGTATCTTTTTCCGCTTCCCACCCCCACCCCCCGCCTCCCAAAAAGTCGTGGAGCTGCACGGCGTGCACAAGTCCTACGGCGACCTCCAAGTGTTCCGCGGGCTCGACCTACGCATCGACAAGGGTGACCGGATCGCCGTGGTGGGGGTGAACGGGGCGGGCAAGTCGACCCTCGCCCGGATCCTCGCCGGGGTGGAACCGATCGACGCCGGCACGCGGGACGTGGGCGTGCAGACCGTGTTCGGATACTTCGCGCAGCAGCAGGCAGAGGAACTCGATCCCGGGAAGACCGTCTTTGAGGAGGTCGAGGCCGCCTGCCCCTCCGGCGGGGACAGCAACCCGAAGGCGGCCCTCGGGGCCCTGCTGTTTTCGAAGGAGGACCAGAAGAAGCTGACCTCCGTGCTTTCCGGAGGGGAGCGCAACCGTGTGGCTCTCGCGAAGATGCTCATGCACCCGGCGAACTGCATCCTCCTCGACGAACCGACGAACCACCTCGACCTGCGCAGCAAGGAAGTGCTCCAGGAGGCGATCCGGGAATTCGCGGGAACCGTGATCCTCGTCAGCCACGACCGCGACTTTCTCGACCCCGTGGTGGACAAGGTCCTCGAGGTACGACCCGACGGCGCGCGGATGCTGACCGGGAATGTTTCCGAGTACATCCGGCGGGTGCTCGAGGAGGAGCAGGCCGCGTAGGACGGGGGCCGGAAACCCGAAGCCCTACCGTTCCTTCCGGCGACTCCCGAGGTTCCCCGAGCGCGAGTTCCGGACGCGCTGGGCGGTCCCGACGCTGACCCGCTCCCTCGGGCAACCGTGTCCCCCCTACCACCGGGTCCACCGGGTCGGTGGCTGGTTCAGAGGTCCGCTGGTCCCCAAAATGAGGCGCCCCCGCCGGGGGGGGCGGGGGCGCCAGGGTTGTGGGGCCGGGGAGGGACCGGCCCCACGGGGGGGGAAGGGAAAGTCAGGAGGAGGGAGCGGACTCGAGTTCCTCTCCTTCCTTTTGTTCTTCGAGGGCGGCTTTGCGGCTCAATCGCACACGACCTTTATCGTCGATCCCGATGCATTTGACAAGGATTTCGTCGCCCAGTTTGCAAACATCCTCGGTCTGCTTCACGCGGAAGTCGGCGAGCTCGGAGATGTGGACCAGGCCCTCCTTGCCCGGCAGGCATTCGACGAAGGCACCGAACTCCTTCACCCCGCGGACCACTCCCCGGTAGGTGCGGCCCACCTCGATCTCAGCCGTGCACAGCTCGATCTCCTCGACGGCCCGCTCCATGGCATCCTTGCCGTGGGCGTAGACCATGACCCGGCCGCTGTTGTCCTCGTCAATGTCGATGTCGGCCCCGGTGAGGTCCTGGATGCGGCGGATGTTCTTGCCGCCCGGCCCGATGAGGGCACCGATCTTTTCCGGGTCGATCTTGAGAGTGTGGATGCGGGGGGCGTTCGGGGAGACCTCCTTGCGCGGTTCGGGGAGCGCCTCGCTCATGATGTCGAGGATCTTCAAGCGAGCTTCCCGGTTGGCAACGATGGCCTCGTGGGCGATATCGAAGGGGAGCCCCGGGATCTTCAGGTCCAGCTGGAACCCCGTGATCCCCTCGCGGCTGCCGGCGATCTTGAAGTCCATGTCCCCGAAGTGGTCCTCGGCCCCGATGATGTCGGTGAGCAGACGATGACTGCGGATGCGGCCTTCCTCATCGCGGTCGGTGACCAGGCCGGCGGAGATTCCGGCGATCATCGCGGTGACCGGGACCCCGGCATCCATGAGGGAGAGGGAGCCTCCGCAGATGCTGGCCATGGAGGTCGAACCGTTCGAGCTCATGATCTCCGAGACGATCCGGATGGAGTAGGGGAAGTCCTCCTCGTCGGGGATGGAGGGCAGCAGGGAACGCTCGGCGAGATTGCCGTGCCCGACCTCCCGGCGCCCGGTGAACCCGAACCGGCCGGCCTCGCCGACGGAGAACGGCGGGAAGTTATAGTGAAGGTAGAAGGACTTCTCCTTCGGTCCCCCGGTGACGGCGTCCATGTTCTGGACGTCCTTGCTCGTGCCAAGGGTGGCGTAAACGAGGGCCTGGGTCTCGCCCCGACTGAAGAGGGAGGTGCCGTGGACGCGCGGGAGCACGCCCGTCTCCGCGGAAATTTCCCGCAGGTCGCCCGGCCCGCGCCCGTCCGCCCGCTTTCCCTCGTCGAGGATCGCAGAGCGGTACGCCTCCTCCTGGAGGACCTCGAAGCAGAGGGACATCTGGTCCGGGTCGGCGGCGTCCTCGCCCCGGGTGGCGGCGATGTGGGCGGCGGTGTCTTCCTTGATGGCGTCGACCGCGGCCCCGCGGGCCTGCTTGTCGCCTACGAAGATTGCGTCCGGCAGTCGCGCGGCGGCGTGCTCGCGGCAGGCGGCGAGCAGGTCCGGGTCCGGAGTGATGCGGGTGAACTCTGCCTTCTCCTTGGCCACTCGGGCGGCCAGTTCGCGCTGGGCGGCGAGGAGCGGCTGGATCTGTTCGTGCCCGAAACGGAGGGCTTCCTCGAAGCGTTCCTCCGGCATGAAGTCCGCGCTCCCCTCAATCATGAGCATGTTGTCCTCATCGCCCACGTAGATCAGGTCGAGAGTGGAATCGAGCATCTGCTCGTGGGTCGGGTTGCAGAGGAACTGGCCGTCCACCTCGGCCACGCGCACGCAGGCGACCGGCCCGTCCCAGGGGATGTCCGAGACCATCAGGGCGGTGGAGGCCGCGTTGACCATGAGGATGTCCGGCTCGTGGATCCCGTCCACGGACAGGGCCATCCCGATGATCTGGACCTCGTTCATGAAGCCCTTCGGGAAAAGCGGGCGGAGCGGGCGGTCGCAGAGGCGGGAGGTGAGGATCTCCTTCTCGTTGGGCCGGGATTCCCGCTTGAAGTAGCCGCCCGGGAAGCGACCGGCGGCGGCGAACTTCTCGCGGTAGTCGACCGTGAGCGGGAAGAAGTCCTGGCCCGGCCGGAGGGTCTTGGCAGCGCAGGCGCTGCAGAAGAGGGTGGTCTCGCCGAGGGTGGCGGTGACGGCGCCGTTGGCGAGACCGGCAAGGGTGCCCGTGCCGAGGGAGATGCCGAGGGGCTCGGCGTGGACCTGGTGTTTTTCTTTCATGCTGTTTCCGGTTGCAGGGATGCTGGGGTCGGGCCCGCACGGCGCGGACCCACGTGCGCCTTCCCGCTCACTGCTACCGGGGAAGACACGAGGAATCGGGGGAGGGAGGAAGCCAAGGAACCGACCGCGGGATGTCCCTAGCGGCGGATGTTGAGCCGACGGAGCAGCTCGTTGTAGCCGTCGAGATCGTGGCGCTTGACGTAGTCGAGCAGCTTGCGCCGACGGCTCGTCATCTTGAGGAGACCCCGGCGGGAGTGGAAGTCCTTGCGGTTTTCCTTGAGGTGCTCCGTGAGATGCGAAATCCGGGCGGTGAGGAGGGCGATCTGCACCTCGGCTGACCCGGTGTCACCCTCATGGGCACGGAATTCCTGGATGATGGCTTCTTTGTCGATCGAGTCGGTCATTGGGTTGTGCTGGTGTTCACGGATCGGGGGGCAACGGTGTCGCTGCCGCAGGTTCGGCTGGGCCCAACCTGCCGCTCGTCCGATCCCGGGATCGGGATCGGAGATCCGCGGGGAATGGTCTCCCTCGCGCACTCCCCACGAAGAAGAGGACCGGTTCCCTTGGCAATCCCGATCTGCGCATTTCCCGCGGAGGGCGGGAAAGGATTTGCGTGCGCCCGGGCGCGGACTATGCAGTATCTCCTTGAACTGGGCGCGACAGGCGGGGAACGCAGCGGGGAAGAGGGTACCCCGTCGTCTCGGATGAGCGATCCGATCGGACACGAGTGCGGCGTGGCGGTGGTTCGCCTGCGGCGTCCCCTGCAGGAATACCAGGAGCGTTACGGGAGCACCCTCTGGGGCTTCGAGCGTCTCTTCCTGCTCATGGAGAAGCAGCACAACCGCGGGCAGGACGGGGCCGGGGTGGGGGCGGTGAAGCTGGACATGCCGGCCGGCGACCCCTACATCGCCCGCAGCCGGACCACCAAGCCACAGCCCCTCGACCGGATCTTCCGCGAGCTCATGCGGGACTACGAGGCTAAGGTGGGGAAGGGCCTGATCCGGCCGGAGGTGGCCGCGACCGTCAAGGACCACTTCGACTACGGGGCCGAGCTGCTCCTCGGGCACCTGCGCTACGGGACCTCCGGCGGCTACGGCCAGAAGGCGTGCCACCCCTATTTCCGGAAGAGCAACTGGCCCATGCGCAACCTCCTCCTCGCGGGGAACTTCAACATGACGAACACCGCCGAGTTGAACGAGCGGCTCATCGCGCGGGGCCAGCATCCCATTTTTGGGACGGACACCAAGACCGTTCTCGAGGAGATCGGCTATCACCTCGAGGAGGAGCACAGCCGGCTCTACCGGACCTTCCGGGACGAGGAGGGCCTCGGCGGCCAGGAGAACAGCCGGCGCATTTCGGAGAGCCTCGATCCCGCCCGCATCCTCGAGCAGGCCGGGCGGGACTGGGACGGCGGCTACGCGATGGGCGGCTTGCTCGGGAACGGCGATCTTTTCGTGACCCGGGACCCCTGGGCGATCCGCCCGCTCTTCGCGGTGATGGACGACGATGTGATCGCGTACGCCTCCGAGCGGGCCGCCCTCATGACCGTCTTCCACAAGCGGGCGGACGAGGTGCGGGAGGTGGCCCCCGGGACCGTGGAGGTCGTCAAGAAGGACGGCCGCCACTGGGTACACCAGGCCCGCCCGGCCCGGCCCCCGGCTTCCTGCTCCTTCGAGCGCATCTACTTCAGCCGCGGGAACGACCCGGACATTTACGAGGAGCGCAAGCGCCTCGGGGCGGCCCTCGTTCCCCGGGTGCTCGAGGCCATCGACCACGACCTCGAGAGGACCGTCTTCAGCTACATCCCGAACACCGCGGAAGTCGCCTACTATGGGCTGATGGAGGGCTTGCGGGAGCGGCGGCGGCGGGCCGTGCACGACCAGCTTGTGGCCGGCTTGCGGGCGGGAACCCTCGCGGAGGAGGACCTCGACGCCCTCATCCTCGACAACTGGCCGCGCGGCGAGAAGGTGGCGAACAAGGACATCAAGCTGCGCACCTTCATCAGCCAGGAGCAGGGACGGGCCCGGCTCGTCTCCCATGTTTATGACATCTCGTATGGGAGCGTCGGACCCGGCGAGACCCTCGTAGTGCTCGACGACTCGATCGTGCGGGGGACGACCTTGAAGCGCTCCATCATCCGCATGCTCTCCCGGCTACAGCCTGCGCGGATCCTGATCGTCTCCACCGCTCCGCAGATCCGTTATCCCGACTGCTACGGCATCGACATGTCCGAGCTCGGCGCGTTCGTGGCCTTCCAGGCCGTCGTGGACCTCCTCCGCGAAGTCGGCGAGGAGAGCCTCCTCGCGGAGGTTCACGAAGCCTGCCTCCGCCAGCGGGACCTTCCCCCTGCGGAAATGGAGAACCACGTGCGCCGGCTGTACGACCGCTTTTCCGAGGAGGAGGTGTCCCGGCGGATCTCCCGGCTTGTCACCCCGGAGATTCCCGGCTGGGAGGGCGAGGTGCGCGTGCTCTTCCAGAGCATCGCCGACCTGCGGGAGGCACTGCCCGGGCACCGCGGGGATTGGTACTTCACCGGCGATTATCCGACCCCCGGCGGCTACCGGGCCCTGAACCAGGCCTACCTCAACTTCCAGGAGAGCCGTCGGGGGCGCAGCTACTGAGCGCCGGGGGCGCGTCCTGTCGGCCGTCGGTGCGGATCCACCGGCATTGCACCTCCCCGCCGGCCCGGCGTACGGTGATGGGATGAGCTCCGTGGAGAAGGAAGAAGGACCCGTCCTCGACCTCGATTTCGACAAGCTGAGGAAGGTGGCGGCCGGCGGGGAGGCCCTCCTGCCCGTGGTCGTGCAGGACACCCGGAATGGAGAGGTCCTCATCCTTGCGTATGCGAACCGCGAGGCCCTCGAGCACGCCCTCCGCACCGGCAAGGCAACCTTCTGGAGCAGCAGCCGCGGGGAGCTGTGGGTCAAGGGGGAGACCAGTGGCGACTGGCTGCAGCTCGACGAGGTACGGGTCAACTGCGAGCAGAACTCCCTCCTCTACCGGGTGACTCCCCAGGGGAAGGGATCCTGCCACACGAAGGATGCGGACGGGCGGAGCCGATCCGCCTGTTACTACCGTCGGATTGTTCCCGGTTCCGGCGACCGGCTCGAGTTTGTGGAACCGGCCCGGGTGAGCCCATGAGCGAGGCGGTGGCGGAAAACGGGGACGTCGTCGTCCGCCTTCCCGTCTTCGAGGGACCGCTCGACCTCCTCCTCTATCTCATCCGCCGGCAGGAGATCGACCTCTTCGACATCCCCGTGGTGGAGGTCACCCGCCAGTACCTTGCCGTGCTCGACGAGATGGGTCGCCAGGACCTCGAAATCGCCGGGGAATTCTTCGTGATGGCGGCGACCCTCATGTACCTGAAAAGCCGGGTCCTCCTGCCGGCCACGGAGGACGGCGTCGAGGGGGAAGACGAGGAGGAGCCCGAAGACCCGCGCCTCGAGCTCGTCGGCCAACTCCTCGAGTACCGGGCCTTTCAGGAGGCCGGGCGGGAGCTGGGGGAGCAGCTCGATCACGGCCTCTCCCGGCTTCCCCGGCAGGTGTCCGCTGACCCCGCGACCCCCCGCCTGCGTCCCCTCCGGCCGACGGATCCCCTCGAGTTGTGGGGGGCCTACAACGCGGTGCTGCGCCGCTTCCTCGACCGCGAACGAGTCGGCGAGATCGAGGACGACCCCGTCACCGTGGCCGAGCGAATGGAGTCGGCCCTCGGCGAGATCGCCCGCCACGGCTCCCTCGCCTTCTCGGTGTGGGTCGGGCCGAGCCCCGGCCGCACCCTGGTGGCGGCCTCCTTTCTCGCCCTTCTCGAACTCGCCCGGGTCGGTCGCCTCCGGATCGTGCAGGAGGAAACCTTCGGCGAGATTGTCTGCCACCCGCCCGTTGAGGAGGGAGCACTTGCAAACCGGGGGGAGCTGTGACTCCTTGCGGCATCATGAGCCACGAGGTCCACCACCACCTTCTCGGGGTCGGTCTCGACAACCGGGACGGCCACAAGCGGATCACCCAGGCGGAGCAATTTTCCGTGGTGGGAGGGTCGGAGGAAACGCACGAACGGATGACCGAGACTCTCATGAAGACCTTCGAGGAGCTGAATCGTCGCGGAAAGGGTCTTGGCGAGGTGGAGTCCGAGGAACTCCGCGATCTCCTCCGGGAAAAACGGGCGGACTCATAGCGATGGCGGCTGCCGGGGAAGAGGGTGCCAGCGGCGGGGAACCGCGGGATCCTTCCGAGGGTCGCCCGTTGTCATTAGGCGGCCGCAACCTGCGCCCCCTCCGGCCACGGACCGGGAGCGCAACCCCGCCGTTGGAACGACCCGGCCGCGTGGGCTCAGGAGAGGATGGAAGGTCGTCTCCCGACGGGCCATCGCGTGGGCCGGACGGCGAGGCGAGCGGCAGGAAGGCCGGCGCCGACTCGCCGCCGGCCCCCCACCGACCTCTGGGACGGCGAACGGGCTCCGGTACCTCCTTGCAGGTTCCCGGTCCCCGGGAGGACGCGGGGCAAGCGGACCGGACCGGGGGCGAGCCCGCGGCGGCCGGTACTGGTCGGGCCCCTGTAGCCGAGGATTCCCCCCCGGCGGGGGCGCAAGCCACGCACGCCGGCGGTTCGACGACGAGGGCCCGGCGATCCGGCCGCAGACTCGGGCCTCTCCTCGTGGATGCCGTGACTCTGGCGGCCACCGCCGCTCTTGCCCTCTCCCTCGGGTTCGTGCTTTTCTCCGAATTCTAGACAATTATGGCAGCGAACATCACTGATCTCACCGACCAAACATTCGACGCGACCATTGAGGGCGCCGGGAAGCCGACGCTCGTCGACTTCTGGGCTCCCTGGTGTGGCCCCTGCAAGGCGATCGGCCCGATCCTCGAGGAGATCGCCGGCGAGGTGGGGGATTCCGCAATGATCTGCAAGGTCAACGTGGACGAGAACCAAGAGGTGGCCCGGCGTTTTGGGGTGCGGGCGATCCCCACCATGCTCTTCTTCCGGGATGGGCAGAAGGTGGACGAGGTGGTCGGCCTCTCCTCGAAGGAGGACCTCAAGCAGCGCCTCTCCTAAGATAAGAGCGGGGAGGGGGTTCCGGCTCCGGGCGCGAGGAGGGGAACGGGGCGGCGACGGCACCGTGGCCGGGGTTTCTTGCGCGGAGCCCCGCAGGATTCCCTCCGCACAGGGTAGGGCCCCTACGGGCCGCTCTCGTCGGGGGGAGGTGGCATTCCCCCGCGCTCCAGCTCCTCCTCGGTGATCACGCCCGCCACCTCCAGGGGCGCGCGTGGATTCTCCGGGGCCCGCTTGGGGAGAGCCTCACCGGTATCGGGCTCGCGCGCATTGCGTTCCTGGGCGTCCTCCATGAGGACTTCCTGCGCGGAGACGGCCTTTTCCTTGCGGCGCGGGCTGGGTGCCTTGCGGTAGGTCCCGTTGGCGGTGAGCAGCTTCGCCCGGGCGTTGTCGCGCAGGTAGGTGCGCAGGATCTGGAGCATGCGCTTGCGCAGGGCGGTGTCCTCGAGGGGGAAGACCGCCTCGATCCTCCGGAAGAAGTTGCGGGGCATCCAGTCGGCGGAGCCCAGGTAGATCCGGGCCTTCCGCCCGTGGTTCTGGAAGTAGAACACGCGGGTGTGCTCGAGGTAGCGGCCGAGGATGGAGCGCACCCGGATGTTCTCGCTGAGACCCTGGACTCCCGGGATCAGTCCGCAGATGCCGCGGACGATCAGGTCAATCTCCACCCCCGCCTGGGACGCCTCGTAGAGGGCGCGGATGGTGTCCTCGTCGATCAGGCTGTTCACCTTTACGATGATCCGGGCGGGCTTGCCGGCCTTCGCGTTGTTGGTCTCCTGGCGGATGAAGCGCAGGAGGGTAGCGTGCAGGTTGAAGGGGGCGACCAGGAGGTGGCGGAAGGTGGGCGAGCGGGCGAAGCCGGTGAGGCTGTTGAAGAGGTTGGCCACCTCGTTGGTGAGATGGGTGCGCTGGGTGAGCAGGGAGAAATCCGTGTAGAGTCGGGCGGTCTTCGGGTTGTAGTTGCCCGTGCCGAGGTGGGCGTAGCGGTGGAGGGTGCCGTCCGCCTCCCGGCGCACCACGAGGGTGCATTTGCTGTGGGTCTTCAGCCCGACGAGACCGTAGACCACGTGAACCCCGGCCTCCTCGAGGTGGCGGGCCCACTGGATGTTGTTGGCCTCGTCAAAGCGGGCCTTCAGCTCGATGAGGGCGGTGACCTGTTTGCCCTTCTGGGAAGCCTCGGCGAGGGCCTCGATGATGGGGGAATCCCCCGAAGTGCGGTAGAGGGTGATCTTGATCGCGAAGACCTCCGGGTCGTTTCCCGCCTGGCGGAGGAAGTCCACCACGGGAGCGAACGACTCGAAGGGGTGGTGCAGGAGGATGTCCTGCCTGCGAATGGCGGCGAAGATGTTGCCGGTCTCGGCGAGCACCGGCGGGAGGGCGGGCACGTAGGGGGTGAACTTCAGGTCCGGCCGGTCCACCATCTCATAAAAGCCCATGACCCGGAGCAGGTTGACCGGCCCGTTCAGCCGGTAGACGTTCTCGCGCTCGAGGTCGATCGCGTGGAGGAGGCGCTCGAGGGCGCGGTCGGGCACGCTCTCGGCGATCTCCAGCCGGACCGCCTCCCCCTTGCGGAGGTTGTGCAGCTCTTCCTCGATGGTTTGGAGCAGGTTCTCGACCTCCTCCTCATCGATGTAGAGGTCGCTGTTCCGGGTGACCCGGAAGGCGTGGGTGGAAAGGATCTCGTAGCCGGGAAAGAGCAGGTGGGCGTGGGCCCCGATGATGTCGCTGAGGAACACGTAGGTCCGGTAGCTGCTCCGCTGGTTGGGGACCTCGAGGATGCGCGGGAGGATGCGGGGGACCGGGAGGATGGCCAGCAGGTCCTCCGGCTCCTCGTCCCGGTTGCGCAGGCAGACGAGGATGTTCAGCGACTTGTTGTTGATCTGGGGAAAGGGGTGGCCCGGGTCGATGGCGAGGGGGGTGAGCACCGGGAAGACGTTCTCCCGGAAATTGCGGGCTACCTTCTGCGCCTCCGCCCGGGTGAGCTGGGCGGTGGTCTTGAAGACGATCTTTTCCTGGCGGAGCTCCGGGACGAGCTGCTCGTTCCAGCAGCGGTACTGGTCGTGGACGAGGCGGGTGGTCAACCGCCGGATCCGCCGGAGCTGCTCCCGCGGCTCGAGCCCATCCATACCCGTGCGGGTAATCCCGGAGTCGACCTTCTGCATGAGGCCGGCCACCCGGATCTCGAAGAACTCGTCGAGGTTCGAGCTGACGAAGGCGAGGAAGCGGACCCGCTCGAGGAGGGGGTAGTCCGGGCTGCGGGCCTGCTCGAGAACCCGCTGGTTGAAGGCGAGCCAGCTGAGCTCCCGGTTGAAGAAGGATTCCGTGCCCTGGTAGATCCCCTGCTGCTTGGCGGGAACGGCGGGTACCTTTGCCGCCTTGCCCGTCGGGGAGCGCCCGGCCTTCGCCTTGCGCGTTACCATGGGGACGGGCGGGCCTCCTCCGCGAGGTGGGCCAGCACGGCCTTCTGCAGGTGCAGGCGGTTCTCCGCCTGGTCGTAGAGGACCGCCCGTGGCCGGGCGAGAACCGCCGTGGAGATTTCCTCGTCGGCGTGCACGGGCATGCAGTGGAGGATCCAGGGATCCGTGCCGGCTTGCGCGAGGAGGTCGCCCGTTACCGCATAGGGTTGCAGGGCCGCCCGGCGCTCGGCCGCCTCCGCCTCGTCCCCCATGCTCACCCAGACATCGGTGTAGACGGCGTCGGCCCCGCGGACTGCCTCGGTGGCCTCCTCGCGGAAGTCGATCGCGTGGCCCGGGAATTCCTTTTCCAATCGCTCCCGGATCTCCGGCCCCGGCTGGTAGGCGGCCGGTCCGGCGAGAACCAGCTCGATCCCGAAGAGGGCGCTCCCGAGGATCCAGGAGTGGGCCATGTTCGAGGAGCAGTCCCCGAGGAAGACCAGCTTGCGGCCGCGCACGGCGGCGAGGTCGTCCCCGGCCGAGCCCATTTTCTCGGCGAGGGTGAAGACATCCGCGAAGATCTGGCAGGGGTGGAGGAAATCGCTGAGGGCGTTGACCACCGGGATTCCCGCTTCCCGTGCATAAGCCTCGAGATCGGCATGGTCGTGGGTGCGGATGACCAGCCCGTGCAGGTAGCGCCCGAGCACACGGGCCGTGTCCTCGAGGCTTTCCCCTCGGCCCGTCTGCAGGTTGGACTGGTCCAGCCGCACCGCGTGCCCGCCCAACTCGTGGATTCCGACCTCGAAGGAGACGCGCGTGCGGGTGCTCTGCTTGGAGAAGAGCATTCCCCACGACTGGCCCTGCAGAGGGAGTGGGTGCTCCCCGCCGCGGAGTCGTTTCCAGTCCGCGGCCATGGAAAAGAGGAGGGGAACCTGTCCGGCGGGCAGGTCGGTTTCGGCGAGGAAGTGTTGCATTGAGGAAAACCGGAAAGATTACCATGCGGGGAGAGCTCCGCCAAGTGGAATCGGATTTTGGCCCGGCATTCCGTTGTTTCACCCGCGGAAGGCGGACCCCGGACTCCCGGTGGAAAACCCGTACCGACCCGACCCGGGCCATCGGGAAGGGCCGGGCGCGGAAGGGCGGCGAGCAGACGGGGGAGGGAAGGGGTGGGCCTCGGGGCTTCGGGTCGGCCACGGGGGGCGTTCAGGAGAACAGGGCCTGCAGGGTGCCCGTGGCGAGCACGGCTCCGAGCACGGCGAGGGGGAGAAGGAGGTAGCGCGGGTGGAAGCGGGGACGGTCCGCTACCCAGAGGGCCACCCCGATCGTTCCCGTGAGGGCGAGGGCCCCGCTGAGATCGGTGGCGTGGTTCCAGGTGAGGTAGGCCGCCGGCAGCTCCGCCCCGGTCGCGACGAGGACGATCATCCCGCGCACGAGCAGCAGGGCGACGGCGTTGAGGAGGAAGGGGAGGCCGAATCCGGGGGGCAGGAATTCCGGGAGGGGGAGCAACCCGGATACGACCGAGAAGAGACCCGCGCCGAGGACCCCGAACACCGGGAGCAGCAGCAGGAGGTTCAGGGGCAGGGCCACCAGCGGGAGGATGCCGAATTGCTGGGCCGTGAGGGGGAGGCTGCCGAGAAGGGCGGCGAGGGAGATGGCCGTCGAATCGGTGACCCTGTCCCGGAAGGTCTGGTAGGACCAGAGCGGAGGCGTCTCCAGCGGGTCGCGGTGGCGGTAGCTCGCCCGGAAGCGCCGGGCGAGTGGCAGGCCGAAGGCAACGATGACCAGGACCACCGTGTAGGAGAACTGGAACCCCGCGGAGAAGACTTCGTTGGGGACAAGGAACAGGACGAGGGCGGCGGAGGCGGCCACCGCGGCGAGGAGGTTGTACCGGCGACCGGGCAGGAAGGCGGCGCCGAAGAGGATCGCCATGACGAAGGCGCGCACTGCTGAGGGTGGGGAGCCCACGAGGAGCAGGTAGAAGAGCAGGAGCAGGCCCACGCAGAGAAGGGTGGCCCGTTGGTCGAGGCGGCTGAAGACCGCGACGAGAAAGCCGGCGATCAGGCCGATGTGCAGACCGGAGATGGCAAAGAGGTGAGCTGTGCCCGTCCTCCGGAAGAGTTCCTTGGCGGCGGGGCTGAGGGCCGTGCGGTCGCCGAGGACGAGGCCGCGGTAGACCGCTCCCGGGTCGATGCTCCCGGCGGCGGTTCCCCGCTCCCCGTCTACCGGGGATTCTCCTGCGAGGATGGTTCCGGCGCGCGCCCGCAGTTCGTCGAAGAGGGCCGCGACCGGGGAGAGGAGGTAGGGCCGGGGAAGACCGGCGCCTCCCCCGCCCGGCGCCGCCGGGTCATTGCGCGGGCGGCCGAGGATGCCCGTTCCCTCGAAGTGCAGGTGGACCCCGTTGGCCTCGAGATAGTCGGCGAACGCCTCGTCCTCCACCGCATCCCGCAGGGGCCGGAGCACACCGACGAGGGGATAGGCGTAGCCCCCCCGCAGGCGGTGCCCGGTGGCGTCCGGGGGCCGGGACACGTAGTACACCCTCTCCCCGGTTGTCACGAGCCGGCCGATCCCGAGCGCCTGCTCGGAGGGTCCCCCGTGGCGAAAGGGCTGGAGCGGCTCCAGCGCGCGAACCTCCTCGCGGGGTGGGCCCGGGGCGGGGTCCGTTGGTGCCGGTGGGGGTAGACCCGGGTGGAGCAAGCCGAGGAGGAACACCCCGGGCAACCAACCCAGCCACCATGCCCACGGCCGGTGGGCCAGAAAGGTGAGAAGGCCGAAGAGGAGGGCGAGCCCGGCGGCGAGAAAGGGAAGCTCACCCGAGGGGAGCACGCCTCCGGGATCGGTGGAGAGGAAAAAGCGTCGGGCAAGGATGCCTCCGAGCAGCGGTAGCACGAGGGCGAGGAGAGGTCCCCGGGAGCGGACCGTGGCGCTGTTGGGGTGCGACACGGATCCGAGATTGGGAATCGGAACGAAAGCGCGCAAGGTTGCCCTCGCCCCTCTTTCGCCCCCGGGAGCTCGCAAAAAGCCGGGCGAACCTCACTCTTGGGGGCAGTGAAGAAGCAGAATCTTCCCGAGAAAATCTGTCCCGCCTGCGATCGACCCTTCCGTTGGCGGAAGAAATGGGCGCGTTGTTGGGACGAGGTGCGCTACTGCTCGGAGCGCTGCAAGCGGGCGGCCCGCGCCCGCCGTTGAGCCGCGATGGCCCCGCTCAGGCGGGCCGCTTCTTGTGCCGATTCGCGCGCAAGCGCTTGCGGCGCTTGTGCTGATTCATCTTCAATCGGCGTTTCTTCTTCAGGTTACCCATGGATGGTTGGTATCAGGTACGGCTTTCGGGAAAAACGAGAAAGAAAGCACGGTCCTCGCCGGCAGGCAAGTCGATTCCCTCGGGGGCGTGGGCCTCGATCCATTTGCGCAAGGGCTTCGGGGCGGGCTCCGTCACCGGTTCCGCTCCCAATTCGGGGGCCTGCACGGCGTGGAGATGGTAGGCCGGCCGGTCGAGGAGCACATGTTCCCTGCCGCCCGGTCGGCGGACAGCGGGGAGGTCGGCCCGGGAGAGCGGGGCCACCTGCCCATAGACGGTTTCCCCACACACAGCCAGGCCCCGTTCCGCCGCGTGCAGGCGCACTTGGTCGGGACGGAGGAAATCGGTGCTGGCCTCCCAGAGGGCGAGGCCGCCTGCCTCCGCCAGTTTGCGGAAGCGGGTGCGGGCCTTTTTACCGGTGCGATGGGACACGAGGGAGCGGGGCTCGCGGCGGTGCCGGGCCACGGGAAGTTCGCAGGTCAAGTGGTCCTCTCCCGGAGACCCGGCTTCTTCCCGCACGAGTAGGAGGAAGCGGAGGATCCAGTGGCCGGAGCCGTAGGAATCCCGCAGCCGGCCGCGGCTTTCCCGGTCTCGGGCAAGGACGACCGGCCCACTCGTGGGGAGATCGTAGACGGGCGACCAGAGAGCGCCCGGGTCCGAGGGGGCCACCCGTTCCCGGTAGAGCCGGGCGAGCAGGCGGGAAGGCGGTTCGGGCAGGTCGGTGGGGGGCAGCGGTTGCCCGAGCGCGAGGACGCCTGGGCCCTCGCGGAGAATAGCGATACGGAGGGAGCGGTCGGTCCACTCCCCCGGCGGTAGGAAGAAGGACGAACGCTTCGTCAAGCCAGCAGGTCGGCTACCGACCGCTTGTGCCGGGCCGCCTTGTTGGCGTGGATCTGGCCGGTCTTCACGGCCCGGTCACTCGCGGCCACGAAGGCACGCGCCGCCGCCTTCTTCGCCTCGGGATCCTCTCCCGTGCGGGCCTCGCGGACCTGGCGGGCGAGGGTCTTCAGGCGCGAGCGGACCTGGCGGTTGCGCTCCGTACGGGTGCGGATGCGGCGGATGTCCTTCTGGGAAGCTTTGGTGTTGGCCATGGGGAAACGAGGAGAAAACACGGGCGGGGCCTCGGCTGTCAAGTACGGGCTTCCCGCCGGGAGAATCGGTTTGCCGGGCCGGGGCGGGCCGGGCAGCTTGACCCCTCATGGAAGGCAAGCGCGCGCGCAAGGGCATTATCCTCGCTGGTGGATCGGGATCGCGGCTGTTCCCCCTCACCCTCGCGGTGAGCAAGCAGCTTATGCCGATCTACGACAAGCCCCTCATCTACTACCCGTTGGCGGCACTCATGACCGCGGGCATCGACGAGATCCTCGTGATTTCCACCCCTCGGGATCTCCCCGCGTTCCGGCATCTCCTCGGGGACGGCCGCGAAATCGGGGTGCGCTTCTCCTTTGCGGAGCAGCCCCGGCCGGAGGGCCTCGCCCAGGCTTTCCTCATCGCGGAGGAGTTTCTCGACGGGGCGCCCGCGGCCCTCGTGCTCGGGGACAATCTCTTCTACGGGGGCAATTTCGAGGAAGCCGTCCGGAGGGCGGCCGCGGGCGGGGAGTCCGTCATCTTTGCCTACGAGGTGGCTGAGCCGGAGGCCTACGGGGTGGTCGAATTTGACCGGGAGGGCCGGGTACTCAGCCTCGAGGAAAAGCCGGCCGAGCCCCGCTCGCACTACGCCGTCCCCGGAATCTACTTCTACGACGGTCGCGTCTGCGAGCGGGCGCGGGCCCTTCGCCCGAGCGCCCGGGGCGAGTTGGAGATCACCGACCTGAACCGGCTCTACCTCGAGGCCGGGGAACTCCGTGTGGAGATCCTCGAGCGGGGGACCGCGTGGCTCGATACGGGCACCCATGACAGCCTCCTCGCGGCGGCCTCCTTCGTGCAGGTCATCGAACAGCGCCAGGGGCTGAAGATCGCCTGCGTGGAGGAGATCGCCTACCGCCAGGGCTGGTTGGACGCCGACGGCCTCCGGGAGCGGGCGGACCGTATGGGCAAGACCGGCTACGCCGACTACCTGCGCAGCCTTGCCCGGCCGGGCCGTGGTTCCGGCTGAGATGGCGGACCGCCCCGCGGTCTCCGTGGTCACGGCCCTTTACAACGAGTGGCCGCTCACCGCGGACTTTCTCGCGGCCCTCCCGGGCAGCCTGACCGGCTGGGACTGGGAGTGCGTGCTCGTCGACAACGCCAGCACGGACGCGACCCCCAGCCGGCTTGGCGAATGGCGGGACCCCCGCGTCCGGGTGTTCCGCGAGCCCGGGAACCGCGGCTACGCGGCCGCCAACAACCGGGGCGTGCGCGAGGCGCGGGCCCCCGTCGTGGCCTTGCTCAACAACGACCTGGTCCTCACTCCCGGCTGGTTGGAACCGATGGAGGAGGCCCTCCGGCCCGGGGTGGGCATCGTCGGCAACGTGCAGTGGAACGCCCGCACCGGGCGGATCGACCATGCCGGCATTGTCTTCAACCCGTGGGGGATGCCGGAGCATTGGGGTCAGGACTACGGGCGCCTGCCCCGGACGGGCACGGTCTCCTTCCGGGCGGTCACCGCGGCCTGCTGCCTTCTCCGCCGGGAGGACTTCCTCGCGACGGGCGGTTTCGACGAGGGTTTCCGCAACGGTTTCGAGGACGTCGACTACTGCCTGCGGGCGGGGTCCGCCGGGGCTTCTGTCGTCGTGGCCCTCGCAAGCCGGGTCGGCCATTGGGTGAGTGCCTCGGCCGGGCGCAAGGACGCGGATTCCGCCAACACCCGGCGCTTCCTCGCCCGGTGGGGTGCCTCCACGCGGGAGTGGGGCCTCCATGACTGGCCGGCCCACTACCTCCGACGCCACCTCCGGCGACCCTGGGCCCTGAACGCCGGCAAGACCGTGGACGCCCTCCTCCGGCTCGGCCGCCTGCGCCGCGGCCCGTCGCCCTGGATGAACGACCGCCGCCGGGCCCTCGAGGGGAGGGCCACGGGGGGAGGGGAGGGGCGGTGAGTGGTTCGGCGGGGGGTCCCGGCCTGCTCTGGGTGGATGCCACCGCCACGGTGGCCACCCGCCTGCGCACGGGCATCCAGCGGATCGTGCGGGGACTGGCCGGGGAGGGCGCTGGTGGCTCGGCCGTCCCCGTGGTCCCCGCGGTGTGGGAGGGTGCCTACCGGCCGGCTTCCACCCGCGAGTGCCGCCGTCTCGGGCCCGGCCTTCGGAGAGCGGCCACCGGGGTCCTTCCCGGAAGGGGCCCGCAACCCGGCGACCGGTTGTTCCTCCCCGAGATTCTCGACCGCGAACGGATTTCCACCCTGCGCGGACTCCTCTCCCTCCCGGGGAGCGAACGGCCCACGGTGATCGGGATCGCCCACGACGCCCTCAGCTGGTCGTCCCCGCGGTGGACCCCGCCGGAGCGGCGGGAGGGGTTCGGGGCTTATCTCGGCCTACTCGCGCGCTGCGACCGCGTCCTCGTGCCCTCCGCCTTCACCGCGCAGGAACTCGTGCGGGCCTGGGGGGAGGGGGCCGCTGATCCGGCCGTCCGGCCCCCCGTGCCCGAGGTGTGCCCCTGGCCGGTCGATGCCGTGTTCCGCAACGCGGGCCCGGGGAGCGGGCCCGGCCCGGGGAAGACCCCGGTCCTCGCCTGCGTGGGCACCCTCGAGGCCCGCAAGAACCAGGGAGCGCTCCTCTCCGCCTGTGAGCGACTCTGGGGAGAGGGGCACGATTTTCGCCTGGAGCTCGTCGGTCGGCAGCGGGCCCGCGCCGAACGGGAGTGGCCGGACCGGATCCGGGCGATGCGCCGGCAGGGGCGACCCCTCCGCTGGCGCGGCCGGGTGGGGGAGGCGGACCTCGTGGCCCTCTACCGGGGGGCGAGCTTCTCCGTCTATCCCTCCCTTGCAGAGGGCTTTGGCCTGCCCATCGCGGAATCCGTTGCCTGCGGCTGTCCCTGCCTCTGCGCCGGTTTCGGGGCGATGGGGGAGGTCGCCGCGGGGGGCGGCTGTCGGACCCTCCCGGCGGTCACGGTGGAGGCCTTGGCGACCGCCATCGGCGGGCTGCTCCGCGCTCCCGAAGAGGTGGAGGAGTTGCGCCGGGAAGCGGCCCGGCGCTCCTGGCCGGGCTGGGCGGACTGGATTGCGGGCTTGCCACCCGAGCCCTCCTGACGCATGGCAGGCGGGGCATGCAGGCTCCCCGTTCCCTCCTCGTCACCGGCGGCTGTGGCTTCATCGGCAGCAATTATGTGCGGCATCTTCTTGCCTCCGCCGAGGGGCCCGCGACCGTGGTGAATCTCGATGCCCTCACCTATGCCGGCAACCCCGCCAATCTGGCCGACTGGGGGGACTCGGCGCGGTACCGTTTCGTGGAGGGCGACATCCGCGAGCGGGACCGGGTGGCCGCCCTTCTCCGCGAACACCGCGTGGAGGCGGTGGTCCACTTCGCGGCGGAGTCCCATGTGGACCGCTCCATCGACTCGCCGGAACCCTTCTTCCGCACCAATCTCGACGGCACCCTCCAGCTCCTCGAGGCCGTGCGGGGCTATTGGCGGGAGCTGCCCCCGGAGTCGGCGGAGCGCTTCCGCTTCCTGCACGTTTCCACGGACGAGGTGTACGGCTCGCTCGGACCGGCGGACGCACCCTTCACCGAGGAGCATCCCCACCGCCCGAACAGTCCCTACGCGGCCTCGAAGGCGGCGGCCGACCACCTCGTGCGCTCCTATCACCATACCTACGGGCTGCCCGTCGTCACCACGAACTGCTCGAACAACTACGGGCCCTTCCAGTTCCCGGAGAAGCTCATCCCCCTCATGCTGCTGAACGCCCTCGAGGGGCGGTCCCTGCCCATCTACGGGGACGGGAGCAACGTGCGGGACTGGCTCTTCGTGGAGGACCACTGCCGGGCCCTGCAGACGGTGCTGCTCGGCGGACGCACCGGGGAGGTCTACAACATCGGGGGCTCCTGCGAGCGCACCAACCTCGAGATCGTGGACACCCTCTGCGCCCTCCTCGACGAGATCCGTCCCCGGGCGGAGGGCCTCCCCCACCATTCCCTGAAGAGCTTCGTCCCGGACCGCCCCGGCCATGACCGCCGCTACGCGATCGATACCCGCCGGATCCGCGAGGAGCTCGGCTGGGAACCCCGGGAGAATTTCGAGTCCGGCCTCCGCCGCACCGTCCAGTGGTACCTCGAACACCCGGACTGGTCCGCCGAGATCACCGCGAAACGCTACAACCGCGAGCGGATCGGGACCGCAGGCTGACCCTCTCCCGGGTGCGCCGGGTTCGCGGCCCGTTTTGGGTTGCGAGGCGTCCCCGTCCGGATTTTCCTCTTCGATTCATGCAGCGGCCCCGTATTTCCCGGTCCCCGAGTTTCACGTTTCCCCGATGGTTCCTCGCCGGCCTCGCCCTCGCCGCGATGGGCGTGGACCTGAAGGGGCAGGAGTCGCCGGACTGGCAGGCTCTGCCGGTGCCGGAGGAGGTTCTCCCGTCGCTGGAATCCATTCTCGCGACGGCCGGGGAGCGGGCCCCCGAGCTCGTGCAGATCGGGCTGGACCGGCAGATTGCCAACGAGGAGCTCACCATCGCCCGTTCCCGCCTCTACCCGAGCGTCGGGGTGGGCGGGAACCTCGGATACCGCTACGTGGATCGTCAAGGTCAGGACAACGACTCGAACGCGAGCGGCTCGGTCTCCATCGGAGCGAGCCGGCCTCTTTACCACTGGGGCGCGGTCAACGCGCGGGTCCGGCGCGGGGAGATCGGCGTGAACAATTCGCTGTTGAGTACTCGTAGGAGCTTTCAGGCGACCATCCAGCTGCTGCGCGCGGAGTACCTCAGCCTCATCCTCGACCAGATGAAGCTGCGCAACCTGCGCCTGGAGCGGTCGAACCTCGAGCGGGAACTGGAGACGGCGCAGTCCCGCTTTGATGCCGGGGAGATCTCCGAGGAGGCCTTCCTTTCCGCACAGATCGGGCTGGACCGCTCGATGATCGCGATCGAGGAGACCGTCGACCTGCGGGAGGAGACCCTCCGGGAATTCATGCGGGTGAGCGGTCTCGAGGAGCGTCCGGAGATCCCCGTTTCCGTGCCGCAGCTGGACCTTAACCAGATCGAGCGAGCGCTCCGCGAGGGGACGGTCGGGCCGACCTGGGTCGACCGAACTTTCGCCATCCAGACGAACCGGAACCGGCTCGACCAGCTCGAGGAAACCGAGACGATCATCCGCTCCCAGCAGCGGCCGAAAGTGAACTTCAGCGCGAGCATCAGCCAGGCCCCGGTGAACACGGCGACGAAGAACAACGTCGACACCATCAACTACTTCGCCGGTCTCTCCGTGAACTGGAATGTGTTCGATGGCTTTTCCACCCGGGCCAACCGTCGCATCAACCTCCTTGAGCAGCGCAAGCTGGAGAACGGCTTGCTGTCACGGGAGCAGGAGCTCCGCGAGGAGGAACAGGCCCTCCGGGAGAACCTTCTGATCCGTCTGCGGAAGCAGCGGCTGGCCGAGCGGAAGTTCCAGCTGGACCAGCGGATCTATCAGCGGATCAAGGACGAGTACGGGCAGGGGACGATTGCGGAGAACGATTTCCGCGTCACCCAGGAGGACTTCTACGAGGAGGAGTACAACCTGAACGTGGCCCGGGCCCGCTTGCTCGAGTCCATCTCGGAGTACCTCGTGGTCGTGAACCGCGACCGCGCGGTCCGCTTCCTCGAGGACGCCCGCTAGGGTGGCCGCTTTCCGCGGCGTGCCGATCCGGCCCGGGAGAGCGCTCTCCCCGGCCCTTGCTCTTTCTTTCCCCCAGCCATGAAAGCCTTTTTCTCGTTCCTCCTGAAAGTCCTCCTGCCCCTCGGGCTCATCGGGGGCCTCGTCTTCTTCTTCCTGCAGGGTCTCCGTCCAGAGGCCTACGTCCAGCCGGTCGAGACGGGCATCGCTCTGGATGCGGTGCCCGGCACGGTCACGGTCAATCCGGCCTACAGCGTGACCCTCACAGCCGAACAGGGCGGTACGGTCCTCGAGAGCAACCTCGAGCAGGGCATGCAGGTGGAGAAGGACCAGTTCCTCCTCGAGATCGACCCCACCGACCTCCGTCTCCAGTACGAATCCTTCAAGGCGGAATACGAGGCCTTTCGGGAGGATATCGAGCTGCAGAAGCAGGACGAAGTCTCGCTCCAGCAGCGCCGGGAGGAACTCGAGAACGCCGAGCGCAGCTACGAGAAGGGGAATCTCTCCCAGCAGGAAATCGAGCGGCGACGCGACAACTTCCAGGTTTT